>DPVW01000025.1:0-3701 GCA_003529325.1 Candidatus Latescibacterota bacterium | reverse complement strand
AATGGGTCTGTGCTGGGTGGTTCAGCGCCTGGAGGTTCCGCGTCCGGCGGCTCCACTTCCGGCGCGGCGCCGACACCTGGGGTAGGTATGCCGGTGACGGTGAAGTCGGCGAGGTTGTCATTGGTGTCGGTTGCCGAATTGTCGCGGGAGAGGCTTTTGCCGGCGGATGTGGTAGGCGCCGGAGTACCCTCACCGGCGTTGAAGGCGCCGGCGTCGCCATACTGCAAGCCGTCAACGACTGCCCCCGAGGCGTCGAGCAACCGCACCGCATCTGGTCCGTTCTGCCAATCGACGGAGCCGATGAAGTCACGGACTGCAGCAAGCGAGTCGTTGGCGCTGCTGGTGGCGATGACGAGGACACCGTCAGAGGGGATGACGGCGCCAGATAGATCGACGGTGCGATACACCGTGCCTTTGCCGCCGTTGATGCCGACGAGAGACCAGTCTTCCATCGTCATGCCCGCTGGTCCTACCAGCTCGGTGAAGGCATCGTCACCGTCGGAACCAGGTCCATCGTACAGGACTTCCTGGATCAGGACCTGGGCCTCCGTGGGTGGGGCCAAGGCGATGACGATGGCAGCCAGGGTTGCGACGATGGCGACACCAGCTGATCCTGGTCGGCGGCGATGGGGGCGCGATCGATGGCGCCGGCGTCGTGGTGGTTGGGGAGTGCGTGGGCGACGACTGGCCCAGCAGTCGAAGTCGATGACGGGGCGTTGGCACACTGACATGGCACGGCCTCCAATGGGGAGTGGGTGGAGTCCGTGCACAAGCAGAGGCTGTGCCAGCCGGTCGATTTCTTCAGGGGGTGCGCGCTAATGTGTTGGCGCAGATGGACATTCGTCGTCGGGTCAAAAAGCGGTGGTGCGCAGCTCGTCGACGCGAGTGGGTGGGTGGGGTGACAGTGGTGGAGTCTGCAGGTTACACCAGAACCCGCGCTGACTTCAGCCTTTCTGCTCTTGCGCCTTGTCGGCGAGCGCGTTCTGCATGCCGTAGGGCTGGTCGATTGCTGCTGTCAAATCGTTCCCCTCCGTAAGCGCGGCTCAAGGCTGAAGGTCAGTGGTTCGAGTGGACTGCTCAAACGGCGTCTCCTGCGCCGGAGTCGTCCCGTGGACCGAAGCCCTCCTCCCCATCCGGTCGTTCCATCGCGGTCGGATCGCCGTTGGCCGGACGGCCGAAGTGGTCGGGGTGCCAGTACCAGATATGGCCCTGATCCGCCCCGGCCACCAGCTCGAAGGCACCATCGCCGTCCCAGTCGACCGGGGCCATGTGCACCCCGTGCCGCCAGAATTCCAATGGCTGGCCTTCCCCGTCGAACAGCAGGACGACCGGCTTGGAGAACACCGGCTCACGATTGGATCCGACGTTCCTGGCGAACAGGACATAGCTGCCGCGATAGGGGCTGCCGTGCTGTGGGCCGACACCGATCAGGAGATCGAGGAGACCATCACCGTCCCAGTCAACCACGTTGAGCTTGGTGCGTCCGCGCCCGTCGCCGCCGGACGGCGTGTAGACACCGTGGGTCTTGATCGGCGAACCGTCTTCGTAGCGCAGCTTCTCGCCGGGTTGCAGTGCCGACAGGTCGTCAGGTCCTGTACGTCGGTACAGAGCCAGATCCAAGTCCAGGTCCTGGATGATGATGTCCGGGAGCACATCGTTACTGAAACAGCCGATCCCCGGCTGCTGTCGCCATGGTCCTATGAGCGGCGATCCGTCGGTAATGTGCAGACGCTGCGGTGGCCCCAGTTCCGGCACGGTCTGTGTGCCCCAATTGGGATACCACTCATAGAGGCTGACCATGTCGGACACGACCAGGTCGAGCAGTCCGTTGCCGTTCCAATCGATCAGAACGGGATTGCTGTAGCCACCGGTCTCGCCGTCGTACGGGCTCTGGGAGCCGCCCCAGTACTGCCCTCCCGAGGGGTACGGTGTCGCCAGCCGGCGAATCTCGGTCGTTCCATAGCGCACCCGCTCCGGCGGGGCAAAGCGCAGTGGGTCGGTCGAGAGGGTCTTGTACCAGAAAATATACCCCTCGATGCTGCCGACGAGGAGATCCGGCGTGCCCGTGCCACGCCAGTCGCCGACCGTGGGGACCGAGAAGATACCGCCGTTGACGTGTGGATTGCGCTGCTTGACCTTGCGCGGCGTGTCGTAGATCGGTCGATTCGCGGCGTCCCGTCCGTAGCACCGCGCCCAGTCGATGTTGCCAGCGTTGTCGGCCGACAAAATGTCGAAACGTCCCGCGTCAAGTACATCCGAAACCCCGATACCTGACTGAAACGTGGCAATGCGGTTGAATGGCTCGCCGTGCAAGGTGAACAACTCGGCCACGTCACCCCAATCGGGAACATCCCCCGGCGCCGACAGCGGCAGGTGGTGGACGCTGCCATAGTAGTTCAACAGCAGAAGCCCGGAAGCCGGGTCGGTGGGATCGACGACGCTGATGTGGAATGAATGCCGAGGCAACTCGATGGTCGCCTCCCCTGCATAGGTGAATCCGATGCCGCTTGCCGTGCTGGTATTGCGGAAGAGGTGGAGAGACTGTCTCGGAAAGCGGGTGAACCAGGTACCATCCCGGTCGTACCGATCCCGCTGGTCTTCGGGAACGACGCCTACCGCGTCCATGCTCCACATCTCACCCCGATCGCTTTCAAGCACGATGAGGTCGACGACCCCATCGGCGTTCCAATCGACTGCGGCCACTGTCCCGCCACCGAAGTTGACCTCACGGCCTTCGATCGTGATCGGACTCCCGTCGTCCCGGGTCGCAGGGGGGCCATTTTGCATCGTGACGGCCGTCGTTTCCTTCTGTGAATAGCCACGAGGCACCAGGATCGCTTCCGTGTTGCCGTCGCCATCGAAGTCGGCCACAACGGCGATGGTGCCTACCAGTCCCTTGTCCCGCTCGTTGCGATGCAGTGCCCGCGATACTTCGCCCCACTGCATGCCGCGATCGACGATGGGCGTGCCGTCAGCCATCGAGTCCACGATCCGGTAGCTGTAGATGCCGCCGTTGCCACCGGAGGCGACGATCTCGTGCTGACCGTCCCCGTCCCAGTCCAGAACGTGGGCAGCGCTGGCGCCGGTAAACAGGTCTCCGACGACCGTGTCGTCGCCGAGCACGAGAGGTAATCCGTCGCCGGCATTGCCGCCCGCTATGGGGCGGGGAAAGTCGCTCACTTCGGCCTCCTTTCTTATACCGGACAGCATCGGCCCCGACAGCAAGCCGCTTACTGCGCAGCCCTCAGTTTGTCTTCCCGCAGCCGTGCACCCAGTTCCACATCTTCGTGCCAACACTGTGAAGCGGTAAACTGGTTCTGCACCAGGATCCCGTCAGCCGGCACCGAGCTCAGCACAAAGTCTTCTACTTCGATCTGGCGCTTGTCGCGGCAGATTCGATCCACATCAGACACTTGATGGCCCAGGCGATGAAGACATTGGCACACAGGATCTTTATCAGGAAGATGCCGGAGATGGGAAAGCCGATGGGATGGATCGGCCACCAGGTCAGCCGATGTCGGGCGAGTATCATCAGCAGCATCAGGCCGCCGCCGAGCAGATGGCCCAGACCTGCCCAGTGCACGCGGCGGGTTCGATATTTCGCGTCGCCATGTTGAACAGCACCGTGGGGCCCCCGTGGAAGAACCAGTTGGAGACGTTGATGCCCCCGTGGATGTGACATCGACTACGCCGCCTCGGCT
>DPVW01000112.1:35290-35525 GCA_003529325.1 Candidatus Latescibacterota bacterium | reverse complement strand
TGATGCCGTCAACGTCACCACTGACGACCGTATCGGCGCTCTCGGGTTCACCCATCTGGCCAAATTGATCAGTGCAAAGGAAGAAGTCGTCGAAGTCGACGACACCGTCCTTATTCAGGTCTGCTTGCAGGGAGAAGGCCGGAGAGGCCGACAACAGGAGCGCGAAGGCGAACAGGATACCATGTCTCACCCTGCCAATGACAAGGCTGGAGTGATTTCACAAGCGTCCGGTTAC
>DPVW01000112.1:12681-34940 GCA_003529325.1 Candidatus Latescibacterota bacterium | reverse complement strand
TTCGGCTTCCTTCGGACCCGCCGTCGGCCTCTGTGGCGGCGTAGTCACCGATGTCGGCGGTCACGGTCTCGTCTCCCCGCCAGTCCCCATCGATGTCGCCAAACCCTCCCCAGGCGGACTCGTCATAATCGATGGCGCGCACATGGTGATTATGGGCACGCAGATTTTCCAGCACCGAGCGTCCCACCCAGCCGGCGGCGCCGAAGACGGCGATTCTCATGATCCCTTCTCCTGTAGAACGAAGAAGGCCCCCGGATCTCGAAGATCTGGGGGCCTTCTATGGATTTTCTGGTGCCGTCTCTGCTTAGATCGAGGCGCCCTTGCTCAAGGGACAGGAGTCCCAGCCGACTGTCTTGGCGGCGTCAAGCGGACAGGCCGACTGGGCCTTGACGGGGCAGACCTGGGCGGCGTCGCACGCAGCCTCGGAGGCGGCGACATTGGCGTGCAATTGTGTGGCGCCGAAACCGAAGCCGACGGCCATGGCGACACCCATGATGGCACCAAAAACTGACTTGCGAAGATTATTCTGCATAGGATCCTCTTTAGGGGCAGGTTTCTCCTCAGAGTATGTCAAACGGGGTAGCCCACGTCAACCCAAAATGGTCAAAGGCCAAAATGGGTTGTCAGGGTGGTGGCGATCTGTTCTGCGGTGACGCTGCCATCGACCTCGATCACATACTGGCCAAGGACCGTGCAGCGTTCGTGGTGGTGGTCGATCATGGCAGCGTAGTAGGCCCAACCACGCTCGGCAGCGTCGGCGGTATATTCGGCCTCCACATACTCCCGTGAGAAATGTCTCGGCTCCCAGAAAGATCGTGTTGGCAACAGCCACACGGCACGCGCCGAAGCGGCGACGCTGGCGATACTGTCGGGCAGCAGATCGACCCCCTCGGCCACCATCGGGCCCGCCGTCGCCAGTTCGGCGCCGATCATGGGGAAACGTTCGGCGTAGAAGCTGCGCCACAACGCCGCTTTCTCCGCCGCAGGCTGGTCTTGCTGATACATCATCGGGTCGTCGTGCTGATAGGCGAACATCACCGGTTGCGTCGATTGACGTGCCTGGCGGGCGTGACGGTCGAAGTGTTCATCGGTCGAGTAGAGGCCATGGTCGCAGGCTGAGGCGAGCATGCGTGCGACGGTGGTCTTGCCCGAGCAGGAAGTGCCACCGATCCAGATGACGTTTGTCAGTGCTTCGTCTTCTGCCAGGGCGTCGACGCCTTCCTGCGTGTCATCTATGGGAACCTACTGGAAGACGAGAAAACCGAAATCGTCGGGGCTGTGGCCACCGGTGGCGAAGGTCCGCACCCACTGGCTGTATTCGGCGCCGCGGTAGGTGCGCACAAAGTTGAAGCCCCAGGTGGAACCGACCTCCGGGCGGGGATGATGCCCTCCGTCAAAATGAATGGCCAGTTCCAGCGTCCACTCGGCATCCCCCACGTGATTGCCGATCGTTACGTCCCCATCCCAGTCGTCATCCTTGCCATCCAAGCCCCCGGCAATCCAGGAATCAGAACGCACACCAAGGCTGTTGACACCTAGATGTGTGTAGCTCTGGTGATCGAGATTGGCGTCCAGGAAGATCTCGATGACATCATCGTGCCAGATGACCGCGTCTTCGTTCATCACGAGTGCCTTGATGTTGCCGGGGGCGTCGTCATGGCCGACGAAGCCGATGTACAGGGCATCGTCGTCCCAGGCGAGGTAGATGTCGGTGTCGACACTCGACGGAATCGCCGCCTTATGCTGACTGACGAAACTGAAGAATCCGGAAGCCTTGACGGCGCCGGCCCACATCTGCTCGTCGAGGTGGCCATCGATGTCGGGCACCGCTGCGGCGCGGGGCACGTCAAGGAGCATACCATGGGTGCGCAGCATCAGCAGCCCTGCCTGCCGATCATTCCCGTCGTAGCGCAATCTCGCCATCCGGTAGTTGGCGTATTTATTGTCAGGAACGATGGCCACCGCCGCCTGAAACAAGGACTCCGCCTCCGCCATCTGCGCCTGGAGAGCCCGGGCCCGTCCCTGTTCGACGAGTTCGGCGACGCGCGCCTCGGCGAGGATCCGGGCCTCGGTGCGTACACCTTTGTGCGGATTGCCCACCAGACCGGCCGCTGCGATCAGCAACTGTTCTTCCTGGTGTGGCTCGAGGAGGGATCTGAAAACACCCAGAGAAATGAGGGTTTCGTGCAGGACCTCTCCATCGGCGTCGGCGAGGCCTGTCTGCAACAGAGCTTCGAGAAATTCCTTGCGCCGGTGCAGACCCACCGCGCGGGCGATGCGCGCCCGGACAGCCGGATCAGGGTCGTCTGCCAATCTCTTGGTCAGGTCCCGTGTGATTCGCTCGTCTCCGGTGCGTACCAGAAGGCCAACCAGGACCTCGGCCAACTCCGGCCGAGCCTCACCATACTCGATATCGGCGAGTGCTTCCAGCAGGGGCCCGACGGCGCGGTCCTTGGCGATCAACAACTCCTGGCGGGCTGTTTCGCGTCGACCGGGGTGACCGAGGTCCTCGACGAGATCCTCGGGATCCGTGCCGCAACCGAGCAGCATGAGACACGAGCAAGTGCCTGCAGCAAGTCTAGTTCTCAACCTCAACCGTTCACCTCTCCCATCCACAATCTCTGCATCTCCTGGTTGCTGTCCAATAATTCCGTCAAGGTTCCAGTCGCCTCGACGCGTCCATCCTTCAATACGATGATTTGATCTGCCCGTTGCAGGGCCGGGCGTCGGTGCGACACGACCAGACAGGTCTGGTTGCGTGTGGCGAATAGACGTTCCCAAAGCAGCCGTTCCGTGTCGACATCGAGGGCGGAGGACAAGTCGTCGAAGACGTAGAGTTGTGCATCGCGCACGAACATGCGTGCCGCCGCGGCCCGCTGGATTTGTCCACCAGAAAGTTTGACGCCCCGGGGGCCGACGATGGTGTCCAGGCCATTTTCTAGAGTTGGGATGTCGTGCTCCATCACCCCCATACGCACCGCGGCGGCGACGGCCTCGTCATCCGGTGGCAAACCGAGCAGGATATTGTCTTGTAGCGTTTCGGAGAACAGGCGTGGCACCTGTGGCGTATAGGCGCTACGGGGTGGCACAAGAAATGTCTTCGGATCGTCGATGGTTTCGCCATTCCACAGGATGCGACCTCGGTCCAGGGGCAGCGCGCCGAGCAGTGCCCGCACCAGTGTCGTCTTGCCAGAGCCTATGCGTCCGGTAACGACGGTGAAACTGCCACTGTCGATGTGCAGATCGATGTCGTGAATGCCATTCGTTGAGTCCGGGAAGATGCTGGTGACACCCACCGCTTCGAAAGTTTGCAGCGGATATTGGGTTGCCGGGGCCGGGGTGGGGATTGGCGGTGGCGCTTCGCCAAGGTAGACGGGACCGTACTCGACGAGGGGGGCGGGTGAGTCGGATTCGATCATCTTCGACATGCGCCCGAGGGAGACCTCGGCACGTCGGTGCTGGGCCATGACACGGCCGATGAGGGAGCCGGAACGGGCGACCTCGGGGACGTAGGTGGTAAACAGCACGAAGTCGCCGACGCTGAAGCCGCCGCTGTGCATGCGCTCGGCGACGAGGATGAGGATGGCCCCCGTTGCCAACTGACCGATGTTCACATTCACCGAACCGAGAATCTGGTTGAACAGATTGTCGACAATGGTCGACTGGCGACGGTCGTCGTTGAGCTGTTCATAACGCTCGACGGCTGCGCTCTCCGCCGTGGCGACCTGCAGGGCGAGGACGGACTGAAAGATCTCGTTGGCGAAGTTCGTCGACTGTTCCGTGGCTTCACGTTGTGCGGTGCGGAAGCGGACGATGTGCTTGCGGGCGATATCGACGATGGTGACGATGAGGATCGCAGGCAGGACGGTGATGGCGGTAATGGTGACGTCGATACCGGCCATATAAGAGATGGCGAGGGCAGCAAAGATCAGATTGCCCCAGAGGTGGATGTATTGCTCCAGGTAACTGACCACCCCCTCGGCGTCGTCGCGGAAGCGGTTCGTCGTCTCCCCCGAGGCAGAGGAGACTTTCTGCGGATTGCGCAGGGTGAGGACAGACTTTAACAGATTCGTTCGCAGCAGGGAGTAGACGCTGAATCTCCAGCGCACACCGATGATGGCGGCGAGGAACAGCACCCCCCGGTCGGCGACTTCAAGCACGACGAACAATGCCACCAGTGTCCACGCCGTGAGGCCCGCGTCGGCCCCGTCGGTGAGGACATCGAAGAAGGCTTTCATGATGAGGCCCTTGGCGAAGGGCACGACATCATCGGTGCCGCGAAACAGGATCGTGCCGAGATACAGTCCCAGGCGATAACGGACCAGTCGCCACGCGGTGCGTCCCGTAGAAAGTGGCAGAACGGCGTCAGTCATACCGTGTGGTCATCCAGGCCGACGGCGAGCAGTCGAGAGAACTGCGAATCGGTGTCAGCCTTGAGACGGGTACGCTCGCCATACTCGAGAACCCGGCCCTCGTCGAGAATCATGATGTCATCGACACGATCCACTGTGGCCAGGTGGTGGGCGATGATGAGACCGGTGCGACCCCGCAGCAGTTCATCGACAGCGCGGTCGATCCGTCGTTCCGTCGCCGGGTCGAGTCGGGAGGAGGGTTCGTCGAGGATAACGAGGCCGGGATCCCGCAGAAATACCCGGGCGAAGGCGAGCAACTGTGACTCACCGGCGGACAGGCCCCCAGCGGTGATCGTCGTATCGAGACCCATGGGCAGGCCGCGGAACCAGTCCATCAAACCAAGGGATTCGATGGCGCCAAGGATCCGGTCGTCGTCCATACCATCTTCGAACAGAGCCAGGTTCTGGCGGACTGTGGCACGGAAAATCTGCACGTCCTGGGTCACCAGGCCGACACGCTGGCGCAGACCGCGCAGGCGCAGGCTGCGGATCGGCTTGTCGTCGAGACGGATCTCACCCTGTTGTACGTCGTAGAAACGGAAGAGCAGACGGGTCAGGGTGCTCTTGCCACTGCCCGTGCGTCCAAGCAGGCCCAGGGTGCGTCCCGCCTGCAGATGGAAGGAGACGTCGCGCAGAACGGGGTTGTCACTGGAGTAGTCGAAACCAACGCCATCGAAGTCGACCTGCAGGGCGCCGGCTGTGGGCTCGTCGTCGCCGTCGCCGATCCGGGACTGCACGCGATGCAGCTCCTCGATTCGTTTGAGCCCCGCTGTCGCCTTCTGCAGGTCGTTGATCTGTTCCGTAATCATGAACAAGGGGAAACGCAGCAGGGTCATGTACTCGAATACGAGGTAGACCGTGCCGATGGTGAACTCCTCCGGGTTCAGGGAGAACAACCACAGACTCATGCCCATGGTCATGGCATGGCCGAAGGCGAACAGGACCATCGTGATGGAGCGCAGGATCGCGCCCATCACCTCGGACTTCAGGACGCGTCCGTAGGCGTCCCGGTTGACCTTGAAGAATCGATCGAGGATGAAGGCGACGGCGCCATTGGTGCGCACATCCTCGATCCCTCCGAGGCGCTCCTCGATGAAACCGTAGAGACGGGAGAAACCCTCACGCTCCGCCGCGTAGATCGGCACGGCGATACTACGCGTCAGATTGATGACGAAAAAAGCGATGAAGGAGAAAACCGTCATGGCGGCGCCTAGACGCCAGTCCTCACGCCAGACGAGGATGAGGACACCCAGCAACAGCAGCAGTCCGCTGGTGACACGAGCGGAGAAGCCGGAGAGAAAGTTGGCCAGGGTGGCGGTGTCACCATCGACACGCTCGACGAGTTCGCCAGGGGTATGCTCCCCATGGAAACTCATATCAAGACGCAGGCAATGCTCGGCGAGTTCGCTGCGCATGCGGTTCGTGGCTCGCCAACCCACGTCCTGACTGAAGTAGCTGCCGCCGAGAAAGCAGAGCTGCCGACCGAGTGCGACACCGACATACAACGCTGCCGCCCACAGCAGACTGTCGATCGCTCCGCCCGCAAGAGCGGTGTCGATGAAAAAGCGGATGATCTGTGGCCCCGTAAGCCGGACGCCGGCATAACCGAAGACGAACAGGGCTAACCAGGCGACGCGGCCGCGGTGCGGACGGAAGTAGTGGGCGAGTAGCGCCAGATAGGCGCGCACGCTGACGCGGCGGTAGACGCTGTCTGTGTCCTGAGGTGTGGCAGGCGGAGGCGGAAGGTTCAGATGTAGACCTCGACGATGGCCTGACTCGCCGCATCGAGGCGGCTTACATCGGGGATTTCGTAGCCATTGCCATCGGCGTCGCGAATCAGTACTCGGCCACGGGGCAGCACGCGGATGTCACGCCGCGAACCATACTGAAAGACCCGTGGCCCGCGGTCCGTCTCTACATCCCAGTGGGGGACGTGATACTTTACCTCGATGGAATGAATGGCAGTGATCGTGCAGGCGAAGTATGACCACTGCAACTGCTCTTCGATGGCGGTCCGGCTGGCGGCGTCGAGTTGATCGAGTCGCCGAATGACACCGACCTCGGCGTCATCGGCGTCCTTCAGCGATAGGAACTCATCGGCCTCGCTGACGGGAAAGGCACGCTGCACGGTAAGCGGGCCCTGGGGTTCACCGGCGTCGATACACAGGTAGAGTTCGTCATACTCGTCGGCGGAGAAGCGCACCCTCTCCGGGTCAAGCAGAGCCAACTCGTTCATGAGGTCGTATGTGGGCAGCGGTTCGGTCACCACACCTTCCGCTGGGTCAGTTCGCTCTGCATACGGCATAGACGCGCATAGACACCGTCCACCTCGAGCAATTCGTCGTGGGTGCCCACCTCAGCGATCTGCCCCTTGTCGAGGATCAGCAGGCGATTGGCGTGGCGCAGGGTCGACAGGCGATGGGCGATGGCGAATGTCGTGCGGCCTCGGATCAACCGCTCCAGCGCCTCCTGGATCTTGACCTCCGTCTCGGTGTCCACACTCGACGTGGCCTCGTCGAGGATGAGGATCCGTGGGTCGCGCAGGATGGCCCGGGCGATGGAGACTCTTTGTCGCTCACCCCCTGACAGTCGGGTGCCCCGTTCGCCAACGACCGTGTCGTAGCCCTGCGGCAGATTCATGAGGAAGTCGTGGGCATGGGCGGCGCGTGCGGCGGCGACGATTTCGTCGAGGCTGGCTCCTGGTTTGCCGTAGGCGATGTTGTCGCCGACGGTGCCATTGAACAGGAAGGGGTCCTGCAGCACGATGCCGATCTGATCGCGCAATGACTTCAACTCCACATCCCGGATGTCACGCCCATCGATCCGGATCGCCCCGTCGGTGACATCGTAGAAGCGGCAAATCAGATTGATGAGCGTGCTTTTGCCGGCGCCGGAGTGGCCGGCGAGTCCGATCATCTCCCCCGGTTCAACGACGAGCTCGATGTGCTCCAGGACCGGGGTCGTGTCGTCATAGGCGAAGGTGACGTTGTCAAATTCGACGCGGCCGACGACCCGTGGCATGGTGGCTGCATCCGGCACATCACGCACGTCGGGCTGCGAGTCGAGGGTTTCGAAGACACGTTCCGCCGATGTGGCGGCACGCTGAAAACGGTGGTTGAGGCGGCAAAGACCCTCCACCGGACCGTAGAATTGCCACATGTAACCGGTAAACACGACAAAGGCGCCCAGGCTGAGCTCGCCGTCGAGCACGCGTGACCCACCGACAAGCCAGATGACGAGGGTGCCGATCCGCGTGATAAAGGCCATGATCGGACTGAACAGAGACTGCAATCTGGCGGCACGCAGTTCGCCACCGAGCAGTTCCTCTGACCGGCGCTCGAATTTGCCGACTTCGCGCGACTCCTGTGAGAAGGCCTTGACGACACGGACGCCGGGAATCGTGTCGGCGAGCAGGGCGCTGATCCCCGCCCAGCGTCGCCACAGACTGCGATAGGTGCGCTGCAGCCGGCCACCGAAATGAAGGGTGGTGAAAACGAGCAGCGGCGTCGGCAGCAGGACCAGTGCGGCGAGAGAGGCATCCTGCCAGAACAAGATGGCGCAGATGATGACAATCGTCAGGACGTCACGAATGACTTCCTGCAGTCCGTCGCTGATGAAGTCCTGCAGACGACTCACATCCTGGGTGATGGAGGCCATGACACGTCCCGTCTCCCGTTCGTTATAAAAACTCAGAGACAGCGTGTTGAGGTGGCGGTAGACCTCGTTGCGCAGGTCGAAGGTGACATGCTGACCGAGCCAGGCCAGCACGTAGCGACGCACGGCGCCCATGACATTGTTGGATACGAAGATGGCGAGCAGCGCGAAGACGAGGATGGCGAGTCTGGTGTAACCGTCGTACTCATCCAGTAACGGGCGCAGATCGCTGCCCGCCGCCGTCGGTGCCAGCACGTCATCGAAGAGGGAGCCCATCAACAACGGGGGTGACAACCCAATGGCGGTGGCCACGATCATCAGAACCAGACTGAGCGTGCCGAGAGCCCAGTATGGCTTCGCATAGCTCAGCAACCGGACCAGAAGTTTGCGCGTCTCCAGGCAGGCCGGACAGAGGCCGAACCGCCGGGGGATCACGCGGTTACAGCGATCGCAACGCCGTCGCGCACCAGCCTGCATGTCGGCGCCACCGCGGGCGATGCGGTCCTCGGCAGCTCGTTCTGGCTGCTGGCGCCTGACGAGTTGCTCCAGGTGCCGGGGGGTCTGACTGAACTTTGGCATGAATGTGCGCGAGAAGCGGGCCAACGTCACGCCGTGTTCCGAGGTGCGCGCGTGCAGGGCGCCACTGCCCTCAAAGTCGCGTAACTCGATGGACAGCACGTCCCTCAGATCGAGTGCCAATGGCTCCGAACTGGTGTCGGCGGGATCGATGGCCAACAGCCGCTGATTGGTTCCCACCAGCCAGGTGTCACCAAAGCTGCCATCTGCCCGGATGTCGGAAGCCATCGCCAACTCGATGGTCTCTCCCGGGGCGAGCAGCCTCTGCAAACGCCCGTCGATGGAGGCTGGCAGATCCTCTAGCAGTTCGTCGTTCGTGTCGTCAACGTCGATGGGCAAAGTGCTCCGCCGCAAGAGGATAGGTTCGTGTGGGGTAGTTCATACCGTGGCGTCGCTGATCCATTCCAGCTGACCCGGTTGAACAGAAACTCTCTCCCCCTTGAGTGATTTGCTCCACACGTTGTTCTGCATCTCCGCGTCCGGGAAGTTCGTTTTGATGACCCGACGGGCGTCGTTCTCAGTGAGATTCGACGGCTCTTCGGCATCGGGCCGGTGCAGGATAAAGGGCATGGGGCCTCGATTCTGTGGGACCGGCTCGGGAGGCAATGTAATCTAAAGCGGTTGTGAAGGTCCACCAGGACCAGCATACTGGACCTCGATCAGCCGATCGTTGAATCCAGAGTGGTGAGTTATAGGAGTTTATCGATGTTGAACCAAGTAATGATGGTAGTTGGTTGTATCATCCTGGCACTCGGGTGAGGTCGCTGCCCGTGGTGTGAGTCTTCAGGGTCGCATCGAGGATGCTGCCAGCGGTGTGTCCCTGCCCCTGGCAGGATGGCTCCTCAGGACGCTCGACGCAGGGCTGGCACCACGAAGCCGGTGTCTCTCTCACTTTATATGGAATGCTGCGTGTCAATTCCCGGCGTCTGGATCAGGACGGGTGGCGCATCGGCGCCAGCCTTGCTCGTTTCGATTTCGACCAATAGCCAGTACGGCTGAGGCTGCACGGACGTGGCGGATTTCCTACCGTTGAGCCACGTACCACCCTCCTTCAACCAGGACCGGAACCGATGATGAACACGGCCAACATCCCTGACACTGACACCCGCGCTCAGTTTGTCCGTGACGGACATCTCGTGGTCCAAACGGGGCTGCCGGATGAGTTTCACCAAGCCGTCTATGCGAAGATCGACGAGGTCTTTGACAAGGAAGGCAATGTGGGCAACAACATCCTGCCCCGGGTCCCCGAACTGCAGCTCGTCTACGATGATCCCGCGGTGACGGGGGCGTTGCAGGACCTGTTGGGGCCGGGATACATCATGAATCCTCACCGTCATTGCCATCTCAATCCCGCCGGCAACAAGGGGCAATCCTGGCACAAAGACTGTTACGTTTTCGATCACAATCTGCGGCATCCCCGTTTCCGCTGGGTCCTGGCGCTCTATTACCCGCAAGACACGACGGCGGATATGGGACCAACAGGCGTCATGCCTGGCCAGCACTGGTATCGGACCATCTCGGATCCTGATCCAACGAAGGCAACGGAGCGTGAGGAGGGTCTAGTTGGCGCCGCCGGCACGGTCTCCATCGTGCACTTCGACGCCTGGCACCGGGCGACGGCCAATACGAGCGACCGCAAGCGATACATGCTCAAATTTCAGTTTGCCCGCACGATCGAACCGCAAGCCGGTGTCGCCGCCGATGGCACGACGTGGGAGGAAAATGGCGCGGTCAGTGACGATGTCTTCCGCTGGCTGGCAGGGGACGCCGGTCTGGCACCGGGGACGGGCGAAGGGCTGGGGGCGGCCATCGACAGCCTGAGATCCGGATTACCGGCTGAGCGTGCGCAGGCGGCGGATGCCATCGCCCGTTCCGGCTCTGCCGGGGATGCCGTCGATGAACTGACGGTGGCGCTCACCGACGACGCAGAGGCGGTGCGTCTGAATGCGGCATACGCCCTGGCTGCCGCCGGTGACGGGGGACTCGGATCGTTGGCCCAGGATCTGCGTCGCGAGGCACAGGCGTCGCTGCCACTGGCTTCGGCAAAAACGGCGGACAACGCCCATGGTACGAATCCAACAGCGCCCGTGGCGTCGCACGCTCTCGCCGTGTCGAAAGGGGCCCCAGGCGTCGCCGCCGATCTGCTCGACGACAGTCATTGGCTCGTGCGTGCCGCAGCGGCAGACGCGTTGGGCAACATGGGCGTCGCCGCCGAGGGGTTGGCGGACCGGCTCATCGAAAGTGCAGCAGATGAACACTGGTGGGTGAGACGCAACGCACTGGAGGCATTGGGTCGCGCGACCCAACTCGGGGATGCGGCGTTGGAGAGGGTGACTCGCAGCGTCGATGACGAGGACTACCGCGTGCGTCGCAATGCCGCCATTGCCCTCAAAGCGGCTCGGCGCGTGACACAGGACACGGTGCCGGCATTGGGGCGTATGCTGGAGGATGATAACCGCTACAATCGTTTCTATGCCGCCAATGCCCTACGCAACCTGGCGCCGGTGGCTGAGCAGGCTGAACAGGTGTTGCTCGATCATCTGTTCACCTCTCGATGGTGCCCACTGACGAACGCGGATGACCGCTACTGAGAATGAATCGCCTGCCACAGAAATCGTCGGTGCCGTAGCTCGAGTCCGCCGGTCACAGCGTGACGGGCAAAGAGTTGGGTCAAATGCTGTTCGGCCTCCGGCCAGGAGGGTACTTCTTCCGGCGTGTTGCCAAAGGTGAGCAGGCGATAGAGATCGCGCGGCTCGTGGAGCAATTCAGGTACGTCAAAAGTCCAGCAGCTGTGGATGCACAGATCAACCTTGGCAAGCCGTGTCTCAACGGCATGGAGCATACCGGCATCCGGGTCCGCGTCGGGCGGGGATTGCCGCAGGCCCTCCGGCAATTCGGGATTCCAGGCGTACTCAGTTAATGGTGCAAGGGGATTCAGCTGTATCAGCACCGCACCGGATCGACAGAAGCGGGGTACGTCCTCGATCCAGTTCGTCGGTCCGCGACGGGAGATGACGACGTCGATGGAATCGGTCAGCGCCGGCACCGTCACCTGGCCGCCATTGCGATCGGCGCTCGAATTGCGACACAGGAATGTGGCGTTGTCGATGCCACTCTCGGTGGCGGCCTTACGTGCCAGTGTGATATAACGATCCACCTGATCGAAGGCGCGCAGGGTGCGGCACAGCGGGGCAAAAGCGACGGCATCGACGCCGTGACCGCAACCGACTTCGAGGACATCGCACGCCGGGGACAGGTGCTGTCGCACGAGATCGGCATAGGCCGATTCACCGTCGCCGTCAGCAATGGTCGATTCCCACGGGTAATAGTAGCCCTGCTGCAGGGTCGCCAGCCGCTCATACCACCCCGTCGTATGCCCTCTCACTTTGGTCGCCAGATTTCGCATCGTTGTCAACCGTTCTGGCTAGCCGCCAAAGCGCGTCGCAGGGGAGCCCGAAGTTTGCCTGGGCGCACCTTTTCGAGGCGAACATCGTGGCAATTGTTGAATCGAGCGAAACGCCAGATGGAGGCGGCCAGCGGTGCCAACAAGGCATCGGCATCAGCGGCTGAGTCAAGCTGCAGGCAGCGTACGACGAAGACCCCTTCTTTGCGCTCCGCCTTGGGGTCGAGGCGACCCACGAGTCGATCGCCGAAGAGCACGGGCAGGCAGAAGTAACCATAACGGCGCTTCGGGCCCGGCACATAACACTCGATGGTGTAGTCGAAGTCGAAGAGCCGCCGTACCCAGGGTCGCCGGATGACGAGATTGTCAAAGGGGGACAGCAGGTGCACCTGGCGGGTGGCGCGGCCACGTGCGGTGGCTTGCAGGTCGGCGGGACGTGCATAGAGGGTGTCGCTGCTGTCACCACGGACTTCGACGGGTTCGATCTGTCCCGCCTCGACGAGCTGTTCTACCGCCGTGTGCAGGAACTCGCGGTTGCGATACCAGATGCGCATCTGGGCTTCGTCGGCGATGCCGAGATTGTCCAGCGTGCGGTGTATCGCCCAGCGCACATTCTCCTCCGTATCCGGTTCAGTCGTATCCAGGCCAGCGGGCAAGACACGTTCGGCGAGGTCGTAGACCCGTTGGAAGCCCCGCCGTTCGGAGATCATCAGCTCCCCCGTGTCGTACAGGATCTCGAGGGCAGCCTTGGCCGGTTTCCAGTCCCACCAGGGACCACGGCGACCCCCGTCATCCTGAAAGTCGGCGGCGAGCAGTGCCCCTTCGGCCCGAATCCGCTCACGCACATGCTCGACGACCTTGCCATTGTCGCGCAGCCACTCCACTCGGTGACCACCGGCGCTGTGCCAGGCGCGGTGCCGGTGGTAATACCGATAGTCGGTCATGGGGATGTACGAGGCGGCGTGGGTCCAGTACTCGAAGACGCGTCGCTGCTGCATGAGTCGTTGCAGGAATGTCGGCCGATAGGCGGGTTGCCGGGTCCAGAAGATGTGTTCGTGGGCCCGCTCGATGACGGCGATGGTGTCGATCTGCACGTATCCGAGTCGCTCGATGGTGGCCGCAGCGCCGTCGACACCACGTCCGGGACGGTAGGCGTTGTCGAGTGCCTGGGCGCGCAGGGCGAGTCGGCGGGCGTGGGCGGAAGAAATCGTCGTTGGCATGCGCATCAATTGGGGTGACGGACACAACCGAGTCAAGGGGCTCATCGCTCTTGACCCGACTCCCGGCATGTTCATTTGTTGCAGTGGCAATCAAACCATCAAGTGGGAAGAGGATATCTTGAAGATTGCCATTACCGGTGCCTCCGGCCCGCTCGGCCAGGCGCTGACAGCAGAACTGCTCGAGGCGGGGCATGATGTGCGCGCCACCGACATCGACGAGGTCGATGTATTGGCGGAGGAACAGGTGCGCGAGTTGTGCGCCGGCATGGAGCGTGTCGTGCATCTCGCCTGCGCCCGACGTCGCCAGGAGACGCCGACCAACGCCGAGGATGGTCGCATTCTGGACACGGCGCTGAAGGGATCGTGGAATGTGATGCACGCGGCGCGGGAAGCCGGAGTAGCGCAGGTTGTGCAGGTGAGCGATGTGTGCATCTACGATGGCTACGATGAGGATCACATCCTCTCCGAGGACATGGTGCCACTGCCGGATACGTCCGCCGAACAGCAGGCCTTGCATCTGGCGGAAGGGGTTGGACACGAGTTCGCTCGTGAGGCGCCGGGGTCGATTCTGACATTACGACTGGGTAGGCTCGTGGACGCAGAAAGCTTGTCTGCCCAGGCCCGATTTGATCGCGACTGGCTCGACATGGGTGACGCAACGATGGCACTCCTGCGTGCGTTGGAACTCGATAGCTATGATCATCCATCTCATTGGGGGCTCTACAATCTCGTGGCTGACACGCCCTATCGACGCTTCGCTCTGCGCATCCTCGAGGGTCATTTTGCTTTTTCCCCGCAGGTCGACTTCCGGGCCTGGTGGCCGGACCGAAAAGAGGTCGACCGCAAGGAGGTCGGCGGATGAAGATCATGGTCACCGGCGCCGCGGGGTATATCGGCAATATCGTGGCGCGCGATCTGGCGGCGGCTGGTCACGAGATTCGGGGTGTCGATTTTCGCCCCATGCCGGCACTTGCCGATATGCGTGTCATCGATCTCAACGATGCCGACGCCATCGACGAAGCCGTCCAGGGCGTCGATGCCGTCTGTCATCTGGCGTGGCCCATGGGCACGTGGAAAGATGCCGCTGTGGGGGACAATACCGATCTCGGCGCCGGTGTGCGTGGACTGTATCACATCCTCTCCTGCTGTCTGCGTCATGGGGTAAAACGCGTCGTATTCCAGAGTACGATCAACATCACCTGGCCCAGTTGGGATAGTTGGCGAATTACTGAAGAAGAGACACCACGACCGGGGACCCAGGGGTACACCCTCGGCAAAACCCTCGCTGAGGATCTCTGCCGCAGTTTTGCCCGGTGCCACGACATCACCATTGCGGCGATCCGTATCGGGGGGGTGTTCACCTTCGAGGCAGAAGGTCACGGCGGTGGCCCGGATGTGCACTACCTGCCGTCCAGCTGTGTCGAGCGGCGCGACGTCGCCCAGGCCCATGGCCTGTGTCTGACGCAGAAACTGCCGACGCGCTTCGAGATCTTCCACATCTTTCACGATCGCCCGGGGAGTCGCTTCCCGATCGACAAGGCGAAGAGGATCCTGGGATATGAGCCGAGATTCAACTGGGAAGCGCTGTGGCAGCGGGCGCCATGAAGGCCACGATGCAACACCCCGATGATGTGCGCGCGTATCTGGGACGACTCTACGCAGAATCGGGTCGGCAGTGGGCCTGTCGGGCGACGACGCCGGCAGCATTTGGCGTCTGGCAGGGAGAGGCCCGTGATGCCTTTCGTGATCTGCTCGGTCTGTCCCTCATCGAGGCGCAAGGTGGGCGGGTGGAGCCGCGAGTGGAATGGGCGGATGGCGTGGAAGATCTCGGCCAATACACCAGGCAGCGAGGCTGGCTCGACACGGAGCCAGCGGTGCGCACATCCTTCTGGTGTCTGCGACCGAAAGGGCAGGGTCCCTTCCCCCTGGCCGTTACGCCGCATGGACATGAGAATGGTGACATCTATGCCGGTGTCACAGACGCCGATGGGCAGCAGCGCATGGTGGACGAGGATCGAGATGTGGCGGTGCAGGCAGCCCGTCGTGGTTTCCTGGCGATTGCACCGGCGACGCGGGGTATCGGTGGCAACCCCAGCTCCTTTCGTGTCACCGACATCGGCAAACGCCACGGCGGACGAGACTGTGTCTGTCACAATTGGCAGGTCGCCGCCGTCGGGCGCAGTGCCCTCGGGGAGCGGGTGTGGGATCTGCTCAGAATCCTCGACTGGGCACTGGCTCTACCCGAGGTCACCGGGCCGACGCTGATGTTGGGCAATTCCGGTGGCGGCATGGCGACGGCGCATGCGGCGGCCTGTGATCGACGGATCGACATCGCCGTGCCCTGTTGCGCCTTCAACAATTACATGAGTCCCGCCGGCACGCTCAGGCACTGCCCGTGTAATGCGGTACCGGGTCTGCTGGCCTTCGGTGAGTTCTGGGACGTCGCTGGTCTGCTGGCGCCACGACCGTTGCTGACCGTCAATGGCCGTCACGATGGCTTGCATCCCACCGACGAGGTCGATGCTGCCGTCGCCAGGTTGGCGAAGATATACGCCGCCGCCGGCGCCGAAGGACGGTATGAGCACCGTTATGGTGAGGCCGGGCACCGATTCTACGCTGACATCATGTGGCCGTGGATCGAGGCCCACAGGGAGAAGCTTCAGCCGTAACGCGGAAAGGTGCTGGCCGCCTCGGCGAAACCGGCGTCGAAGGCGACAAGTTCCTCGGCGTCACGAATCGTGGGCTTCGCTCCGTCGTGGCAACTGCGCCAAAGCAGGCTGGAAAGGGCATAAGTCAGTCGGGCGAATTTTGGGTTCGGGTAGCAGCTGGAGGACATCAGGGTCTCGGGCGGTGTGTGGCGCAGCCAACCACCGAAGGTTTGCAGCACCCCCTCATATGAACTGCCCTGAGGGTTGATGTACTGGTCCTGCCCATCGATGCGCAGGTGCTTGGCGCCTTCCAGGTAACTCATGTGGAGTTCGAGAGGGGCACCGTCAGCCCGTCCCCGCAGGATGCGGCTCTTGGTCCAGGCTGCACCACGCGTGAAGTCGGTCACTCCCCGCACCGTCGTCGCGCCAAGTTGCATCTCGTATTCCACCTTGCCATCGACGACATGGTCGTAGTCCTGAGGATTCGGCGCCATATAGGGTCGTGCCGTGGCGCTCAAGTGCAGGCCCCGCGCCAGCACCTTCTCGACAGAGCCCTCCAGCTGACCGAGGACGAAGAGCAGCCAGGCGATACAGTGCACACTCTCCTGATACTGGATGTGGACCATGCGCTTATGGTTGCGTGGGTTGCCGGGATCCTCACGATCCTTCGAGCGCTGGATGATGATCTCTTCTATTTCGACGTGATCGAAGCGCCGTAGATAGTCGACGACACGGCCCGTGAATGGCTCAAAAAGTTCGGGAAAGTCGAACAGCAGAACGGCCTGTGTATCGCTCACCGCGTCGATGAGGGCGACACAATCCTGTGGCCGATCCGGGGCGGCCATCGGTTTTTCGTTAAGGATCGCCACTGGCTCATGCTGTGCCCTCTCAAGCAGACGTCGTAGCGCCGGACCGCGCTGCTCGGGGTGCAGGGCGAGGTGGAACAGATCCACGTTCTGCTGATAGAAACCATCGTCGGTGAAGTGGACCAGATTTTCCAGGCAGACGTCCGGTGGGACCGGTCCCGGGTCGAGCACGGAGAGCTCGAGACCGAGATCGATACCGGCATCAAGAAACTTGCGGCCAATGTATCCCCAGGCGCCGGCGATGGCGAGACTGTGGATTTCGCTCACTGGGGTTGTCCACTGGCGCGGCGACGGTCGCACAAGCTGGTGCCGACGAGCCCCAGGCCGATGATGCCGATCGGTTGGTCCATGAATGACAAGGTCAGCCTGGGGCGGGATGCTGGCAACGCCGACAGCACTAGTCGGTAAATTCGATCACGTCTGCCCGTATGGAGAGGGTGATGTCCGAGTAGACGAGCAGGTTGTGGCTGTCCGAGTCGTAACGGATATTCGTCAGCGCCAGTCGCCGACCGACGACGGGCCCATTCGATTCCTCGAAGTCCTGCCACAAGTGCTCCATCGCTTCTTTGTACAGTTGGCCCGTACCCCCGATGCGGGCGAGGGCGACGGCCCCGGTTTCTTGCCCTTTCGAGAATGCAACCCCCAGCAGATAGGAAGCCTTCGCTTCGCCGGATACGCCGATTGCGACAATTTTGTAGTTCGGTTCTGACAGTTCGACATTGGTCATGTTCCCGGCGACGAACATGCCGGTCTGCGCACAGCCGCCCAGCGACATGGCGACGACGATACATCCAGCAGTGATCGCTGTCTTCTTCATCTGACTCCCTCACAAGATCTGTCCTGTCCCCGTGACAGACCCGGGTGGTCCCTGCAGGTGCTGTCGCGGGCGATCCGCGGTGCACCAAGAATAGGACAAACCGAGACCGGCCCGGGTTCCACAGGCGACCATTGCCATAACCCTTCGATACCACGACGGTTGTCAGCCACTGACCAGTGGTTGAGATTGTGTATGCAAGCCGCCCTCGAAGCGAGAGACGTATGAAAGACCATCGACGTCGCATGATCTGGTTCTGTAGTACACAGATCGTCGCCGAGCGTCCCGACGCCCTGAAGCGACTGCGGGATGAGATCGGGCTGACGACGATCATGCCCGAGTCACCGATCTGTCACACCTCCGGTTTCCGCGCCAGCGATGGCCTCGCCGCCCGTGGTCCTTTCGAGGACTGGCGCCAGCGTGCGGATCGGTGGCCGAAGGCGGCGGATGGCATCTACCCACCGGTGGCTGGCATCGTGGGTGGTTTCGACGACGGCCAGTTGTTGCGTGCCATCGAGGTTGCGCACGACGCCGGGATCGAAGTCTGGGGGCACATCGGTCTGTGGAGTTATGGTGGCGAGGTCTTCCCCGAATTCGCCATGCGCGACGTGGATGGTGCCGAACTCAGCGCCCGGTGGAAGGCCTGGGGGACCGGTCTGTGTCCGAGCAACCCGCAGGTAGACGCATGGACCGCAGATGGCCTGGCGGATGTGACGGCACGTTATGAGGTGGATGGTTTCTGTGTCGATCACGCCCGTTACCCGCAGCCGGCAAATCTGCACGCCCTCGTGGCCTGCGCCTGCCAGCACTGTTGTGCCGCCGGTGAGGCCCTCGGGTTTGATGCGCAGCGCTTGGTTGCGGCGGCGCGTGAAGCTCGGGACGCACTGCGGTCGCTCGGCGCACGACGTCTGCGTCGTGCCCTCGACAGCGAGTTGCGTGGCCCCGATCTGTTGCCCGCTCTCGGGGTCCCTCGCGCGACATGGGAGTGGCTGTTGATGCGCGCCGCACTGTTGGCGGCACGGATGGCCGCGTTCCGGGCGCGGGTCCAGGATGTTCGGGGTGAGCCAATTCCTTTTGGCAGCGACGTTTTTGCGCCATCCATCGCACTGCTCGGTGGCCACGATTACCACCGTTGGGAGCAATCGACGGATTTTCTCACCGGGGGCAGCTCCGCCGGTGGTGTCGTCGGTTGGGCGACGGCGTCGACGAATGCCGCTGCCGAGTGGGCGCAGGCCCTCGTCGATCAGGTGCCAGACGTTGCACAGGAGGATGCGGTGGAACTGGCCCTGAGGCTGTTGAGTCAGGAGAACATCGATTTGCCACGCAACATCGTGTCGTTGCAGTCCGGGGACCTGCCTCTGGTCGATCTATACACCCGCGAAGTGGCGCGTCTGGTTGCGCTCACGGAGGATCGCGTACCACTGTATCCACCGATCTCGGCCGGTGGGCCGCCGGAGCGTGTGCGTCAACTCGCGGCGGCGGTGCGGGACCATGGCTGTCATGGCGCCATGATCGGCATCGACCCTGACCATGCCGAATCTCGACAGGCCCTGCGGGACGGTCTCGGGGAACTCGCGCTACCTGATTGACCCGAGAATCTATCCCGGTTTCCTCGTTTCCCAGCCCTCTTCAAAAAGCCGCAGGAAGTTGCCCTCACCATAGGGGTGCCTCGCCGCTTCCTCCTCATTGAGTTCGACACCCCAACCTGGCGTGTCCGGTACTGTCAGATAACCATCGAGCACGCGTGGCACGCCGGTCAGCAGGTCCCAGGTCCAGGGCTCGGCACTGTCATCGAAGTTCTCCTGGATGAGGAAGTTGGCGACGGATGCGTGCATGTGCGCATTGACGGCGGTACACAGCGGACTCTGTGCCTGGTGACAGGCGACGAGCGCCTCGGCGGACTCGGCGATACCACAGACCCTCTTGAGATTGGCGACCCCGAGGGAGAGGACTTCGGGTTGCAGGATGTCGACGACTTTCGCCGCCAGCAGATCGACGAACATCCCAGGGCGCCGGTAGCGTTCGCCCGTAGCGACGGGCACCCGGATGGCTCGCGCCACTTCTATGGTGGCAGCGATATCGGCTGAGTGCACAGGCGTCTCCAGCCACATGACACCGAACTCCTCCAGGGCGTGGCCGATGCGGATGGCGTGAGAGACGGTGAAGCGATCGTGGGCTTCGATGCACAGATCGACGTCAACCCCGACGGCATCGCGGACGGCACGGACGATGTCGATGGACAAACGCTCGCTGGACCGGTCGATCTGTCGGAAGGCGCCGCCGAATGGGTCGAACTTCAGCGCCGTGTATCCACGAGCCACCAACTCGGCGGCCCTCTCGGCGAAGAATCCGGGTTGGCGCGGCCCGGTATACCAGCCGTTGGCGTAGACCCGCAGCGTATCCCGTTGTTTGCCGCCCAGCAGTTGCCATACAGGAACGTTGAGACTCTTGCCGAGAATATCCCAGCAGGCCATTTCGATGCCCGTCATCCCCGCTGTGTGATTGGCGAAACGTCCTCGATACATCTTCTGCCACAGGCGATCGGGGTGGCGTGGATCTTCGCCGATGACGAAGCGGGCCAATTCCTCGACATCTCCCAGATTCGGCTTCGTTGCCAGCCCACCCGTCGCTTCCCCGAGACCGGTGAGTCCCGCGTCGGTCAGAATCTTGACGAAGATCCAGTTCTTCCACGGATTGCCGACGACGAATGTCTCCACAGCGGCAATCTTCATCCCGTCACATCCCCCTCGGTAACCGCAGCATCGGTCGGGCACTGGCCATGTTGATATCGATATCGAGGAGCACGCCATTCTCGGTTTCTATCAACGCCTTGACGACGTCGTCGGCGTCCCCGAGGCTGGCGATGGTGCGCAGATGACAGGTGATCTTCGCCGCCGGTGCACGGGCCACATGCAGACAGACCACCTCGCGACTGCCCCGCTCCGGTTGGTAGATCATCAATCGACGTTCGTGCCGTTGTGCGGCGGCGTGCATCGGTGTAGGGGAGGCGAGCACGACGAGATCGACTGCCATGTCCTCGACACAACTCTGCAGATCGGTGTATCCGGGTACGCGGTACTCAGCGTCAGCTTCCTGACGGCGTTCGTCGAGTGGGTCGACGACAGCTGCCAGGTCGAAGCCATCGTGACGAGCGATTTGAGGCAGATGAAATTGCCAGCCGATCCGGCCTAGACCGACAACGACTGTGCGCAGTTGTTTCAACCGATCTCTCCTACCGTGCAAGGTGTGTGGAAAACCAGTCGACGGCTTCGCCAACGTACCATATTGGCAATCGGTCGTCGCTACTGTAGACCTTCATCTCTGCCGTCGATGCTGGCAGCAGGTCCCGCAACTGTTCGGCATCGGCTGGTGAACTGGTGCGGCTGTTAGCGGCCATCAACAAGAGAAATGGGTGTCGGATTCGGGGTGCGTAGTTCTGCGTCGCGCGCACGGACAAGCCATCGCGCACCGTCGGGGGCACGCAGGCGATGGTCGCCTGAATCCGTGGTTCGACGGCGGCCAGTGCGAAGGCGACAGCACCGCCGAAGCCATATCCGAGGACGCCGATGCGGGTGCTGTCGATGTCGGCCCGCGTCCACAGGGCATCGATGGCGCGCCGATGTTCGACGACACTCTCGGCAAACAGGTCGCGGAGTCGGCTGCTGGCGCCATCCAGCACCAGGTTGCCGGGGTTGAGGAAGTCATTCTCCGCCGCACGCTCGCCGTGCAGAGGAAGATCGAGACCGAGTACGGCAAAACCTTCGGCGACGAGTCGGTCTTTGTGCTTGCCCTCCGTCGTCGTCCCGAGGGACCACCAGTATTCTTTGGAGCGCGCCATCCCATGGATGAGGATGACGCAGGGGTAGGGCGCCGCACCGCGCATGGGGAGTTCGAGATGAGCCGGTACCCGCCGAGTGCGGACACCGTCAAAAACCATCTTGTACAGGCTGCCATTGTGTGTGGTCCGCAACTCATCGGTGCGGCTTGCCGGTGGCGTCGCCTGGTAGTCGAACCAGCGGATCAGGGTGGCAAAGGCCTCGTCCCCCATGGGCTGCAGGGCCTGCTGGCCATGGAGGGGCACGCCGCCGATCAGCATGCTGGCGAGACAACTGAGGAGGATGGCTGGGCGAATCATGTCAGGGACGGTAGGTGGCGTTGGTGGCGGACACAACCACGCAGGTACCAGATGTACCCGCCAAACCGCAAGCGTTGTTGCTCGCCGTCGAACAATGGCGCCAGTTGCGCGCGCAACCACTGCTGCAACGTCGCCGCCGATTTGCCCTGACGTTCGACGAAGTCGGTCACATTCGACTGGGTCATGAGAAAGGCGATATAACCGTCGAGAGAGAAACCCCACTCGAGGCTGTAGTCATCAGCAGCAGTGAGGGTGAGTCCATGGCGCCTGGCCTCCTCGTCGCTCAGGGGTCGTTCATCACGCGGTGGTCTCGGCAGGCGCACAAGCCACGTGTCGCGGTGCCAGTTGGACAGGCGCTCATCCCCTACCATAGATGCCAGGTCGGTGCCATCGTACACAACAAGGGTTCCGGAGGCTCTCTTTTTGATCCAGGCCTGGTGGATCAATCCACCAAGTGCTTCCAGACTTTGTGTACGCCGGCGATGGTCTGCTCCACATCCTCGTCCGTGTAGCGTTCGTCCACCGGCAGGT
>DPVW01000112.1:8930-12376 GCA_003529325.1 Candidatus Latescibacterota bacterium | reverse complement strand
TTCGTCCACCGGCAGGCGGATCACGGTTCGTTGCAGTTCGTCCACATTCGGACAAGCGTCGGGATCATACTCGACATCGCGCCAGAATGCGGGCACCTCGTCGGTGAGTGGGTAGTATCGTTTGTTGCGTACCAACTCGGTGCGCAGGATGTTGTTGGCAGGGGACATGCCCGTACTGATCGTCAGCCCCTCGGCGCGCAGGGCTTCCACCAGTTCGTCGCGGCGGTCCTCCCCCCCGGTATAGCGGCCCGCGACTGGCCACCAGGAGGGTTGGCCACCTTCGGTGAGCCGTGGCAGGTCGAAGCTATTCAACCCGGAAAACTCCGTGTAGTACCGACGGGCGATCTCGTCACGACGTTGCACCAGCGCCTCGAGTTTGCCCAGCTGCGCCAGGCCGACGGCGGCATGCAGGCCGTTGGCGCGATAGTTGAGGGCGAAGAACGGAATCGGTTGGCCCCCCCGACCGACGGAACCGTCGCGTAGGTAGGTCTTGTCGCGGAACAGTGACGCGATGCGGGCGACCTCGTCGTCATTGGTGGTGACGAAACCGCCGTCCCCGGTGGTCATCTGCTTCGATTCATTCATGCTGAAACCGGCGGCCTTGCCGAGTCCGCCTAGGAGTGTGTCGCCGTAACGACCCCCATGAGCCTGAGCGCAGTCCTCCAGGATGATGACGCCTGTGTCGGTGGCGATGCGGGTGAACTGGGCCATATCACAAGGCAGTCCGGACATGTGCACGGCGATGATGACCTTTGTTCGCGGTCCGATCCTGGCACGCACACTCTGGGGCGAGATGAGGCGGGTCTCGAGGTCGATGTCCGCAAAGACGGGTACCGCGTGCAGGGCGAGGATCGCCGCCACGGTGCCGATATCCGTCATCGGTGTCGTGATCACCTCGTCACCTTCAGCAACACCCAGAGCGCAGAGGGCTGTATGCAGCGCCGCTGTACCGGAGGTTACCGTTATGGCATGACGAACCTGGAAGGCCTCGCACAGAGCTGCCTCAAATTCGCTGATGATGCCACCAGGACCCATCAGTTTGCCCGCATCGAGGGCGCGGGCCAGCTGCTCGACCTCCTCAATGCCATAACGATTCGTCAGGGTATACTCTGTCGGCTTGCTCTTGGGACCGCCGCGGATGGCGAGTTCTGCCATGGGAGGTAACCTGATTCTCTCGTGTCGTTGACGGTGGAACTACGGCACTACAATTTGAACGGCAAATGCATCAGAAGGTGGCCAGCATCGGTGGCACCTCGGCGAGACGGTCGACGACGAATTCCGCCGGTGCCTGATCGGCCGGCCAATCCTGCCAGCCGCGCATCCAGATGGCACCGAGACCGGCGTCGATGGCGCCTTGCACATCGTTGACGGGGTGATCGCCGACATAGACGGCATCCTCTGCATCGGCATCCAGGGCTTCGAGGATGGCCTCGAAGACGCGGGGATCCGGCTTCTTGCACCCCACCGCTTCGGAGACGACAACGGCGTCGACACATTCATCCAGACCCAGGTGGGTGATCTTGGCTTCCTGAGCGTAGACGGTGCCATTTGTCAGGATCCCGAGTGCGAGGCCTTCTTCGCGCAGCTCGCCGAGTACGTCCACGGCGCCGTCCATGGCGACGGCGCACCCCGGGAAGGTGGCGTGCCAGTGTTTGTCCACGGCAGTGGCTCTGGGTCGCCGTCCACTCCAGTCGAGGTTGGCGACGATGTCAGCGGCGCGGGTTGCCGCGGCGTAACCATTGCCGTCCGCCCGTCCGAGCACAGCGCGCACCGCAGGTGGATCGGCCTCTTGCAGCTTGTCGCCGAACTTCGCCAGGAAGAGGGTGAGATAGGCGTCGATCGATCGGTGGCGATCTGCGAGGGTGCAGTCGAGGTCGAAAATGACAGAGTGTATCATGCTATCAAACAAGCAAGGATACCACAGATGGGCAATGGTGCGACGGTGAAGGTTGGCAGCTACCAATGGTCGCAGGTGACCGACGAAGCAGCTTTTGCGCCCAGAGATGGTGCGGGCGCCCTCTGTCTCGACGGACGGATGTGGCTTCTCGGGGGCTGGAATCCTGGGGACAAGGTCAACTTTCCGACGACCTGCAACAGCGAGATATGGTCCTCCACCGATGGCGCGGACTGGACCGCCCATGGGCACGCCCCCTGGGAGGGGCGGCATACGGCTGGGTACGCTGTGCATGACGGTGCCATGTGGATTGTGGGAGGGGATGCAAATCAACGACACTACCAGAACGACGTGTGGTGCTCAGAAAATGGCACGGACTGGGAGCTTCGATGCGAACAGGTGCCATGGGCACCGCGGGCCCTGCACTATACCGTGGCCTTCGATGGTGCCCTGTGGGTGATGGGTGGGCAGAGCATGCCGGCATTCGGTGGTGGCAGAGAACGGTTCTACAACGATGTGTGGCGTTCCGTCGATGGCGTCGACTGGACCTGCGTATGTCCGCAGGCGCCGTGGCCGGCGCGCGGGGCAATCGGCGGCGCCGCCATACACGATGGTCGGATCTGGCTCCTGGGCGGTGGTCGTTACGACACCCCAACGACACCGCAACGGGCCTACTGGAATGACGTGTGGAGTACTGCGGATGGCAGCGACTGGAGCTGTCACAATGGGGCGGCGGACTGGTATCCGCGCATGTATCACGAGGTCACGACTTTCGATGGTCGTTTGTGGGTCCTGGAAGGTTGGCATGAAATTGGCGCCAATCGCAACGACGTCTGGTATAGCATGGATGGGGTGGCCTGGGAAGAGTTACCCGATACACCCTGGGCGCCACGGCATGCGGCGAGTCTGTTCGTTTATGATGGTGCTCTATGGGTCGTCACGGGCAACAACATGGAGAGCGACGTTTGGAAACTGACACGAAAGGGAGGATGAACCCATGAGTGCGGATCGAGTAGCAATTGTCACGGGTGCCGGTTCCGGCATCGGCAAGGCATCGGCTCTGGCCTTGGTTGAGGCGGGGTACGCCGTCGCGCTGGCCGGGCGAAGAGTCGACAAGCTGGAGGAGGTCGCCGCTGAGGCGGGTGACATGGCGTTGGCGGTGTCCACGGACGTGACCGAGCCGGCGTCCGTCAGCGCCTTGTTTGCGGCGACGACGGATCGTTTCGGGCGTCTCGATGTGGTCTTCAACAATGCCGGTATGGGTGCCCCTGGTGTGCTTCTGGAGGAGCTGACCTACGAACAATGGCAGGGGGTGGTGGACGTCAATCTGACGGGTGTCTTCCTGTGCACGCAACAGGCCTTCAAGGTCATGAAGGCGCAGGATCCCATGGGCGGCCGGATCATCAACAATGGCTCGGTCTCCGCCCACGTGCCGCGACCCAACTCGTCGCCATACACGGCGACGAAACACGCCGTCACCGGTTTGACCCGTTCGACGTCGTTGGATGGTCGCAAATACAACATCGCCTGTGGCCAGATCGACATCGGCAAT
>DPVW01000112.1:8378-8629 GCA_003529325.1 Candidatus Latescibacterota bacterium | reverse complement strand
GGCCAGATCGACATCGGCAATGCGGCGACGAATATGACGGAGCGCATGACGGACGGTGTACCGCAGGCGGATGGCTCGAAGAAAGTGGAGCCTCGCATGCACGTAGACAATGTCGCCAGTGCCGTCGTTTATATGGCCTCGCTGTCACTGGAGGCGAATGTGCAGTTCATGACGGTGATGGCGACGACGATGCCCTATATCGGTCGAGGATAGCAGGGGGGCACCTGCACTTCCACGTCTGCTCCGGTGAA
>DPVW01000112.1:7816-8056 GCA_003529325.1 Candidatus Latescibacterota bacterium | reverse complement strand
CCCTCGTGGCTGAGTGAGATCCAGCCTGCAGCCCGTCAGGCAGTGTAGCTCGCGTTGACGACGAGGGGCTGTCCACCGTCGGCGTGGATCAGTTCGACGGTTCGCCCGAAGCGTATCGAGGGCCCTGCTGTGTGACCTCCGGAGACGTCGACACCGGCCAGCGATCGTCCACGCCAGTCGCCAGGCAGGACGAAGGCGACACCAGCCATGCCACCGGCGAAGCGAGCGGACAGCCGCACG
>DPVW01000112.1:7371-7495 GCA_003529325.1 Candidatus Latescibacterota bacterium | reverse complement strand
CACCATCGCTGTCACTGCAGTGTATGGACTCGCAGCGCCATTGCAGTCGGCTCTCCCAGAATTCGAGCCACTGATCGAAGGAGTACACCGGCATCTGCCGGGCCGTTGCCAGCCGCAACAGGGC
>DPVW01000112.1:0-7069 GCA_003529325.1 Candidatus Latescibacterota bacterium | reverse complement strand
GTTGCCAGCCGCAACAGGGCCAGACCCTGAGCGCGTGAGAAACGGACCCAGTTGGAGGGGTGGATGCAGACCGCATGAGGCACGTGGAATCGGTTCGCGACTTCGTCGAGGACGCGGCTCAGAATCACCTCCCACTGAGTGGGCTGGATGCGATAGGAGTATGAGACCCACTCCGGTCCGAAGTAGACGTCATCCATGGTGTGGGTGTGCTGCTGATGGACGTCGAGCAACTCACCATCGGGGGTGCAGAAGCGCAGGGGAAGTGCCGCGCCGAAGGCAGCGTAAGGGGCGTACTCCCGACTGCGCAGGAAGGTGCTGCAGAAGTAGTTGCCCTCCATGCGCACACCGCTGGCGGCCATGGCCCGCACCGGCTCGAGATATCCTGCCCAGGCGATGCAGTGGTTGCGCAGACTGCGTGCCGGTGTGGCAAATCGCTCTTCGAATTCGCTGATCTGCCGGGTCAGTTCGTTGACGCGGACCCGGACTGGTTCGCCGTCGAAAGGGCGCAGGTTGGGATGGGGTCCAATGTCGTGGGTTTGCTGATAGGCGGCGATATCGGCTGCCGTGGAGTGTGTATTCCCCGGGATGACATAGAGGTTCATGCGCCCACCCTCGGCGGTGACCTCGGCAAACTGGGTGCGGTTCCATTCGAGTTCGGCGTTGTCCTCGTCACCGGAGTAGAGCAGGATGCCGGGGGCCCCACCCGGCAGATGCCAGCACAGTGGCAGGGGGGCGGGAAAGAGTGATGCCACGAGTTCAACGAAGACGCGCCCGAGCAAGTCGGCGTAGGGAATCCAGGCGGGTTCTGCGGCACCCAGATCACAGGCGAGGTGGTTGGGCCGTGCGGGCTCGTCGCCACGGCCATTTTCTTCGCGTTGCGCCGGATCGCCCTGCCGCAACAGCAGCACGGCCCGTGGCAGATCGAAGGCGAGACCGAGGAGCGTGCCTTGGCCCACGTCGGCACGAATGATCGCAGGACCTTCTCCCACCGGGTTGCCGGCAGGATAGAGATAGGCATCCGGGAGTGGGCTCTCATCTCCCATGGCCGTCCACGTGGCGGCGGTACCGACGACGGGCAGACTCTCCCCGGCGAGACCGGCCATCGGTGCACCACTCAGACGCAGACGTTGTGGGCCCTCTCGGGGCGGACCTATGTCGACGTCGAGGGCTACGGCAAATGGACCCTCAGGCAGGAAGCTGACGACGGCTCCGCCCAGCTGCATGTAGGCGAAAATCGCCTTCGATGCTGGCCCATCGGCGTCCGAGCTGCCGGCGGGCAGGATGACGATGGGAACATCGCTTGGGTCCAGCTGCTCGAGGCGACGGGGGGGCAACATCTCGGTATTCGTCACACCCCATGACACGAGGATCTCGGCGATGTAGGCGGACAGACCCGGCTGGTGATCGACAATGCCAACACGCATGTTATTCGTTTGCCGGTGACTGGCCCAAAGCGCGATGGGCGGAGGGTCGGAAATCGGGTACGCGCAGATGGGTACCCGTTTCGATCGAGTCCGCCGCAAGAATCGCCGGCGCCGCCGTGTCCATGGCGGCATAGACGTCGAAGCTCAATTCCTTGTGACCGAATACGGCGTCGCGGAAGGCGGCGTGAACGTAGTAGTCGGCATCCCCGTGACCACTGGCCCGAGCTTCTGCCGGTGCGTCATTGCGCTCGAAGCGCCAGTCCATTTCCGCCATGTCATGCATCTGCGCTCCGGCGCGCCACATCTTCGGTCGCTCGCGACCACTGCGCGACCACTCGACGCTGCCACCGGTACCCATCACCTGATACCAGTGATGACCACGGGCATGGCTTACCGGTTGCGTGAAGCCGGCGGCCATGCGCAGCACGGCATCCTTCTCAGTCTTCATCAAAGCGACCTGAATGTCGGGTGCCTCGATCTCGGGGTGGGCGTAACTGGGCGAACCGGTACCCATGGCGGTGACCTCGATGACACGGTCGTCGAGGACTTTCAGCATGGGACTGAGTTCGTGCGGCAGATAGTGGATCGGCGGCATCTGTGCCAGCCAGGTCGGTTCCGACCCGTTCTCGGTCTTCCGAAAAAAGAGACGGGTTCCGTAGTAGCCGATATACTGACCCTCACAGAACGTGACGCGGCCGATCTGGCCCTCGGCGACGATCTGGCGCCAGGCATCGACGAAACCCCAGTAGCGGGTCTGCTCGGCGAGTTGGTAGATGCAGCCGGATCGTTCCGTGGCGAGCACGATTCGCCAGCAGTCCTCGAGCGTATGCGCCGCAGGCACCTCGGAGTTCACATGTTTTCCCGCCTCCAGGGCCATCGCCGCGAGGGCCCCCTGTTCCTGGCAGCGGACGCAGAGGGCGACGGCGTCGACGGTGTCGTCGGCGAGGATCTCGGCATACTGTGTCGTGCGCCGGACACCATCCCGATTTTTCAGCGCCGCCAGGGCGGGTTCCAACAGCCTCTCGATCGGATCACAGACAGCGACGACACGATAGCCATCCAGACGCTCGAGCAACCGGATCCAGTGCAGGGCGCGATGGCCAAGGCCGACGACGGCGATACGGATCTCGTCCATTCTATGACTCCGAGATCAAGTGCTTCTCGGCCCAGGTGAGGACCGTGGGGAAGGGCACGCCGGCGAGGGTGCCGAAGAACGGATCCTTGCCGATGCGGGCGCGCCCGAGGCGGGGTGAGCTGAGGCCACAGAGAAAGCGGGCTAGCGCACGGGGTGTATTCAACACGTCGGCGGCGGCGATCGTCGGTTGAATCCGACCCCCGAGTTCCTCCGGGATGCTCTCCGCGTCGCGTGGCGGCAGTGGCACAGTATGTCTAAGGCAGCCGCTACACTGGCCACAAGGCTCTGCAAGGATTTCGCCGAAATGCGCTGCCAGCGAGGCGGCCCGACAGTCGTCGAGACTGAACAGATCCAGCACCTGCTGCAGGCGGCCGACTTCGGCATTTTCCCGCTGGAGATTGTAGGCGTGTAACTCTTCAGCCAGCGCCTGTGGGTTCTCGGCTTGTCGCAGACGATGGTAGCGATTGCGTACGCCACCGGCCTGCACCTCCAGCAATTCCTGTTCGGCGAGCCAATCTAGGGCACGAATGATGCGCTCCCGATCACCACCCACTGATGCCACCGCTTGTGCCGGGTCCAGTTGAAACCAGACCCGCCCCTTCTTGGCAAAATCGAAGAGACCGCGCAGAAACTGACGGCGTTCGCCCTCGACGCGTGCCAGGACCTGCTCCATGTCCACCAGCGGTTTGAATTTGTACGCTGAATAAAATGGGGTGCCACCCTCCAGATACCCCTCCAGTTCCAGACGCGTCAGCATGGTGCGCAGCACGAGGGGTCTGATGTCGTGTATCGCCGACAGGTCAAAGAGGTTGAGATCGAAGTCGGTGTCGCGGGCAAAGAGATCGTCCACGAGGGCGCGAACCGACTCCGCATCCGGTGTGTCCCCATAGATGAAGTTCTCCAGCACCGTCAGATCGTCGGCACAGACCAGGGCATGGCAGATCGACGGTTCATCATCACGACCGGCACGGCCGATCTCCTGCGCGTAGTTCTCCAGACTCTTGGGCAGATTGTAGTGACAGACGCAGCGGATGTTCGATTTGTCGATGCCCATGCCGAAGGCGATGGTGGCGACAACGATCGCCGTGTCGGACGCCATGAACCAGTCCTGAACCGAGGCGCGCTCCTCGTCCTTCATGCCGGCGTGATAGGCGCGGGCGGACAGACCCGACTGTTCCAGGCGTTGTGCCACTTGTTCGGCCGTGCGTTGCAGGGTGACGTAGACAATCGTCGGACCGGGGGGTTGTTGTTGCAGGACATCGAGCAGCGCCCCGTCGCGCTCGGCGACACGCACCGGTGTGGACCGCAACAGCAGATTGGGACGATAGAAACCGGTGCGCACAGCATGTTCGGGGTGGATGTCGAAACCGGCACAGATGTCGTCGAGGACGCGCGGTGTCGCCGTCGCCGTCAAAGCCAGGATGCGCTCCGCCTGAAACTGCCGAGCGAAACCGGCGAGTTTCAGATAATCGGGGCGAAAGTTGTGGCCCCATTCCGAGATACAGTGGGCTTCGTCGACGGCGAAGAGGCTGATGGCAATACCCTCGATCGCCTGGCGGAAGCGCTCGTTGTTGAAGCGTTCAGGGGCGACATAAAGCAGCCGTAGTTGACCCGAGCGGATGCCATCCATCACCGATCGGTATTGATCTTTATCCAGACTTGAGTCCAGTCGTGCCGCTGTGATGCCACGGCGTTGGAGGGCATCGATCTGGTCCTTCATGAGTGCGATCAAGGGTGACACGACAAGGGTCAATCCCGGCAACATCAATGACGGCAGTTGATAACACAATGACTTGCCGCCACCGGTTGGAAAGACAGCCGCCGTGGAGTGACCTGCCAGCAGGCGCTCGACGACATCGGCCTGCCCTGGGAGAAAATCATCGAAGCCGAATTGTTGCTTCAATGTCATACGGGGATCGTTGGACATGGACAGGCTCAGTCGGTTTCAGGACCCGCGCAGCAACCAGCGCAAGCGCTGGTACGACAGGCCGTAGTGCACAATGGTCACAGTTCCAAGGGCTGCGACGAGGTCGACGCGGGTTGGATCCCAAAGCAGCAAGCGGACCCAACCCGGCATCGACACGAAACCGCGGTCCGAACGACTTGGGTCGCCTGGCACGGCAAAGGCGCCCCACGCTGCCACCGCGACGCCGGGTACGCCGATCATCCACACCAACCCCGTCGCGCCGGCGCCCTGAGTTCGACCCCAAACTGCCAACGTGGCAAGAGCGGCCAGTTCAAGAACAAACCGCAGGCCAAGGTTGATGGGGTTCATCTTCAGTGCGGTGGATGCCATGGTCTGATCTGCGTCGTGCTGGGATTTCTTCAGACGGTCTGCAGAAAGACAATAGGTGATAGGGCGCTCTCGCGCCTGTGAAACTTGACTAAGTCATGACTTAGTCATATAATGTGATCATGAAAACAGCAACAACCCATGAAGCCAAAACACATCTATCTCGACTGCTGAAGGAGGTCCAGGCGGGGGAGACCGTCGTGATTCTAAACCGCGATATTCCGGTTGCTCAACTGACAGCAGTCGAGGCGGTGGCAAGGGCGCGGCCACGGGTAGGCACGATCACATCAGAAATGGTTCAGTACGACGTGGATGCATTCGCGCCACTGTCAGAGGCCGACCTGGCGACGTGGGATCTGTGACCTATCTGCTGGATACCTGCACCTTCGTCTGGCTTTGCGCCGAACCCCAGCGTCTGTCTCCGGCATCACGCGATGCCATCGACACGCCGACATCGACGTTACTTTTCAGTGACGTGTCGGCATTGGAGTTAACCCTCAAGTGGCAGGCTGGCAAGATTCAGCTTCCAGACCCGCCACGCCAGTGGATTGAGAGGCAACTCTCCGCTTGGACCCTCACCACCATACCGATCAGCCGTGAGGACATTTACCGGGCCGGAGAATTGGCCGACCACCATCGCGATCCATTCGACCGGCTGCTGGTGGCAATGGCGATCAATCACAGTGCAACCATGCTCACGCCGGACCGCGCCATCCATCGATATCCCGTGAGTTTTCGCTGGTAGGGACTCGTTAACGCTTATATCCGTGGACCTCCAGTCGCACCATGCGCATGTGTGTTCGGCCGTCGCTGTCAGGCGGTTGAGTCGCCAGGTAGGTGGCGACTCAACCGCCTCGACAAAAATCTCCCGCAATGTTTCGGGCACACGCTGTGTGTATGGCCTTGGCTGCAGTACGCGCCGTCCTGCAGGAGTCCTCGACCTTTGCACCGCAGGATCTGGACCGGATTTTCCGTCTGTCCATGTCAGATTACAGCGAGATGATCCTGTTGCCGCCCCTCGTCGAAACCCTTCATCAACAGGCGCCAGGCGTGCAGATTGAGGTGTTGTCTACCGCTGCATTTCAGCCGCGGGTGGGAGAGCGGATCTCGCGGACGAACGCCCAGGGCAGCACACCATCGGGGGCGAACGTGGTGAGCCCGATTCGATGTGTGCCTTGAGCTCAGCCTTCGCATCGTCGGACAGCAACGTGGCAACATCACCCTCTCCAGGACCACTCCACGCCCGTTCATTGAGCAACTAAGAAGCGATCACGATGCTCATACGAGGGCAATCGCTTTGGTCATGCCCGCCGTCCAGCCACCGTCGACGTTCCAGGCAGCGCCGTTGACGAAACCGGACTCGTCACTGGCCAGGAATAGCGCGACACTCGCGATATCTTCCGGCTGACCGATGCGGCCCGAAGGGGCAATCTTGGCGGCGAACTCACGCCCCTTCGGATTCTCCTCCAGATACGGTTTCGACATGGCCGTTTCCGTCCAGCCCGGGCAGATACAGTTGACACGTACACCCCCGGGCCCGTGATCGATGGCCATGGCCCGCGTCAGTTGCATGACGGCACCCTTCGTGGCGCTGTATCCGGCGATGTCGGACTCAGCGTAAAAGCTGTTGACCGACGCGGTGATGAGGAACGAACCGCCACCGGAGGCGATCATGGCAGGGATGCCATACTTGGCGCAGAGGAAAGCGCCTTTGACGTTGACGGCGAACATTCGATCCCAATCCTCTTCCGGCAGGTCGATGGCGTTGCCATCCAACTGAATTCCGGCGTTGCTGAACAACACGTCGAGGCGACCGTGTTGCTCAAGGGTGGTGGTGATCAGCGCCTCGACGCTGGCAGCACTGGCGACGTCCACCTGACAGGCACGGATGCTGCCGCTTGCCTGGGTAGACGACATGGAGACCATCTCCTGTACGCTGGCGTCATCGATATCGGCGGCGACGACATGCGCCCCTTCGGCGGCAAAACGCAGCGCCGATGCTCTACCGATTCCCGCGCCGGCACCGGTGACGATGGCGACCTTCGATGCAAGTCTCATCCTACCTCCTGAGTCGCCACGTACGGTCATCGTAAATGACGGCGTCTTGGATCTGGGAGCGATGGGCACCCCCGGTGATGTAAAGGGTCACAGGCGCCGGCGGCCCAGATCCGCCCGGCGCTGGTCATGAAGAATGGATCGGTGCGCACCTGATTGAGG
>DPVW01000488.1 GCA_003529325.1 Candidatus Latescibacterota bacterium | reverse complement strand
GATATGGTCATGGTGGCTGTGGCCGGCGAGTACGGCCCTGACGCTCGCCAGTTCCGTGCTGTCGAGCAGCTTGTTCATAGCCTCGTGCACGACGGCCGGATCCGATTTGACCTCGCAGAGGCCGAGGACCTCCAACTTTGTCTGCGAGAAGAACGGCGCTGTCATGATCGCCTCGCAGGGCCTGGCGCCCCGGCAACGTTCGATGAAAACTCCGCCCGTGAGCAGTCCTGCCGTCGCCTCGCGCGGTATCAGCGCCACACAGATCAGACAACTGTGCAACAGAAGTTTCACGACAGCATCGCCCTTCACCACGTATCTCTTCACCACCAGGCAATCGCCTCGGCGATCTCCCCGTGGGCAACACCGTCCCACGTGACGTCGGCGACGACGGTCCACGAGTGGGATTGGCGGGATTCCGGGAAGATGGCTGTCACCGTGAAGGCCATCGTCTCACCTGCCTCCACGGAAATATCGATGCGCTCGGTGGACAGCCGCACACCGGCGCTGGCGTGCAACAGGAGGGTGCCTGATTTCTGCTCGGTGTCGTGGTTGCGCACACGCACCTCGTACTGCAGTTCGTCGCCAGGGTGCACGCGCGTCTTGTACGGATAGAACTCCACCCACTGCGGATCCATCCCGTAGTTGGCGTGTGGTCGGTCGATGATGCCTTCGAAAAGCTCCGTCCAGCGATCCATCCATTGCTGCCAGCCGGCGATCTGATCGGCGTCACAGTCGACGGCACCACCATGCCCGGTGAGCAGCATGTCGGGTCTGCGTTCGACGATCTGTCTGGGCATATCGGCATAACTCGATACAGGTGTTCGATTCTTCGGGATGAAGGAGTGCACGAAGTCGCGGTGCTCGCGGAAGGAAATACCGGAGATGTTGTCGCCGATGGACAGGTAGCGGCGGCCGTCAGCCTCGAAAGAAATCAGGTGGTGGTACCAGGTCTGCCCGGGAAACTGCTCCATGCGAAACTCGAAGCCACGCCAGGCAAAGAGATCGTCGCGGCGGATGACGTGATCCACCGTCGTGGCGTGGGGTACCGTGCAGGGCATGTCGTAGCGCTCGGGATGTTCGAGCAGGTCCTGCAACTCCGGGGAGCAAGCGAGTCTGGTGCCGTACTTCACCTGCAGCGTCGGCAAGCCGGCGAGGTGGTCGTCGTGATAGTGGGAGGGCAGAAACCACTCCACGTCCGTGATCCCCGTCTCCGCCTCCAGCCGCGGCAGCAGGTGGTCGATGAAGCGATGGGGGTTGGCGCTGATGGGGGCACCGGAGGTGTAGCCACAGTCGATGAACAGGCCGTGGCCCTCGTCATCGCGCACGATGTAGGTGTTGGCCGATGAGTTGGTGACCTCGAAGACATGTTCGGACAGCTGTCGGAAAGCGGCGTGGTACGGTTGGTACGGTCGGCCGTGGAACAGCTCGAAGAGCTCCGCCAGCGCATCGATCAGGCAGTCGATGGCCGCGTGGGTGTACGGGAAGGGCTCCCCGTGGCCTGGCAGGATCATATCCGGCGCCAGGTCGCGCACTGTCTGCAGGCTCTCCAGCAGATTCACGTGTCCCTGGAAAGACATGTAGGCCCACTGCACACGGTGGTACTCGTGGATCTTCCCCGGCGCCGACATGAGATCACCGCACGCCAGATAGCGTTTGCCATCGAGCTCGAAGAGGTATCCTGATTGCCCGAAGGTGTGCCCGGGCAGCGGCACGACTTCGAGTTCGACGCCCCGCCACAGAATCTTGTCGTAGTCGATGGCGTGCGTACCGGTGATATCCTGCAGCGAACTGAAGCCCGGATACCATGCCGTATAATTGTCGTACGTGTCGTACGACGCCCGTAGGATGTCGGCCTCCTCAAAGAAGCGCTTCTCGGAAAAGGGGATGACGACATCGACGCCGGCATCCACCCATTGGGCTGCAGCGTTGCACTGGTCTCGGTGAAAGTGGGTGAGCAGCAGGCGTTCCTGTTGAGCGCCCGTAGCCTCATCGATCGCCGCCGGTGCCAAGGCGCCGCAGTCTATGGTGAGGGCGGCACCGTCCTGGGTGACGGTGTAGGTACTGCAGGAGCCAGCATGATGCGTGAGGTGTTCATTGATCCGAATCATCATAAAATACAAAGCAGTCTGCGACGACGGGGCAAAAGCGACGCCCGCCTTGCCGCAGCGGGTGCGACGGTATTACGTGAGGCATCTTACCCAGACGCAACCAACCCGGGAGCAGTCACATGATCAGAATTGCAGGTTCGACCTTCGCATTTGGCGACATGACGCTGGATGCGTCCTGTGACATCCTGCGGGAGCTTGGCTTTGACCTGGCTGACGTGGGCGCGAGCGGCTGGAGCACCTTCACCGCGTACGTGCCGCAGCAGGTCGTGGAGAACCCGGAGGATGTCGACAACGAGGCAGCGCGCATCCGTCGTGTCGTTGATGACAAGGGGATCGGTGTGTCCGAGCTGTTCATCTGCGACTTCGGCCAGGCGATCAATCATCCGGACCCGGAGGAACGCAAGCGCAGCCGCGGGTTGTTCGAGAAGTTTGCCGCCATCGGTGGCAAGGTGGGCTTCGAGAGCATCATGATGCTCCCGGGCAACGTGCACGAGGACCTCGGGCAGAGCTACGAACAGGCTTTCGACATGTCTGTGCAGGAGTATACGTGGATGCGTGACATCGCCGGCGAGCATGACCTGCAGCTCAATTTCGAGCCGTGCATCATGTCGATCGCCGTGGAGCCGGCGCAGGCGATTCGCCTTGCCGAGGCCGTACCCGGCGTGGGTCTCACCATCGATTACGCTCACCAGGTCCAGATCGGTCTAGGCGCCGACGACATTGAGGCGATGCACCCTTACGCGAAGCACTTCCACGTCAAGCAGTCGGCACAGGGGGAGTTCGAGGTCAAACCGGATGCCGACAATGGCGCCATCGACTTCGGGCGCCTGCTGGGCAAGCTGAAGACCGACGGCTACGACGGTGTCGTCACAGTGGAATTCGTCGCCGCTCCAGATGTCATCGAGGCCGGCTGGGACATGGCGGTGGAGACGGCGAAGATGAAACGCGTCGTCGAGGATGCCCTGGCGACATAAGCCATCTGTCGATGGCACCTACAATCTGGATGGGTAGGCGCCGTATTCGATCTGGATCTCGACGTTGTGGATGGTGATGCCCCCGACCATGTTCGGCGGGCGTTTTTCCAGGGCGATCTCCAGCACGTTTGCGCCTTTGCGCGGGCGCACCGTCGTCAGCAGGAACTCCATCGACTGCCCCTGATAGGGGGCAACATGCCATTCGAAACCACGCAGTAACGGTTCGCTCGCCAGGGATTGGCCGTTGAGATTGACGGTCAGCGTGTCCGCACTGAGCAGGTTGGTTACGTCCAGTCTGAGCACGATGCGACCAATCCGTTCACCGGCGCCGTCCACGTCGTCGGCGATATGGAAGGGGATGGCGTATCTCCTGTCGGCCTCGGCCTGCGGGATGACCAGCGGCAGACGAAATTCGTAGCCAAGCTCTTGGGCCTCCTTCGAGCGTTCGTTGAGCGTGTAGCATTTGTCGGCCTCCACCAGCGCATCGGCGTCGCCGATCTCGGAGAGGATGGCACGTTCCGTATCGCCCAGGGGCCAGCGCATGAACCAGGTACAGAGGCCATCGACGCCGCGGTCCCACAGGTTGGCGGCAGCAGCGCGCATCTGCGCCGCCGTCGGATAGATGCGTTCCGGGCTGCCCACGGCTTCGTCCTTCACGTACGGTTGCAGCATGCCATAGACGGAGACGTCGTTCTCATGGGCGGCTTCGACGACCCAGTCGATGGGCATGTCGGCGTCGAGATTGAAGTAGATGTACATCATCGGTACCACGTAATCGACGAGGCCCTCGTCGAGCCAGGTGCGCACGTCGTAGCCCATGCGCGTATTGATCGCCTCCGTCGGATAGATACGGGCACCGACGGTACCGCCAGCGCCGGGGCGGCTGCGGACCATGGCAGAGATGTCGCGCACCCAGTCGGTGAGCACTGGGGTGTACTCGGCGACGTCCTCTGCTCGCAACGGCAGGGGCCCGCCACCAGAGGCCAGGGCAAAGTCCAGCTCGACGCCATCGGTGGGGTAGTCGCAGGCGAGTTCGCGCAGGACGGCGAACTGGTGATCGCGCACCTCTTCGTGCGCCAGGCCGCGGCCGTCGGGCACCTTGAGTGATGCATCGAGCCCGAGGTAGCTGGTCATCCGCAGGCTGGCGATGAACTCCATGTCCTTGTCGTGGGCACGCTCGATGAGCACCGTCAGCGGGTCCAGACCACGGTCGATGAGGCTCTGCATGTTGTGCCAGGCGCGGTAGTAGGCGGTCATGTCGAAAGGCTGCAGATCCTCGCCGAAGCGACGGCCCACTTTGGATGGGTAGAACAGCCCGTCGCCGCGCTCGACCATATAGATCAGAGTGTCGACGTTGGTGCCGGCGACATCGTCCACCGGTCGCCAGGCGTCGCGCAGGTCCATGGGTGGCTCAAAGGCGAACAGGTAGTAGTGCCGGGCGTCGTTGATGTAGCCGATTCTCTTGCGTCGCATTATCGATCCCAGGGGAGTTGATAGGAGGGCTGCCTGCAGAAGCGTTCCATACCCAGCGTCACCTCGAACACGGTGCCGGGTCCCAGTTCGAATTCCACATGCTCGTCGTTCAGTTCGGTCGTCGTGGCGTTGCCATGGTCGTCCGTGTATGAAGCCGTGCTGAAGCGGTGTTCGCCGAAGGCACCGGCCTGCACGATCACCGTGCGACTCTCTATGGGGTGCAGGTTGGCCAGCGTCAGTTCGATGCCCTGTTCGCTGATGCCGCGCACCAGGGCGGAGACGTCGGGCGGCAGACCCGGACGTTTGCGGTCCGCATCGAAGTGACGGATCGAGACCTTCAGCAGACCACCGTTGTAGATCGGCATGGGTCCGCCCATGGTCAGGTGGATCAGGGCTTCCGTCGTGATCGTGCTGCGGCCGATCATATAGGTCTGGAAGTAGGAGTGCGTCACCGATTCACTCCACTGCTTTTCTTTCATGGCGTTGACCTGACGGGTGACCTCCGCAAGTTCCTCGTAGGCCTTGTCGCTGCCGGGACGATAGCCCCAGCCTTTCTCCCCCACCTCAAGCTCGTCCCGCAGATTACTCAACCGCCCGTACACCTGGGCGATGCTGTGCAACAGCGCCTCGGCGGGATAGTTCGGATACCCGCCTTCCAGGAAATTCAGATAGGCGTGATGTCGACCGCTATAGTCCTTGCCGTGGACCCCGCTCCGGTCGACATGATCCCAGTTGTTGTTGGTCTTGTCACGGATCTCTTTGGTCAGCTCCAGGTCATTCGGGTCCAGGCTGTCCGCATAGACATGCGTCATGTGCATGGGATTCAAGGTTTGAAACTCGTACCAGCCGTCGATCTGCTGCTTGCGGGTGAAGTTGGGGAAGGTCGTGACGCGGTCGGGTCTCGTCATCGGCTCTGTGTCGCTGCCGCCAAATTCGATCACGGCACCGGGATCGGTGTACTTCTGCGGTACCAACCGTCGGCCCTGCTCGTCTTCGATGGAGTGCGTAAGCAGCATCTCGACCTGTTCCCGCACCCATTGCAGTCTGCCTGGATCGCCCGTCAGCAGACGCTGATTCTCGCCGCCGACGACCATGGCGTCTCCGATGAAATGGAAGCCGTGGGGGAATGCCCAGCCATAGTGCCCGCCATACCACTTGCCATCCATCGTCTCGCCGACAATGCCATTCGGCCCGGCGTTGTCAGGCATGATGCCATCGTTGGCTGCATAGCGCTCGCGCCAGCCGTCCACATAATCGAGGACCCACTGCTTGTATTTTTCCTGCCCGGTATGCAGGTAGGCGTTCATCACCATCGAGGTGGACAACATGTTGGTTACCGTGTCGCAGTCGCGCAGGCGGGCGGAGTAGACCTCGCCGAAGCGCCTGGCCTTTTCGGGATCCTTCAAGTCCATCATCGTCACCACACCCGGCACGTCATAGAAGGCGAGGCCGTAGCTGTCCATCCAGGTGCCATAGGAATGCGGCCCACCAAACCTGTGGTACGCGGGACCGTTGCTGCCCATGGCGAGGGTCTTGAAGACCTTGTGTTCCGGATCGTAGTTGTACGCGGGAATCGTTGGGTCTTCATTGGTCAGGAAGCTCGCAAACCGGATCGAGCGCTCCTTGTTCTTCTCGTTCGTGGGATTCGCAAGATTGAGGTAGTAGAAGTACATCGCCGCCTCGCCGGCGTGCATCCAATCGAAGTCCGGCAAGTATTCCTGTACCAGCATCGTGTCGCGCCCCGCCGGAAGCTGCGAACCACTCTTTTTGTAACGGGAAAATTGCGCGACGAGCACGTCGTATTGCCTCTGCGCCAGCTCCAGGAAGCGATCGTCACCTCCGAGCAGATAGAACAACGGCCATCGGTGAAAGCCTTCGAAGGCGTTGTCTACCCCACCATAGCCGGCAAAACCCTCGATATCCGGCCAGAAGATCTCGCCATTCGGCATCAGGTAGTGTTCCAGGAGCAGGTCCTCTGATGTGTTCATCAGCGCAATGAGAGATCGCTCGAGAATCGCCCATTCAGGCATAGAGGCTGCCGGCTTGCGGGCGGTGATTCTTGGAATTGTTCTGCTGGTCATGTGAGATCCTTTTGTCCCAGGAGCGTACGTAGAACGTGGAGGCTGGCTTCGATATCGGCGGTGCGACTTTCGACTCGACGCCGGTGCTCATCCGGGTCGCTGCAGATGATCTCGAGTTCCTAGGGCCGGCACACCGGAGCGCCGGGCGACGTCGCGCCAGGCACTACGGGTGATGTCGATGGGGTTGACTGAATCGGCGATGACGGTCTGACCCTGGGTGCGATTGTCGACGGCGATTTCATAAGCGACGAGATAACCTTCAGGTCCGGAGATCTGTTGGCCGGCCGCGGAGCATGGCCTGTTCGATCGTGTCGATGCGCAGGTGCATGGCTCTCAGTTCAGGTGCCAGGTGGGTGCCAAGGGTGGATTTGCCGCAGCCGGGCAGCCCGCCGAAGATGAGCAGCATGTTTCGGGTCGTAGATGGGCAGTTCAGGATATTATTCTACTCCGTAACGCCCTTCGCACGCTCGATCTCCACACCTCTCCTTCGTCGATTCGAGTTCGCTCCCTTCATGCGCAAACTCTTCCGACATGCCACGATCGTTCTCGTGCTGGGCTGTTTCCTCGGGGTGCCGGTGCTGTAGCGAGTTCATCCAACGACTGTTTGTTATGCAACTGGGACTGTGAGGGGGCGACGTCCATGTTGCTGAAGTAGCGTTCGCCGACGGTCGTCTCGTGATGGGTCTTGTCGGGGAAGGCGGTGCAGAGCGAGAAGATGTCGATGTGGCACTGCGCAAGAAAAAAATCGACCCAGTCTCGAATCGACTGTTCGACACGCCCCGGCACAGAGTGATGTAACATCTGAATGCCGTCGTCGTTGCAGATGATGAGCCGATCTCTCATCTTCGCGGCGCGGCGGAATCATCTTTCATGGCACCGAGGTAAAACAATCCTCGTTGGAGTGGCAAGAGAGGGACAGCATGATTATCGACACGCATACGCACCTGTTCGCACCGGACGTCGAGCGGTATCCGGTGGACCCAGAGGCGTCGTACACACCAGAGGTGGAAGGATCGGTAGAACTTCTACAGCAGCAGATGGCGTCTGCTGGTGTGGATCGCGCTTTGACGATCTCCCCCTGGCCGTATCGGTGGGACATGAGTTATGTGCTCGACATCCTGCCGGCGAATCGAGACTGGCTCGCCGTGGGCGTGTTGGTCGATCCCTTCGATCCCGACGGCCCCGACAGACTAACCGGGTTCGTCGATCGCGGCGTCTGTGGACTGCGGATTCAAGGGCGGATCCTCGATATGGAGCCTCTCGATCAGTCTGCGACGACGCCGTTGTGGCGACGGGCGGCGGAGCTTGGTATCACCCTTGATGTCAACGCATCACAGGAGGAATACGGGGCTGTTGCCAACCGGGCTCGACAGTTTCCCGAGCTGCCAATCGTACTCGATCATTGCGGCTACGTCTCCACGCACCTGTACCCACCCGAGCCCTGCGTGGAGCCCGTGCTGCGTATGGCAGATTATTCGAATGTCTACGCGAAATTGTCCTTCATCGGCGGCGCCAGTTCACAACCGTACCCCTGCGACGACGTGCACTGGATGGTGCGGCAAATCGTCGACGCCTTTGGGCCGCAACGGTGTATCTATGGGAGCAACTTCCCGACGCCCCAATACAATGCCACTCTGTCCTACCCTGAGACTTTAGGTTTATTTGCCGAGGCCATCGATCTGAGCGACATCGAGAGGGAGTGGATCCTGGGACGAACGGCGCAGCAATTATGGCGTTGGGGATGAGTCTTCAAGAAATGAACAGCTATCTGCCGCCGCCTAACCAGCCCTGGGAGCGGCGCGATCCGCAAGAACTGAATGTGCATGCCAGCAGGTTGGCGGCGGCGGTGCGTTTCGCCATCGACAATGAAGTCGACTGGCCTACCGATCTGTCAAAACAGAACGTCGGCCAGGATGCTGAGCGCTGGGCGACGCGTCTTGGTCGATTCAAGGATCGAGGTAGCGCTGCCGGTGTCGTGCTGAAACAGGGCTATATCATCGCTGAGTGGGGGGATGTGGAGCGCGTCGATCTCACGTACAGCGCCACCAAAAGTTACGTCGCCACCCTGGCGGGTCTCGCATATGATCGCGGTCTGATCGCCATCGACGGCAAAGTCGCCGACAACGAGGCTCAGGTTCGTCTCGAATACGGCGCCAAGGCGATCGCCGCGATTCGGGCACTCGGTCAAAGTGGCGACGACACGCGCGTGAACGAGATGGACGAAGGTGTCAGGATCGATGGGTTCGATTCGCCCCACAACAATATGATCACCTGGCGGCAGCTATTGCAGCAGAGGAGCGAATGGCAAGGCTGGCTGTTCGGCAAACCGGATGCCGTCGACTGGAATCGAGCCGTGGGGACGGCTGGTGAACGGCAGAAGCG
>DPVW01000045.1:5228-5899 GCA_003529325.1 Candidatus Latescibacterota bacterium | reverse complement strand
TCGGACCGGCTGTGGCGCCTGCGTTACAGGACCGGCGACAAATACCATTGGCGCGTTTGGTCGCAGTGCATCCAGTTCATGACGCTCTCGCGGCTGATGGGTGAACACAAACGCATCCGATTGGAAACCGACCGTTCGGTGTACGCCGTCGACGGCCAGTGCCGCCTGTATGCTCATGTTCTGGATGACAGCTTTGATCCGGTCGTTCAGCCCGTGTTTGAGGTTTATGTGTCGAGCATTGATGGCGGGCAAGCAAAGCAACTCGTCAGCCTTCGACCCGACAAGTCTCAACCCGGGCTGTACGAGGGCTACTTCGCGCCGCCCGGACCAGGACGATATAGACTTGAGGCCAACGAAAACGACCAGCGGATTTCCAGCACAACGGAGTTCCAGGTGACCGATGTTCGGCAGGAGTTGATCGACACTGACATGCGCCTTGCCCACCTGCAACGCATCGCCAACCTGACGGGCGGGGCCAGTCTCGGGATACGCGAGTTGTCCAAGCTTAGCTCGCTCGTGAACGACCGGCTAAGCACAACCAAGGTCCGCTCCGAGCGCCCGCTGTGGGACAATGGCCTCGTCGCCCTGCTGCTGATCGCCCTGCTGGGAGCCGAATGGATACTGCGAAGAAGATACGATCTGCCATGACCAACGATAATCAAGAGTTCACT
>DPVW01000045.1:0-4830 GCA_003529325.1 Candidatus Latescibacterota bacterium | reverse complement strand
TTGTGCCGCTGGGGTATCCCGCTCTTCCTCGCCGGGATGCTAATTGACTGGCTGACCTACCTGCCCACAGCGGGACGGGCGGCGGTATTGCTCGTCCTCGTGTGCGCCTCCTTCTATCAGGCGTGGCGACGCGGCTGGCGGCATCTTCGAGGGTTCGAACCCACTCGAACCGCACTGGAGATTGAAGGTCAGCACGGGGGGCTCGAGAGCCTCCTCGTCACCGCCGTGCAGTTTGGGAAGGCCAAGCCGACACCCGGTAGCTCGGAATCACTCTGGGAAGTGACCCGGCAAAATGCCGAGGGAGTGGCGCGGAAGCTGGAACCCCGCAAGATCGTGAATTTCAGGGCGCTCCGAATTCCGGCCATCGTGGCCTTGGTCTTGGCCGGGATGATGTTGGTGTTCGCATTGTTCAACGGCCCCTTCCTCGCCGCCGGGTTGGCACGCATTTTCACCCCCTGGGTGGCAGTTGCCTATCCGACCAAAACCAAGCTCGCCCCTGGGAAGGGAGATCTAGTGGTCAAGGAGGGGGACAGCGCCCAGATCGTAATCGGGGTGTCCGGGGTCGTTCCCGACAAGGCGAATCTCTATCTGCGCACCGGTGAGGGGGGCGCGCGCAAAATGGAGATCCAGATCACCGATGGCAATTGCGGTTACACCATCGCCTCCGCCTCCCGTGACTTCAGCTACCGAATAAAGGCCGGGGATGCGCGCAGCGACTGGCGCCAGGTGCGGGTGATTTCCGCGCCGCGGATCGAGAAGGTGCGGGTTGACCTCGAGTTTCCCGCCTATCTCCAGCGCGCCACCGAAACGGTCGAGGCGCTGACCCTGACCGTGCCGGAGGAAACCAAGGTCCACTGGCAACTCACCCTCGACCGTCCGATCCGCGAGGCTGTTCTCCGCCGCGATGGCGAGGAGCCACGCCCCTTAACGGTCAGCGACAGCGGCCGGCAGCTTATCATTGATGAGAAGGTGGATGCCTCCCGGGGATACAGCTTCTCTTGGGTGGATAAGGAACACGGATTCGATTTCACCAGTCCCCGCTATTACCTTCAGGTTGCCTCCGACCAGTCGCCGCGGGTGGAGTTAACCTCGCCTGAAACGAACCTCAACGCCCTCCTCGGGCGTCAGCTGGACCTTGTCGTGCGGGCCCGCGACGATCATGGTATCGGTGCCGCTACGATCACCTATCGCGTGAACCTGCGCCAGGAGAAATCGGTCTCCCTCGAGACTCCGCTCAATAACGGAGGCGGTGAACAAGTGATCGATTGGGATTACCGCGAAGTTCTGCCCGACCTGAAGATAGGAGATACGGTGTCCTTCCTGGTCGAAGTAGCGGACAAGTATCCGGATGGTCCGCACGTTGTTCGCTCGGAGACACGGAGGATTACATTTCTCTCCAAAGAGGATTATCTCGAACAGATCCAGAAGAAGAAAGACCGCCTGCTCTCGCGCGTTCAGACGGCGTACCGCCAACAGCGCGCGGCGTTTGATAGCGTACGCAGCCTTGAACCGAACGCCGACGGCTATATGCAGGCCTGTCAGGTCGAAGCGATCCGGCAAGAACTGGTGCGGGACCAGCTCAAGGGGATTGCGAAACGGTTGAAGGACTTGCTCGATGACCTGGCCGCGAACAATGTCTCAGATGCGCCTGAGGGCGAATCCCTCGAGCAGGTTCGTTCGGTGTTACTTGGAATCGCGGACACTCACCTGGCCAACGCGGCGTCCCGCCTGCGACACCAGTCCGGCGTCGCAGGGGGTGATACGCAGGAATCCCCCGACCCTTCATCCGCAGCACGTGCAGTCAATACCGCCGCCCGCGAGTTGGGCAGCCTGGTCTTGCTCCGATCCATTGATTCGGCACAGGAAGTCTACGCACGGGAAGCCCGTATGCTGGCGCAGGTCCAGGCGTCCTTGCGATGGCGTACCGTCCAGGCCAAATCGGCTGAGGCGGGAGTATCTCTCCCCAAAGAACAAGATGAGCTGGCGCAGTGGACCCATCGCCTGATCGCCGATCTTCAAAATGGGATGCGGTACGAGAAGCGACCGTTGGCCGTTCTCCGGCTGATCCAAAGCGTCAAGGATTTACAGAGTGCCCAGACTGAAGAGCGGATGCGTCAAGCTGCGGTATTGGTCACGCAAGGCCAGGCCGATCAGGCCGAGCGTCTTCAGGCCGAGTTGGTCACTACCTTGCTCGATGCGGAGTTCAGTGTGCGCCTCAGTGGTGCGTACTCCACGCTGATCAAGACCCGAGATCAGATGCGTTTGCTAGTCAAAGCCCAGGCGATGCTCCGCGAACAGTGTGCCGGCATGCCAGCTCAAACTTTTGAGGCAAGCAGTACTCAAGCCGGACAAGCCCAGGTAAAGCTTCGCAAACGCTTGCTGACCCTGCTCCTTCAGACCGTACCTGCGCCGCGGACCAAGCTCTTTGATGAAAGTTGGCCGGAGGCACCCCCGGTTCAAGCCCTTTTGAAGGGCGCGGATCGAGCGATGGCGGATGCGATTGATCAATTCGCTGCCGGCCAACAGGACGCGGCCATCTCACGGCAGCGCGAAGCAGAGCAAGCGCTGACCAAGCTGTCGGGGCTCGTGGACCATTGGTCCGTGGAATTGGGGCTTCAGACATTAGGCCTGAGTACGCTGGTCGCCGTGACAGGCGAGCGCCTTGCCTTCATCGAGGAATACGAAGCGAAGGTGGTCGCGCTACTTGAGAAAATCGATATCGCTGCGACAGAAGGGAAAAAAGTCAATGGCCTGGCCGAGCCTCAGCTTCTACTGGCCGAGGAACTGGCCGCATTCAATACCGACCTCGTGAAGCAAAGCCAGTCAAAGTCGGATCAAGACATCCCGCCACTGCTAAGCCGGATGGAGCGGGCGGAACAAGCGATGCGTAGTGCGCTGGCGTCACTGGAGGCGACCGACGCCGACCAGGCGATCGGTCACCAGGAGCAAGCGGCCGATATCCTGGCCGAGGCCTATGCGATCGTTACCACTCAAAACGAACAGCTCGGCCTGTTGCAGAGCCTGCTGCTGTTTCAGCGTTCGGTAGGATTTGCCATTGGCTATATGGGCGACATCGTCGCCGAGCAGCGGGACCTGATCGTTGCAACCAAGGCGTTGAAATCAGACGACGCCTCTCACCTGTTGCCGATGCTCAACAACCTGAGAAGGTGTGTCGGTGATGTCGCGTCGCTATTGGACCTTGTCGCATCACGATTGGATGCCGGCACACCGTTGGCCTTCGCGGTCGCGGACCTTGAGGATACAGTGGCTTCTCTACAAAGCGGCGACAAACTCGACGCGCTTGATGCTCAGGACGTCGCGGCCGAATCGCTTGAAGAAGTAAATATATTGGCCAAGGCGGTGAGATCGCAGGCAGGCTACGTCGCTGAGATCGTGGAATTACTGCATACCTCGGTTGCGGATATCGCTATGCTGGAATACCAGCAAGAAGAGTTGGCACGCAAGGCCGGGGCGGCCGGGCCGGAACAAGAGAAAGCCCTGGCGGCAAAGCAGCGCGCGTTGCTTGCCAAGGCAGATAAAGATGGGCAAGTTCTCGTGTCGGTTACGGGGATGCCAGCGTATGCCGAGCCCGCCAAGTTGATGCGTGAGGCCTTGGCCCGGCTGGAATCCAACGACGCGCCTGTCGCTGCCGAGCAGATGGAGCTCGCGAGGGCTGCGCTCAAAGAGAACGCCGAATCCTTGTTTGCGGTGATCAACATGCTCCACGGCCTGCCGAATATCGAGATCATGGCGCATGCCGATCCTGCGGGTGTTGAACGATTGGTTGATGTGCTGGCCGTCGCCACTGCGCACAAGATGCTCTTCCGCGATACGAACAACGTCGAGGCCCAGGGGATGAAAGCCCTTGCTGAGCAGCAAGGCGAGCTGTCGTCTCGTTGCCAGGAACTCTCCAGGGTGGGCGAGCCACACGCGATGCTCAAGACCGCGTCCACACAGCTTGCTGCGGCGACCACGGCGATGCAGTCATCCGATCGGGACGCAATCAAACGCGATCAGAAAGCTGCGGTGCAAACGCTACGGCATTTCATCATCGAGCAGGCACTGATCCTGGAGACCGCCGCGCCGTCGGCGGTGGCCCAGGAAGGGGCCCCGGACGCTGATGGCGAGGGCAGTGACAGCGAATCGGACTTTGCCGCCGGGTTTATCTCCGACTTTGTGAGCGGTGAAACGCCCAAAGATCAACGAACGGGGTGGAAAGTGCGGGGCGACCGTAACCGTGCCGCGCTGAATCAGAACTTCGCACGCGAGCTGCCGCTGGAATACCGCGGCTTGTTGAAAAACTATTACGAGAGAGTTGCAAAATGAATGTTATCAACAACAGCAAACAGCGTTATCTCACCACGGTCCTGTACTTTGTCACGGCCAGTTTCATCGCGGCGCCACTTGCCGCGCAGGAAAAGCCTGCGGATGTACCTTTAACCGTCGAAGCGCCCGTCACCGCGGAAGCCGAAGCGCCTGAATTGATCGAGGAGGCTGAAAAGGCCATCGAGCGCGGCCTGAAATTCCTTATCTCCAGCCAGAATAAGGACGGCTCCTGGTCTTCAAAGGATGGGGCCTACGCAATCGGCGGCACCAGCCTGGGGCTGATGGCGTTCATGGTCGAGGGCCACTTCCCCGGCTTTGGAAAGTACGGCAAGGCGCTGGGGCGGGCGAAGGACTATCTGCTGAAAAGATCCAAGGATTCCCCAACAGGAGCCATGGGCGTGAAGATGTATGAAATCGGCCTGTTCACCATCGCGATGTCCGAGCTTTGGGGAATGACCAGTGACCCCGAAGACAACAAGAAGATTCAGGTGGCGCTGGAGCGAG
>DPVW01000232.1:1373-21500 GCA_003529325.1 Candidatus Latescibacterota bacterium | reverse complement strand
GATGATGTCGGAGCGAGAGGCGTCGGGTCGACCATAGGCAATGTTCTGCGCTATGGAGCCCTGGAACAGCAGCGGCTCCTGTAGCACGACACCGATCTGCGCACGCAGCTTCTTCTGCTGCAAATCGGTGATCGACACGCCGTCGATGAGGATCTCGCCGTCGGTGGCATCGAAGAAGCGGGAGATCAGGTTTACCAGGGTAGACTTGCCCGCGCCGGAATGGCCCACCAGTCCGATCATCTCCCCCGGCTCCACCGTGAAGGAACAGCGATCGAGGATACGGGCGAATCCGTCGTAGGTGAAGGAGACATTGCGAAACTCCACCCGACCCTCGATGACGCCTGGGTCTTTCGCATCGGGACCATCCATCACGTCAGGTTCGGTATCGAGGATCTCGAAAACCCGCTCCGCCGTCGTCGCCGCTGATTCCAACTCGTCCGACAGGCGACTCAGCTCCCTGACGGGGCTTAGAAACATGACCATGTAGGAGATAAAGGCCTGGAGTTGGCCGAGAGTCAGGGTGTTCTCCAGGACCCTGTTGCCACCGAACCACCAGAGAATGACAGAACCCGTGGAGGTGATAAAGGCGATGCCGGGCAGGAAGTAGGATTTCATCTTCACCGACACCATGCGCGCCTCGCGCAACTCGGTGTTGCGCTTGTCGAAGGTGGCGATCTCGCGACTCTCCTGAGCGAAAGCCTTGACCACCTTGACACCGGGGATCGTATCCGCCAACTGCGAGTTCAACGCCGAAATACGACGCCAGATCGAGTGGAAAACCCAGTGGATACGCTTGCGATAGAACAGGGTGACGATAAGCATGATCGGTGTCGGAATCAGGGCCAGTAACGCCAATTCCCAATTCATATAGAACAACATCGCGCCGATGCCGATCAACGTCAGTATGGCGACCACCATGTCCTGGAAACCGGTGGTGATGAAACCGCGCATGCGTTCGGTATCACTCGTCACTCGGGTCATGATACGCCCCGTGGAGTGCCGGCTATAGAACGACAGGGAGAGCAACTGCAGATAGCTGAAGATCTGGGTCTGCAGGTCGTAGGTGATACGCTGTCCGAGCCAACCCATCGTGTAGGAGCGTATGCCGTTGAATAGCATGCGACTGAAATGAATGAAGAGCAGACCCGTGACGACCCACAGGAGCAACTCCACGGCCGCCGCAGGGGGGGTCCTCTGGCCCAATGTCAGGTCCTGCCCACGCACACCATTCTCATCCGTCATGTAATTGGCGATTACGGGTGTGATCACGTCATCGATGAGGATGGCATTCAGCTGTGGTGGCAGCAGTCCGATGGCCGTCATCGTCAACGTCAGACAGAAACCAAAGATGGCGATTTTTTTGTACGGTTTGACGTAGGAGAACAGCCGCCAGAAGGTCTCGCTCTTCTTGATGCAGGCAGGACAGACCTTGGTGCCGCGGCGTAAGGCGCGACCGCAGGTGTCACAGTGCTCGATCCGGCGATGCGGGATCGCTCCTTCGTCCTCGTCCTGGCCAACCTCTGGCGACGGGAAGGCCATGGCCGCTTCGACAACCTGCGGAATAGCGGAGAACTTGAAGTAACTTCCCTGCGAGAAGCGGACCAATTCGTGCATGCCGTCGGGCAACTCGACGACGAGGGAACCATTGCCCACGTAGCTGCGGGTCTGGATCCGTTGTACGTCCGCCAGCGGCCAGGCATCGACACTGGGACTGCCGCCATTGGCGTGGATGACGAGGATGCGCTCGTCCGTCAGGGCAAGCCAGTTCTCCCCATACCGGCCATCGGGGTCGAGATCGGCCGATAACAGAGCGAGCAGCAGTTCACCGGGATGCAACTCCCGACGCAGATGGGGCTCAAGGTCTTGGGATATCGGTTCGAGGAGGTCCATGGCGGCTAGCTCCTCTCGGGCCGGGGGCCGGCGGTGCTAGAGCGGTACGGGACCGCGGAAACCATCATAAGCGACTGAATTTTCTCGGTGTTGGGGCCATTCAACTTCTGTCGATGGCCCTTCAAATCACGTAACCTAAGCTAACGCACATAGTTACGTGTGGCAACACAAGCTCCAGATCATTGTCCAAGTCTGGCCATTTGACATAGATTCCTGGGCGTTCAGGCGACACTTAGCGGCGCCCAGCCTCCAAAAGGACCTTTCGCCGATGCCCAAGACCTATACGCCGCAGCAGTTGCGACAACGACTCGACCGCCTGCCCCGACTGCAGCTGGCCGCCCTGCCCACCCCCCTCGACGACCTGCCTCGTTTTTCGTCGGCGGTCGGTGGTCCCCGCATCCTGATGAAGCGCGAAGACCTGACGGGATTGGCCATGGGCGGCAACAAGATCCGCGAGTTTGAGTATTCCATTGCGCCAGCTGTGGAGTCGGGCTGCGACGTGCTCATACACGGCGCCGCTGCGCAGTCCAATCAATCGCGGACAACGGCTGCAGTAGCCGCACGCCTGGGCATGAAGGCTGTGCAAGTTGGACGCGCCGATGAACATGCACAGATTCAGGGAAATCTGTTGCTCACGCACCTTTTTGGCGCCGAGGTGCACCTGCCGCCACCGGAGCAACAGAGCGCGACCATGCAGCAGACATTGGATCGGCTGAGAACCGCGGGGCATAAACCCTACAACACCAGCTCGGATGGCGCCGCCTATCGTGGCATCGCCTATGTCGATGGCTTTCTTGAACTCTGGTCGCAGCTGCAGGAACGCGGTATCGAGCCGGATGTCGTCTACCTCGCCTCGGGCGCCCACACACACACAGGAATGGTTGTCGCCGCCCGTGCACTCGGGCTGCCGCTGCGTTTCGTCGGCATCAGCCCCAGCCCGCGGGATGATGAGGTGGCGGCACAGAACATGACTCAGCTCGCCGCCGAACACTGCCGAATCCTGGACCTGGACCTGGAGATCACCCCGGCAGATCTGGAGAGTTATGCGGAGTTCGTCGGACCCGGCTACGGCGTCGTCACCGATGGCAGTCGCGAGGCTCTGCAGTTGTTGGCCCGCAGCGAGGGTTTGCTGCTGGACCCATGTTACACGGGCAAGGCGATGGCAGGACTGATCGCCCACGTACGCGCCGGTTGGTGGACGGCGGAGCAGACCGCCGTCTTCGTGCACACGGGGGGCACGCCGGCATTGTTCGCCTACGCCGACGAACTCGGTCTTGAGCTGCCCGAGGCGAAGACGTGAACCTGCCGACGCCATTGCCACAACGGCTGGCGAGACGCACGGACCTCGTCAAGCGCCTGCGGAAACTCGTCGATGACGGTGGGCTCATCCACCGCGACGAGGATCTCGTCGTTTACGAATGTGATGGTCTGTCCGCCTACCGCCAGGCCCCTCTTGCCGTCGCCCTGCCGACAAGCGCACAGCAGGTCTGTGACATCCTGCGCACCTGTGGTGACCTCGACATCCCCATCGTTCCCTGGGGCGCCGGGACCGGCTTGTCCGGCGGCGCGTTGCCCCTGGCCGATGGCATCGTCCTCAGCCTGGCGCGGATGAATCGCATCCTGCACGTCGATATCGACGACCGTGCCGTCACCGTAGAACCTGGTGTGACGAATATTTCGGTCACCCATGCCGTAACCGGCCATGGCTTCTACTACGCACCGGACCCGTCGAGCCAGATCGCCTGCACCATCGGCGGCAATATCGCGGAAAACTCCGGCGGCGTGCACTGCCTGAAGTATGGCACGACGACGAACAACCTCCTCGGCCTGCAACTCGTCATGGCCGACGGCCACATCGTCGACATCGGCTCCGCCGCCATGGAGCGCGCCGGTTACGATCTGCTGGCGCTGTTCACCGGCTCAGAGGGCCTTCTCGGCATCATCACACAGGCGACACTACGCATCCTGCCAAAGCCACAATCGGCGCGGGCGCTGATGGCAGCCTTTGACACGATCGCCGCCGCTGGCGGGGCCGTCGCCGATATCATCGGCGCCGGAATCATTCCGGCGGGCATGGAAATCATGGATCGCCTGTCGATCGAGGCGGTCGAACAGTTCCTTGGTTGCGGCTACCCCCTGGGAGTCGAGTCGCTGTTGCTCGTCGAGGTCGATGGGCCCGAGGCGGAGGTGGATGCCCAGATCGCCGCTGTTCAAGACCTGGTGCGCGCTGCAGGCTGTACCGAGATCCGTCAGGCCGATTCGCCCGAGGAGCGCCAGCGTCTCTGGGCGGGACGGAAGGCGGCCTTTCCCGCCATGGGGCGGCTGAGCCCCGACTACTACTGCATGGATGGCACGATCCCGCGGGGGCGCCTTCCCGAAGTCCTGGAGCGTACCAGTGTTTTGTCAGAAGCCTATGGCCTACGAGTCGCCAATGTCTTTCACGCAGGGGACGGCAACCTGCACCCGCTGGTCCTGTACGACAGCAATGCCGAAGGGGAGTTGGAGCGGGCGGAAGAATTGGGCGCGGAAATTCTGAAGTTGTGTGTCGAGGTCGGCGGCGTACTCTCCGGCGAACATGGGATCGGCGTCGAGAAACGGGACCTGATGCCCTGCCAGTTATCGGACGATGATCTCGATCTACAGGAAGAACTGAAACGCGCCTTTGATCCGGGTTTGCTGTTGAATCCTGGAAAGGTCTATCCCGCCCTGCGGACCTGCGCCGAGGGGCGTATGCATGTACACGGTGGTCGACTTCCCTTCCCCGACCTGGAGCGGTTCTGAGTCGTGAAGGCGCCCCTTCGCCCTGCCGACGTCTCCCAGGTCGTTGAGTGTGTCCGTGACGCCGATGGCGCCGGTCTGGCGTTACGCGCCGGTGGTACGAAGGACCGCCTGGGACGGGCAACTTCTGCGACGACAGACGTCGATCTGAGTGCCCTGAGTGGCATCGTCACCTACGAACCGGAAGAACTCATCCTCATCGCCCGCCCCGCCACATCCCTGGTCGAGGTGGAAGAATTGCTGGCCCAAAATGGCCAGCACCTGGCCTTCGAACCCACACACTGGGGACCTGCTGCCACCTTGGGCGGTACGTTGGGGGTGGGCGCCTCGGGACCACGTCGGTTCGTCGCCGGCGCTGCTCGCGACTTCGTCTTGGGCATGGAGTTCGTCGACGGCCTGGGTCGCGTGATCCGCACGGGTGGCCGTGTCGTCAAAAATGTGACGGGATACGACCTGTGGCGGTCCCTGGTGGGCGCCTACGGCACCCTCGGCGTCATGACGGAGATCTGCCTGAAATTGTGGCCATTGCCGGAGACTCAACAGACCCTCGCCGTTAGCGGGCAGACGCGAACTGACGCACTGGCACAGATGTACGCCTGGTCGAGACGGCCCGAAGCTGTCACCGGACTCGCCTACAGTGACGGCACACTCCTGGCACGCATCGAGGGATCAACTGCCGCAATCGAACCACAGATCAAGGCATTGTGGCAAGACGCGAGTGCAGGTGAGATTCTCGCCGATACCGAATCACGTCGCTGCTGGGAACGGCTGCGTGAGGCAGGAGCGCTGACGGCAGCCAGAGGTGAGGTCCTGTACCGCATCGTCGTTCCGCCGTCGCGTGCCGAGGAGACGGTTGTAGCATTAGAAAGGATGGAACTGTGTCGTTGCTGCCTCGATTGGGCGGGCGGTCTGCTCTGGGCCGTATTGCCCCGGGACTGTCCGCCAGCCAGGGTCCATACCGCCGCCACCGAGGCGGGAGGCATGGCGGCACGTTTGAGCCAGGGCCCAGAAGATCCCAACGATGAAGCGTTCACGCCTTTACCCGAAGGTGTAGCGCGACTCAACACGACACTGCGACAGACGATCGACCCGCAAGGGCGGTTTAACCCGGGGCGACTCTATAACTAGAAGATGTGACCGGGCCGATAGGTAGGCGGTGGCGTCTCTTGTCCGCTCAGCCACTGGGAACGGGCATGTCGCGCATACACGTAGCGATAGTCGTACGTCTCCTCCGGCATCGAGACATTGCCCGCACTCGGATACCGCGCGATCGCCTCCTCGACGATGTCGATCCCAAGTCCGGGCGTGTCGGGCACGAGGATATGGCTGTCCTCGATGACGGGCTGACCCGTCATGACCTCGTATCGCTGCGGCACGTCATCGGCGAGGTGCTCGAGGATGAGAAAGTTTGGCAGTGTCGCCATGAGATGAACCGCCGCCATCTCCGCCACCGGGCCCAGCGAACCGTCATGGGGCGCCATGGTGATGTAGTGGGCTTCGGCCATGGCGGCGATCTTCTTCATTTGCAGCAGTCCCCCGGCACGCCCCGTATCGGGCTGTATGACGTCGACAATCTCCCGTTCGATCAGTTCCCGCACACCCCAGATCGTCGCACTCCGCTCCCCCGCCGCGATTGGCAGGTCGACGGCATCTGCCACCCGCGCGATGGCCTCGATGTTCTCCGGTGCCACGGGATCTTCGTAGAACAGCAGGTCGAACTTCTCCAGAGCCTGTCCCAGGCTGATGGCGTCACGTGTCGTCAGCCACGGGGGGCCATGTACGTCAACCATGAGGTCAACTTCAGGGCCGACCTCCTCACGAATGGCGCCGACGGTCTCCACACAGTTCTTGATGCCCCCGGTCTTGATCGCCGTATACCCTTCGTCCACGAGGGTCCGGGCTCGCTCTCTGGTGTGGGCATGCGCGTAGATGCGAACACGGTCCCGCATCTTGCCACCTAGCAGGTTCCACACGGGCACCCCGAGATCTTTGCCCTTGATGTCCCACAGGGCCATCTCGATGCCGGTCATGGCGCCGGCACCGACGACTCCCGTCATGCCGTGGCCCATTATGGCGGACATCATCTTCTGCCAGAGGCGCTCGATATGGTGTGGGTCCTCGCCGATCAACAGGGGGGTCAGATCCTGAATCGCCGTCTGCACCACCCGCGGCCAGCCACTGGCCTCGCCAACACCGGTAAGACCATCGTCGGTATAGACCTTGACGAACAACCAGTTGCGCGCCGCCCAACCACCCTGTCCTGGGGGTGCCGCGTGCAGCAGAAAAGTCTCGATTCGATCGATCTTCACGTTTAGCTCCTTCATCTTCATCGTGTCCGCAACTCCATCATAGGCATTGTCCGGCACGGACTCCACGGCTGGCCAATTCGTTGACACTCATATAGTTGTCCCTTAATTTTCGTGTTTTCCCTCTCTACCTCCTGTGACGCTCCCCGCATGAGTTCTTCCGGCTCCCTCGGCCAGCTGCTCGGCCCGATTCAGAAGGAGATCGACCATTTCGAACAGCGCCTGGACGAGATGCTCCAGGCCGACGTCGAGATGGTTCATGACGTGGCTCGATACATGGCTACGCTCAAGGGCAAGCGACTGCGTCCGGCCCTCACTGTGCTCTGCGCACGGGCGACGGGACACTGGGACGATCGTGTCATCGATGCGGGTGTCGGCGTCGAGATGATCCACGCCGCTACGCTGATCCACGACGATCTCGTCGATCAAGCAGACACACGAAGGGGCAAGGCTTCCGTCAACGCGAAATGGAATGATCATGTCGCGGTCATGATGGGCGACTTCCTGTTGGCCCGAGCGCTGTGTCTGCTGGTGGACTTGGGAAACCTGGAGGCTCTGGGCGCCGTATCACGGGCGACGGAGCGCTTGAGCATGGGCGAGATCTTCGAATTTCAGATCGGCCTGCAAGCCGACACTCGTGAGACGTCGTATTTCTCTATGGTTGGCGACAAGACAGCCTCTCTGATTTCCGCCTCCTGCCGCATCGGGCCGCTGATGGCAGACGCGCCGAGGGAGATGGTCGAGGCGCTGACGAAGTATGGCGAGTGCCTGGGTCTGGCGTTCCAGATCGCCGACGACGTCCTCGATTTTACCGGCGACGCCTCGACCCTGGGTAAACCCGTGGGCCACGACCTGCGGGAGCGCAAGATCACCCTGCCGCTGATCAAGGCATTGGATCTTGCCCCCGAAGCGGGGCGAGCCGAGATCGTTGCCATTCTGACGTCCACGGAGCCGAGTGAAAGCGACTGGACGCGAGTGGTGGAGTTCGTCGAAGAACACGGCGGTGTTGCGGCCGCGCAGGAAACGGCTCACGAATACGCGGCACAGGCGCAGGAGTGCCTGCAGGGCCTGCCAGAGTCAGTGTCACGATCGATCCTTGAGACGGCAGTTCGCTTGGTCGTCGAACGCGACAGCTAGTACGAAGGCCGATGAATGAAACTCCGCCTCCTGGTTGGGGTGGCGGGCGTGGCACTCGTGCTTCTGCTGCTGCCCAGGGCAGAACTGGCGCGGCCGCTGGAAGAGTATCACGTTGCGATGGGTACCATCGTCCGCGTGGCGATATTTGCGGACGAGGCAGAGGCACCGGCTCTATTCGCCGTGGCGCGTGACGAGATCGACCATCTGTCGGCAGGGTTGACGCATTACGGGACGGATGGCGAACTGGCCCGAGTCAACCGGGAGGCACAGTCAGGCTGGGTGGATATTTCCGCTGACCTGGCCGACGTACTGGGCCTGTCATTGGCAATCGCCCGGCGTACAGGGGGGTCCTTCGATCCCTCCCTGGGGGCCCTGACGAGGTTGTGGGGGTTTCCGGATGCGACACAGCCGCCGACGCCGGCAGCCATTGATTCGGCTCTGGCGCAGTGCGGCTATCGTCACGTACGTATCGAAGGTCGGCGGGTGCGCTTTACGAGTCAGGGGATTCGACTCGACCTGGGGGCTGGAGCCAAGGGATATGTCGTTGATCGTACCGTATCCCGTTTGCAGGCGGCGGGGGTAATGGCGGGAGTTGTCGAAGCCGGCGGTGACCTGCGCTACTGGGGCAGTAAGCCAGATGGACGACCCTGGCACTTTGGCGTGCAGCACCCGCGCCTTCCGGGTGTCATCGTCGCTGCCGAAGATGTCGGTCTGGCAGCGCTGGCCACATCAGGCGACTACGAACAGACCTTTGAGTTTGCCGGGCAGCAGTATCACCACCTGCTCGACCCGCAGACGGGACTGCCAGCGCAGCGGGCGGTAAGCGCCACCGTCTGGGCGCGTAGCGCCATGGAAGCAGATGCGCTGGCAACGGCGGCCTTCGTCGCCGGGCCGCAGCAGGCCCTTGAGTGGGCGGCGGCAGCAGACAGTATGGAAGTATTGCTCTATTACGAATCCGACGGCGTACTCAGATACGCGCTGTCGGAAGGACTGCAGGGCCGTATCGATGCGGTCCCTGACTCACCTGCTCACAATCCGTGAGCCGACAGGCAAAAAGCGAAGCGATGAGACAGAACTGGAAAACCCTGCTGATCCTGGCCCTCGTGGTCACCGCCGTGTTCCACCTCTACCCCACCATCGAGTTCTACCGCATGGATGTGGACGCACGGCAGCAGATGGAACGCAATCAACCGACGATCTACTACGACCTGCAGAAGCGCGCCATCAACCTCGGCCTCGACTTGCAGGGCGGAATTCACCTCGTCATGGAAGTGGAGACCGAAGGCCTTGAGCCCGAGGAAGCGCGTGATGCCGTCGACCGGGCGCAGGAAGTTATTCGCAACCGCGTCGATCAGTTCGGCGTCGCCGAACCCACGATCCAGCGACAAGGCGAAAATCGCATCATCGTCGAATTGCCTGGCTTGCAGGATGTGGAGCGGGCCAAGAATCTGATCGGCCAGACGGCGTTGCTCAAGTTCCAATTGCTGGAACCAGACGAGGATCGCGATCGCTTGTTGCAGCGCATTGACGCCGTACTCGCCGCCGGAAGTCGCGGTACGCAAGAGGCAAACTCCGTCGCCGCTGCAGCCATCGACAACTCGACAGAAGCCGATGCGACGACGCAGGAAGCGCCGGCGGCACCCAGCATCTTCGGCGATGCCATCGACGAAAGCGCCGCCGGCGAAGGCACCGGTGACGACGCCGAACCGGCGAGTGGGCTGCTCACACGCCTGGTCCGGCTCGGCACCAGCGTTGGCGTTCTGCAGCGTGACCTTGCTGCGGTGAAGGCCATGCTCACCGATCCACGTGCGCAGAGTCTGATCCCATCGGACGTGGAGTTCGTCTTCACGAGCCGTGCCGATGGACCGGAGGGCTCACGCTACTACATGCTGTACCTCGTGCGCGTACGGGCTGAGATGACGGGTGGCATGATCGCCGACGCCCAGGTCACCATCGGCCAGAGTGTCGAATACATGGGACAGCCCATCGTCGATCTGTGGACTACGGATGACGGCGTGCGACGTTTCCGCACGATCACCGGCGCCCATATCGGTGAACGGCTCGCCATCGTGCTCGACGGTGCCGTCTACTCCGCACCGACGATCCAGAGCAAGATCATGAATGGCCGCTCGATCATCACCGGTTCGGGCACGCAGGAAGAGGCCAAGGACCTGGCCATCGTCTTGCGCGCTGGCGCCCTGCCGGCAAAAGTCGAGATCATCGAGGATCGCACCGTCGGCCCATCACTGGGTCGTGACTCGATCGAACAAGGCCGTGTGGCGGGGATTATCAGCATGGCCATCGTCGCCTTCTTCATGATCGCCTACTACCGCTTCGCCGGGATTGTCGCCGATCTGGCGCTGGCGATGAATGTGCTGTTCGTCATGGCCGTGCTCGCCGGATTCCATGCAACCCTCACCCTGCCAGGCATTGCCGGCATCATTCTCACCATCGGTATGGCCGTCGATGCCAACGTGCTGATCTTCGAACGCATCCGCGAGGAAATGCGCGCTGGCAAGACGGTGCGCGCCGCGATCGATGCCGGGTATGGCAATGCCCTGTCGGCGATCATCGACGCCAACATTACAACCTTCATCGTCGGCGTCGTGCTCTACGAATTCGGCACCGGGCCGATCCGCGGTTTCGCACTGACCCTGTGTGTCGGCATCATTTCCAGTCTGTTCACGGCTTTGGTCGTCACACGCTCCCTGTTCAACCTGTGGACGTCACGCACGGGCACCACGAGTCTGAGCATCGGCCCCATCGCGTTCATGGCCAACATGAAGGTTGGCTTCCTGGCACTGCGCAAGATCGCCTTTGGCCTCTCCGGCGTCGTGTTGACTGCCGGCATTCTGTCCATCATCGCTCACAACGGCCTGACTCCAGGGATCGACTTCGCCGGGGGCACGCTGCTCGAATTACACTTCGACCCACCCGTGCAGATCAATACCCTGCGCAACGAACTCAAGCAGGTCGATGTCGGTGGCCAACCCGTCGACTTGAGCAGCTCCGAGATCAAGCAGTTCGGCAGCGCCAATGACGTCCTGATCCGCGTAACGGAGGAGGAGTCGGGCACCGACATCGCCGATGGCATCAAGGCATCGCTGCAGGCGGGACTTGCTGGTAGCATCGATGCCGGCGACTGGATCCGTCGCCAGGAAAAGGTGGGACCGAGGATCGGCGAAGAACTCACGGGTGCCGCCGTGCGCGCCGTGCTGTTGTCCCTGGCACTGATCCTCGTCTACATGGCTTGGCGCTTCAAGCAGTTCCTGTACGGGATTGCCGCCGTCGTCGCCGTGTTCCACGACATCATCCTCACCCTCGGACTGATCTCCATCCTCGACATGGAGATCACCCTCGCCGTCGTCGCCGGCCTGTTGGCCATCGTCGGATATTCGTTGAACGACACAATCGTCGTCTTCGACCGCATCCGTGAGAATCTGCTTCACCGACGGCGCTTGGGTTTCGGCGAGGTCCTCGATGGCAGTATCAACGAGTGTCTCAGCCGCACCGTGGTCACGTCGCTGACGACGTTGATGGCAGTGATCGTAATGATGGTCTGGGGTGGTGAGGTGATCCGAGACTTCACCATCACCCTGCTCATCGGTATCATCGTCGGTACCTATTCCTCCATGTTTGTCGCCAGTCCAGTGCTGTTTTACGGTCAGCAACGCGCCAACAAGGCCGAGTAGAAATCGTGTGCACCCAAATCCACCGTTCGATCCACCATTGCGAGCCTAACTACCCGGCGAGCTGATCCCCCGGCGCCTTCTCCCACCGAGGAGGAGGCGCCTCGAGGTTCTTCCCATGCGCAGTCTCGGGGTATGCGCCATCCTGTTGGCCCTGGCCGCCGTTGCACCTTCGTCGTCGCAACGCGGGCCCTTCGAGCCCCTTTGGGCCCTGGGGATGCTCGTACTGCTGGCGGTGACACTGCAGCATGTGCTCAGCCGTTTCCGCCTACCCGCCGTCGCCGGATGGGTTCTGGCGGGACTCATCCTCGGCCCGTCATTATTCCACGTCGTCGAACCACTCCGCGTGCCGCTGTTGGCGCTCTGTCTCACCGTCGCCGGGCTCTGGGCGGGACTGCTGGTTGGACTCGGCACGCGTTGGTCTCAGGCACGTCGCGGATGGCGGATGCCACTCGTGGTTGCCGCCTCCACGTTGCTCACCTTCGCCGTGGTTGCTGGCGCCATCTCCCTTATCACAGATCTGCCCCGTGCCGTCATACTTCTACTCGCTGCCCTGGCGTCGATGTGGGGTCCCATCCTCTCCGACTTCTGGCGCAACCGCGAAGTACAGGTAATCGGCCTGATTGGCGCCGGCTGCGCTCTGATCGTTCTCAGTGTGGTACTGTGTACCTTCCACGCATCGGCAGGCATCAACTGGGTCGCCAGACTCGGTTTGGCCCTGTTGAGTGGCATGGTTGGGGGAGAATGTATCTGGCGTCTCCGCTTACTCGATCGAAAGGGCTCCGCTCTGCTCAGTCTTGCGGCGCTGAGTCTTGTCGCCGCTCTCGCAGCGCGACACTTCGACTTCGCCGCGCTGCCACTGGGACTCGCCATGGGCCTGCTCCTGGCAGCTCGGCAGGGCACGGATCGACAACTCGAGCATTCGCTGGCACCGGCCCGTCCCATTGCCATCCTGCTCTTTGCAGCGTTGCTGGCCGCCTCCGCCGACGTGGGTCAGCTGCTGTGGCCAGTGCCACACGGTTTGTTTGAGGTCCTTGCTGTGCAGATCGTCGCTCTGGTCCTGATTCGTGGCATTGGGCCCGCCCTGTGGTATCCACTTCCCGCCACCGCGGAGTTTTCCCGTCGATCTGGATGGCTGCTATTGCCGAGGGGGCTGATCCTCGGCGAACTGATCCTCGGTGCTGGTGCTGGGCTTCCTGGAATTCTGTCCAGTGGCGATGGCGCCCTGCTGCGAGCGGTTGTTGTCGCCGATCTCTTCATCTTCGTACTGCTCTTCGGAACACTCGCCGCCTCCGTTCCTCTTCCGGCTCCGACGCCACCTGTGGTCACCGAGAAAAAATCCGATCCCGCTTGAGTCCGACGCCAGGATCCTTCTTGTGTGTGATCAGACTGAAGGGTATCTTTTTTTGCTCTCCATGGATCAGATAAATCGCAATTGGCAGGAGCTCAACGAACGCGTCGAACGCGCCGCCGAGCGGGCGGGACGGGCGCCTTCAGAGGTGGCGATCGTTGCGGTGACAAAGACGCGCAGCGTCGAGGAGGTTACGGCGGCCCTTGCCGCCGGAGTTACGGAGGTCGGCGAAAATCGCGTGCAGGAAGCTGCCTCGAAACGCGCCCTGGTGAAAGACAGCGCCCGTTGGCATCTGGTCGGTCGACTGCAGCGCAACAAGGCCGCCGGGGCGGTTGCTATCTTCGATGTCGTGCACTCCGTCGATAGCCCCCGTCTCGCTGACGCGCTCGACCGGCGTGCCGCCGAGGCCCAACGTCGTATCGACGTGCTGTTACAGATCAACTCCTCAGGCGCTTCGCAACAGGGCGGGCTCGACGCCGATCTGCTGCCGAGTCTGCTGGATCATATGGCCGGCCTCGAACACCTGTGCGTACGGGGCCTGATGACCATTGCGGCCCACAGTGACAGTTCACAAGACGTGCGAGCCTGTTTTCGCCGGGTCCATGAACTGTCGCAACAACACCGGCAGCGCGGCCCCACAGACCTCGATGTCCTATCCATGGGCATGAGCGGTGATTTTGAAATCGCCATCGAGGAAGGGGCCACCCTTATCCGCATCGGCACCGTGCTGTTTGGAGAGCGAGTTTCTCATGAATGACGAATTGAGCAATCTGGGTACAATGGACAGCGTAGGTGGTACTTCAATGTTTGACGGCTCGAACTTCCTCAATGGCATCCTGGGACTCATCGATGGCCTGTTGGCGTTCTATCTGATCATCATCCTGGCCCGCATCATCGTTTCCTGGGTCAACCCGGATCCGTATAACCGTCTCGTGCAGATTCTCTGCGGCCTCACCGATCCCGCCCTCAACGCCGTGCGCCGCCGGCTGCCCTCCTTTTTCTGGAGCGCCGGCCTCGATTTCACGCCACTCGTTCTGGTCCTGTTGATCCAGGTGGCACGTCTGTTTCTCGGAAACCTCCACCTGTGAGCGCCGCCGTTACACGACCCGCCGATGGGCAGGTCTTCGGCGCCGTCCAGGGACATCCAGATTTTCCTGCCCAGGAACGCCAGATTCTGCGGGGCTGGATCGAAGGGGATCTCTATCGAAAGTCGGTGGACAGTCGGCCGGCGGATCGCGCCTTCCATTTCTACGATGGTCCACCATTTGCCACCGGTCTGCCCCACTATGGCCACCTGTTGGCATCGATCACCAAGGATGTGGTGCCACGCTACTGGACCATGCGTGGTTATCGTGTCGAACGACGCTGGGGTTGGGACTGTCACGGCCTGCCCATCGAGAATGAGGCCGAACAGCAACTGGGATTGAAGTCCCGGCGCGATATCCTCGACTACGGCGTAGCAAAATTCAGCGAATTCTGCCGCACCCTCGTATTTCGTTATACCGCCGAGTGGCAACAGGTCATCCAGCGTCTCGGACGCTGGGTCGATTGGGACAGTCAGTATCGGACCATGGATGCCGACTTCATGGAGTCCGTGTGGTGGGTGTTCAAGTCTTTGTGGGACAAGGACCTCATCTACAAAGGGTATAAGTCGCTGGCCTATTGTCCCCGGTGTGCGACACCGCTGTCCAACTTCGAGGTCAATCAGGGCTACAAGGACACACAGGATCCGTCGATCACGGTTCGCTTCGAGGTGCTTGACGAGCCCGGCGTCTCGCTATTGGCGTGGACGACGACGCCGTGGACCTTGTCTTCAAATATGGGTCTTGCCGTAGGGCCAGATGTCGATTATGTGCGGGTCACAACAACGGAGGGCGAGCAACTCATCCTGGCACGGGCGCGCCTCGATACGATGTTCAAGAAGCGCGAGGCAGAGGTTGTTGATGTACAGGATATCCCGGTCACCGATCTCATCGGCCTGCGCTACAAGCCCCTGTTCCCATACTTCGCCGACCTTGCTGACGAGGGCGCCTTTCGCGTTGTCGCCGCCGACTTCGTTTCTACCGAGGACGGTTCAGGGATCGTTCACATCGCCCCTGGATTCGGCGAGGAGGATTACCAACTCGGCCAGCGGGAGGGTTTGCCCACCGTCTGCCCCATCGACGCCGACTGTCGTTTCACAGACGAGGTGACAGACTACGCCGGTGAGTTCGTCAAGGACATCGACACCCCTGTCATCCGCCATCTGCGTGGTACTGGACAGTTGTTCAGCGAAGGCTCCATCGAGCACAGTTACCCCTTCTGCTGGCGGTGCGACTCCCCCCTGATCTATCGCACGATCTCCACCTGGTTCGTCCGCATCGAGGGCGAGTTGAAAGAGAAGATGATCGCCGCCAACCAGAAGATCCGGTGGGTTCCCGAGGGCATCCGTGACGGACGCTTCGGCAAGGGCCTGGCGAGTGCGCCGGACTGGGCCATCAGTCGCAATCGGTACTGGGGAACGCCGTTGCCGATCTGGCGCAATGAAGAGACTGGGGAAGCGGTCTGTGTAGGCAGTCGACAGGAGTTGTGCGAGCTGACGGGAACAGCAGTCGACGACCTGCACAAGCATGTCATCGATGAACTGGAAATCCCTGCACCCTCTGGCAATGGCACGTTGCAGCGTGTACCCGAGGTCCTCGACTGCTGGTTCGAATCGGGTTCGATGCCGTACGCACAGAAACACTACCCCTTCGAAGGACGCGAGCAGTTCGAGGCCAGTCATCCCGCCGACTTCATCTCCGAAAATCTCGACATGACGCGCGGCTGGTTCTATACACTCACCGTGCTATCGGCGGCGTTGTTCGACTCCCCCGCCTTCAAAAACTGCATCGTCGGTGGCATGCTCCTGGCCGAGGACGGGCGCAAGCTCAGCAAACGGCTGCGCAACTACCCGGACCCCTCTGAGATGTTGGAGACCCACGGCGCCGACGCCCTGCGGCTGTATCTGTTGAATTCACCAGCCATGAAAGCAGAGGAGTTGCGACTGACGGAAGACGGCATTCGTCAGAGTCTGCGCGATGTGATCATCCCGCTGTGGAATTCCTACAGCTTCTTCGTGCTCTATGCCAACGTCGACGGCTGGTCACCACGTGAGGGTGCCGGGGTGGTGGTCAGCAATCGCCTCGACCGCTGGATCCTCTCGGAACTGCAGACGCTGGTGCACAACATCAACGAAGAGATGGAAGCCTACCGGCTTTACCGCACGGTTCCGGCGATGGTGCACTTCGTCGAAAAACTTACGAACTGGTACATCCGACGTAGCCGCCGTCGCTTCTGGAAATCGGATGACGACGCCGACAAGGCATCCGCCTACGCCACGCTCTACCAGACGTTGGTGACATTTATCAAATGCCTGGCGCCCATCCTGCCGTATGTGACTGAGACCATCTATAACAATCTGGTACGCTCCTGGGATACAGCGGCACCGGAGAGCGTACACCTCTGCGACATGCCCGTTGCCGATGAGTCCCTGCGCGACACCGAACTCGAAGAGCAGATGCATCTGGCCATGCGCGCCTGCGCTCTGGGCAGAGCCTTGCGCAGCAAGCATGACCTCAAGGTGCGACAACCGCTGGCACGCATCTTTCTGTTGCCTCCTGACGAACACAGCCGAGAAGAGTTGGTCCAGGTAAGTGACCTGATCGCCGACGAGCTCAACGTCAAGGAGGTGGTCCTGGTCGAGGACGAAACCGAAATCAGCGAGGTCTCCTACAAACCCAACTTTCGCGCCCTTGGACCCCGTTTCGGCAAGCGCATGAAAGAGGTGGGAGCCTTCATCTCCAAGCTCACCACTGAACAGGTGAAATCACTGGCCGACGGTAGTACATTAGAGATAGCCGGTGGTACGATCGGCATCGATGATGTCGAGGTGCAACGGCGCGAACGCGACGACGTCGTCGTCGCCGTCGAAGAGAATCTCGCCGTGGGTCTGGATATTCACGTCACCGAGGAACTCGCTTGTGAGGGCTGCGTCAGAGAACTCGTCAATCGACTGCAGAATCTGCGCAAGGATATCGGCCTCGAAGTATCCGACCGGATCCGACTGTGGGTGCAGGGGGATGGCGTGATCGAGCCAGCGGTCAATGCCTTCCGTGACACGATCGCCGCCGAAACCCTCGCCGTAGAGATCACTGTCGGCTCCTTGCCGAAGGGTGAGACGATGGTGTCGAAGGAGTTAGAAGTGAACGACAATGCTTGCACGGTCGCTCTCGACAAGGTGTGATCGCGCGGGATGATGTGAATTGCAGAAAAGAACGAAATAGAAGCCAGGATCATGACTGAGGAAGAGCTGAAGTTTTTCAAAACATTGCTGCTCGAGAAGAAGGGCCAGGCCCACTCCGACCTCGAAGAGTTTGAACGCGTCTCCCGCTCCGACACGGCGCAGGAGTCCTCCGAGGATCGATCCGCCTATTCACTACATATGGCCGATCGCGGTACGGATGCCATGGAGCGTGAGAAAAATCTGCTCTTCGCCCAGCGCGAGGGCAGTTACATCGATTACGTGGACGAGGCCTTGCAGCGGGTCGATGGGGGAACTTATGGCGTCTGCCGTGTCTGTGAGGGCGAGATCGCGCGCAACCGTCTGGAAGCTGTACCCACCGCCACCCAATGCATTACCTGCAAGAGCCAGGCGGACGAGAAGAAGTCAGAGAGTTGACCTTGCGCAATTCTGCATGGTGGTGGGTGGTGGGCGCCCTGGTCCTCGATCAGGTTTCCAAAGTGATCGTCGTCAACACGATGACCTTACATTCGCCCGTCTCTCTTGTAGGTGACATCATTCGCCTCACCTACATCCGCAACGCCGGCGCCGCCTTTGGCCTCACACTCGGTGGCCCCGTACTGCACACCGTCGTCGCCATCGGCGCTCTGGGTGTGCTGGGCTGGTTGTTCTTCCGACTACCACCCGCGGCGCGGCTACAACGTACCGCCCTGGCCATGGTGCTGGGCGGGGCCCTGGGCAACATCATCGACCGGATCCGCCTCAACTACGTGATTGACTTTTTTGACGTAGGTGTCTCTGAAGCTTGGCGCTGGCCCGTATTCAATGTGGCCGATTCTTTCGTCACCGTCGGTGTTCTCGTGCTCGCTCTGTCCTGGTCGCGCCAAGAAGAGGGCGACGCTGAGCAAGGGGCGAACACCGCCGCCAGCTAACACTGCGTGGCGACACTTCATGTCCGAACTTCATTCCTTCGTCGTCAATGAGGAGGATGATGGCACCCGATTGGATGTCTTTCTCCAGGGCGTCTGCGATCTGTCCCGCAGTCGGTTGCAGCGCCTCATCGGCGACGACGCCGTACGAGTCGATGACGTTCGACAGAAATCCAGTTATCGAGTCCACCTGAGCGAACGCGTGGACGTCGACATTCCTGAGGCGGTACCACTCCGGGCGCTGGCGCAGGATCTGCCTCTCAGTATCCTCCACGAAGACGCCGACGTGCTCGTCATCGACAAGGCTGCCGGCATGACCGTGCACCCGGCGCACGGCTCCCCTGATGGTACGCTCGTCAACGCTCTACTCCATCACTGCCATGATCTGTCCGGGGTCAACGGTGTGTTGCGACCAGGGATCGTGCACCGCCTCGACCGTGAAACCACCGGTTTGTTGATGGTGGCCAAGAACGACCACGCCCATCGCCACCTCGCAGCACAGCTCGAGGCGCGCACCGTCGAGCGGCGATATCTGGCGCTGCTTTGGGGCGGCGTACTTGAACCAGGTGTTGTCGATGCCGCTCTCGACCGCAACCGCAAAGACCGCCTCAAGATGGCCGTCGTCACCAGAGGCGGACGCCGTGCCGTAACCCGAGTCCAGCCGCTGGAAGAGATGGCCGGTTTTCTCACCTGGGTGGAATTCCGCCTGGAAACAGGACGCACACACCAGATCCGCGTACACGCCGAGCATATGGGCCACCCCGTATTCGGCGATCCCGTATACAGTGGACGCACCTGGGTCAATGGCATCGAACCGGAACTGCGGCCGGCGGCTCAGATTCTGCTGAAGAGCCTCAAGCGCCAGGCATTGCATGCGGCAACGTTGGGTTTCGTGCATCCCCGCACGGAAGAGACTGTCCGCTTCGTCAGCGAGTTACCTACTGACCTGGCACAGACCGTGGCTGCCGCCCGAGCCCTGCCACGCCAATGACGGCCACCTTGGAGCAGATGATCGCCGACTGGCCCAACGATTGGACGCTCGAAAATGTCTCCAATGCCGTCGTCGATGAGTTCAACAGACTCGGCGCGTTGCACAGCGGTGGTCTTCCGGTGCAGGCCCCCGTCTTCGTCGATGAAACCGAGGAGCACTTCGGACGACCTGGGCTGGTGATCGGATACATCGACGGCGAACCCGACCTCAACCCGGATGACCCTAATAAATACGTAGAGCAGTTCGCTCACCTGCTGGCGCAGATTCACCACTTCGACCCAAAGACATCAGGTTTGGCCCTGGCCGAAAGACCGGTGCGTCAATTCGCGCGCTTCATGAAGGACGATATGCCACAAGCAAACCCGGTGTTTCAGGTCGACCGAATCTGGGCAGCGCTGGCGTCGAATTGCATCCGTCAAGACAAGGAACAAGCTGTGTTGCTCCACGGCGATTTCTGGCCTGGCAACACACTGTGGCGAAATGGATCTCTCCTGGCGGTGATCGACTGGGAGCAACCCCGCCGCTGGGGATCCACTGCTGGACCTTCCGATCAGCTGCCTCGAGCTCTGGTGGGTACTCGGAGACCAGGGGATGCACGATTTTACCGAGCGCTATCTCGTCCTGCATCCTATTGATACCAGTCTGTTGCCATTATATGACCTGTGCACAGCCCTGAGACCGGTGACGAATCTGGCTGAGTGGGCTGCCGCCTACCCACCACTCGGGCGTCCAGATATCAGCCTGGAATCCATGCGCAGGGAGCACTCGAGGTTCGTCTCTCAGGCCTTCGACCAA
>DPVW01000232.1:0-1037 GCA_003529325.1 Candidatus Latescibacterota bacterium | reverse complement strand
GACCAATTCGACGGGGAGTTCGTCCTATGTTGATTCTGCTATCGCCCGCCAAGTCCCTCGACTTCGAGACACCGGCTCCGGTGCGCACCGGGGACGTCCCACGTTTCCTGGATGAACAGACGGCGAGTCTGATCACCACGCTGCGCCGCAAGAAAGCCTCAGATCTCGCTACGTTGATGGACCTGAGCGATGGGCTGGCAAACTTGAATCGCGAGCGTTATCAGCGCTTCGACGCCCAACTCATTCACGGGCAGGCAACGTCTGGGATGACCACCCGGGCAGGGGACGGACCCTTGCCGGCGAAGCAGGCGATGTGGGCCTTCACGGGGGATGTGTATCAGGGACTGGACGCGCCTTCCATGACGGCGGTTGAACGCAAGCGGGCGCAGAAGCAGATCCGCATGCTCTCAGGTCTCTACGGTGTGCTGAAACCGTGTGATCTCATGTTGCCCTACCGACTCGAGATGGGTACCCGTCTGAAGACGCGGCGTGGCAAAGACCTGTATCAGTTCTGGGGCTCTGCCATCACCGACGCCCTCGGCGAGGAAAAGCCAGACTGGATCTGCAATCTGGCGAGCAAGGAATATTACCGGTCCGTGCGCGAAAAGGAGTTGCCCTGCCAGGTTGTGCATCCCGTGTTCAAGGACGAGGTCAAGGGGAAGTTCCAGGCCCTGGGGCTGTTCGCCAAGCATGCGCGGGGTCTCATGGCGCGTTGGATCATCACCAACAAGATCACTCGCCCCACCGACCTGTCGCAGTTCGATGCGTCGGGGTATCGCTGGGATGATGACGAATCGTCGACGGGAACTCCCGTCTTCAAGAGGTCGGCTGCAGCTAGGCTGTAGTGGCCGTGCCGATCCCGGTCTTACCGTAACCATTACCGCAGTAGAACAGCCGCCGCCCACCTGCTTCCTCGATGATGGAGGGATATTCGACCATCTGCGATTCCCACTCATTCTCGGGATCCGGAATCAGACTCAGGTTGCCATCGCCCTGCCCCGGTCCCACGTGTAGCCATCGCCCCCAACGGGTGCCGA
>DPVW01000340.1:5819-9930 GCA_003529325.1 Candidatus Latescibacterota bacterium | reverse complement strand
AGTCGAAGCAGCCGAAGAATGCCCCGGAGAGTGCATCTTTATTGAAGCCGAATAACAAAACTTATTTATCGACACTGGCCGCTCCTTCGGGGGCGGTCTTTTGTCGTTTTCGGGGCCTTACGACTTCCGAAAGAAAGCAGGGAGGCGCTGAAAGAGGCTCGCCGGTTCGTCCTTTTGTCCGATCTCTAGGCACTCGATAGCAACCCGCTCACCCATCCGTTCGCAGTCTTCAAAACCCAACGGTCCTGAGTCCTTCCACTTCAAGTTCATGTCCTATTTTCCCACAAGGCCAACATCCCCAAGGGGATACCCACTTCAGGCGCAGCGTTTTTCTTCGCGCCGCCGTTATCAACAAACTTCGGTGTCCGGCGAATTTGGCTGAGGCTAATTGCATAGCCGATGACGTCTAGCTCGCGCAGTTGGCCGTCCGAGCTCGACGTTCCATCGTCGGAGCTCTTTCGGATGTAGATGGCTGCGTTGGTCTTCACCATTAGGTGTTGGGGTCCCTTTTCGTGGTTGTCCCACGAGATGGAAACTTTTGGTTTGTAATAGTGCTCGTGCTCTGTAGCGCCCACACCTCAAAGCGTGACATCTTGAATCAGCTCCGTGATCGCTCGCCTCGACGGGGGCTAGCAAGGATGCATGGTTCGGCTGCTGTGGCAGAACTCCCTCGGGCGCTATAGGTATTACCCATCGATACTGTGTGGGGATGCGTTGGCTTTCTGTAGTGATAGTTCTGGGCTTCTCCGCTGCATGCACTTCCGCGACCCAGGATTTATCGGACACTGACGAGAGCGGCGTAACGGTTGCTCCGGCGACTACCTCGGTTGGTCCGACGACTATCACGGTTGCTCCCACGACTACAGCGGCTGTTTCGACAACGGTTGTTGTTTCTGGCCAAACGACGACGACAGCACCGTCTAGCGCGGGGGACCAGGCGGAAGAGTCGGAGCCGGTCGTGTCATACATGCCCCCAACCGAACTCGGTGAAGACACCTCCCTATGTGAATTAAAGGATTTGGTCCGAGGCGCAAGAGATCCAGTTCGGGTCGGTTTTCCGCGACCCACTGAGAACGTTTCTCCGAAAGGGACGACGAAGTACGCGCTGGTGCCTATTGACTTTCCCGATGCCATTGGGGAGCCTTCGGAAATAGCGGCTGCTGCTCAAGACGCAGAAACGGTGGTCGATTACTACAGGGAAGTATCGGATGGACGTTTTGAGGTCGAATGGGTTTTGAGTGACGTGTTTACCCGGGTATCGAAGGCTTCGGTGGACTACGACCCTACTGCTGGCAATCCTGGTGGCTCAAAAAATCCCTTTGGAGCAGTGCTTTCACAAGAAATTATCGACCTGGTTGATCCACACCTCGACTTCACAGGTGTCGCAGCGGTCTTCTTTGTCATACCGGAGGCAACTCCCGATGACGCGGCTATTAACTCTGGAGGGTGGGGCCATTTCATGCTTGAAGGTGCTTTCAGCACTGATGAGGGCACGGTGATGTTTGCTCATGGTGCTCCGAGTACTAAAGCGACGCGCCTCAATCACGCTTGGTTGTTGGCCCACGAAATAGGTCACACCTTAGGTCCTCTTGACCTTTACATTTCTCCGGCTACCGGAGACGAACTGGCCAGTTTGCCGATGGGGCAGTGGGGGGTGATGTCTTCTTATCATGGCGCGCCCAAATCTATGACGGCATGGAATCGATGGCTCATTGGATGGCTCGAACCCGAATCAATTTACTGTCGCACGGCCGCCTCGATCGCCTCGGTTGAGTTCACACTCAGACCATTAGTCCTCACTGGGGTTGGCTATAGGGCCGCCATCATCCGTATAAATGATCATAGGGCCGTGGTTGTAGAGTCTCGACGCGGTCTTGGAGTGGATCACAGGCTGGGCGACCATGCCGGCATTCTTGTCTATACGGTGGACACCTCGGTCGGTCAGCATCAAGGGCCGCTTCGGGTTCAAATACCCGAGGACCGCTCATTAGAACGCACCTACGGGCAAGGTTGGCCCGACGCACTTCTTCGTGTGGGCGACAGCGTCGCTGTCGCGGGCCTCACTATCGAGCTGATCCAGTCAGGCGAATATGACAGGGTTCGTATCAGCCAGTAACTCCAATCCGGTATTTCTCTGATCACCGGCAAGGACGCTCTCCCTCATGTTGTTTCACGAAGGCGGCATGTGGTGTCTAAGCTTTGGCGGCCTCGTAATAGGGGTTTTCGCCGGAGGCGTGGTCGGTTACGTCGATGATGTTGGTGATCTCGGGGATCGCTTCTTTGATGGTCTGTGCAATGCCCTGGGACAGTGTCACCGAGGCCATGCCGCAGCCCTGGCAACCCCCGCCCAGCCTCAGGTACGCGGTTCCTTCCTCAACTGCGACGAGTTCGGCTACCCCGCCGTGTGCCGCGATGGTGGGGTTGATCTCGTGGTTGAGAACCTGAACGATCCGTTGCTCGACGGGCCCGGTTAGGTCTAGGGGTGGGCCGTCCGTCACGATGCGGGGGCTTGGCCCGTTGGGGTTGTCCAGCACGAGGCTCGGGTTGAGGAGGTCGCGGGACACATCGAGGGTGGCGCCCTTCAGGTTTTCTACAGAGTCGGCGGGGATGACCACGTTGAGCACACCATGGTCTTCGGTGTGGTCGTCGGGCGGGATCTCCTTGACCAGAATCATGGCTAGGTCGTATGTGAACTGTCCGCCGCTTACCCCGGTGATACCAACCTCTAATGCCAACTGGTCGCCGTCGGCCTCCTGGGCGCGAATGTCCAGAATCTTGGTGAGGGCCTTGTCGGTGATCGATAGCACCTGGTCGGCGGCCATGGCGGTCTCCTGCGGTTCGACGAGTGATCATCAGGCTAGCTGAGTTCAGTCGTGTGGCTTCGCTGTAGTGTGGCGGTGGTGGTGGCTCGGGTGCTCATCGTCTTGCCCAGCGCGTCGTATCGCACTGCCGACTTCGTCGCAGCGGCCAAGACCTTGCGCGCGGAAGCAATTATTGCCACAGATGCCGCCCAGGTGATTCGAGGGCGGACAGCGTCGCCCAGGATGGTTCGCGTCGATCCGCTGCGTCCGGAGTGGTCGGCTCGTCGCATTGTTGAGTTCGCGGAGGAGTTTCCCCTTGATGCGGTGGTCGCGGCTGACGATGGCGGTGTCGTGATGGCCGCTGTCGCCGCGAAGGAACTCGGCCTGGTCCACAACTCGCTTGAGGCTGTGCGCGCAACACGCGACAAGTCGACGATGCGCGAGATCTTCGCCAGGGCCGAGTTGCCCCAACCCGCCTATCGCATCATTGGACCCAACGACGATCCGAGCCGGGCATGTACCGAAGTTGGGTATCCCGCGGTACTCAAGCCCGTATCTCTCTCTGCGAGTCGAGGCGTCATCAGGGTTGATGACGCTGACGCGGTTCCCGCCGCGGTTGCCCGCATTGGAGCCATCACAGCCGAGGCGGGTCGCGATCCCGACGAGCCCATCCTGGCGGAGGCGTTCTTGCCTGGTACTGAGATTGCCCTCGAGGGTCTCCTCGTCGACGGAGATCTCGAGGTGCTTGCACTGTTCGACAAGCCAGACCTGATGAACGGCCCGTACTTCGAGGAGACGATCCTAGTTACTCCCTCTGTGCTTGATGGTCGGGTCCAAGATCAGATCGCCGCAATTGCCCGTGCTGCTGCTGCTGCCCTTGGACTTGTTCAGGGACCGATCCATGCCGAGATGCGCATAGACGATGGTCGAGTGTCGCTGCTCGAGGTCGCGGCCCGCTCCATCGGGGGCTTGTGTGGCCGGTCGCTACGTTTTGGCCTGTTGGGTACATCGCTGGAGGTGACGCTGCTGCGAAGCGCCCTGGGATACCGCGGTGGGCCCTCCGCGCTGCAGTCGGCTGCGTCGGGAGTCATGATGTTGCCCATTCCCAGGGCAGGCACCCTCACCAATATCAGCGGCCAAGAACAGGCAAGAGCGGTGCCGGGCATCGTCGATATGGAGCTGACCATCCCCATCGGCAGCCACGTACGTCCGCCACCAGAAGCAGACCGCTATCTAGGTTTCCTGTTCGCCCTGGGCGACACACCCCGGGCGACGGAGGAGTCGCTCCGTCAGGCTCATGCCGAGCTGAC
>DPVW01000340.1:0-5434 GCA_003529325.1 Candidatus Latescibacterota bacterium | reverse complement strand
GGGCGGCATCGTGAACAGGTTGTGGGGCACTGGCCATCTGATCGCCTGGTACGATGCCCTTCTCTGACCTGGTTAACAGAGCCTGGACCTGTCATGTCACGCACCGTCGTACTGTTGTCGACCTATGAGCTCGGGCGCCAACCCTTCGGACTTGCGTCACCGGCGGCGTGGCTGGCCCGTGCAGGTGCAGATGTCGTCGTGCAGGACCTCTCGTTGTGCGATCTCGACGAGAGCGCTGTTCGTAAAGCGGCGCTGATCGGTTTCTACGTTCCGATGCACACCGCCACCCGGCTGGCAAAACCAGTTCTTGAACGGGTCACAGAGATCAACCCGCAGGCCCACATCTGTTTCTTCGGGTTGTATGCGCCTCTCAACCACGAGTTTCTCCGTAGCGCAGGAGCGGACACGATTCTGGGGGGCGAATACGAGAGCGGCCTGGTCGAGTTGTTCGAGGATGTGGTTGTGAAAGGGCGACGACTCGTCCAACAGTCGCTGCCGCTGATTTCCCTTGCCCGCCAGAAGTTCATGATCCCTGACCGTCGATCGCTTCCGCCTTTGGAGCAGTACGCCCACCTTGTGCTTCCTGGTGGAGCGACTCGTGTGGTTGGCTACACCGAGGCGTCTCGCGGTTGTCGGCACCGCTGTCGGCACTGTCCGATCGTTCCGGTATATGACGGTCGGTTCCACATAGTGCCAAGGGAGATCGTTCTTGCTGATATCGGCCGCCAGGTTGATGCAGGAGCCGAGCACATCACCTTCGGAGATCCCGATTTCTTCAACGGACCCGCCCACGCACTCCGCCTGGTACGCGCCCTGCACGCCCTGTTCCCAAATCTCTCCTATGACGTCACTATCAAGGTCGAACACCTCTGCGATCGCATCGATCTGCTTTCAGAGCTGAAGGACACCGGTTGCGTCCTGGTCACTAGCGCGGTGGAATCGTTCGACAACGAAATCCTCAAGAGATTCGACAAAGGGCATACTCCTGGCGATGTCGCGATCGTTATCGACGCGCTGAGCGCTATAGGCCTAGCGATCAACCCGACGTTTGTCCCGTTCACGCCGTGGACAACGATTGAGGGGTACGCCGAGTTCCTAAGGACCCTCAACCGGCTCGGGCTCGTCGACAACATGTCGCCGGTGCAGTACGCGATCCGCCTGCTGATTCCGCCCGGCTCGAAACTGCTTGACCTGTCCGAGCTCGCCGACGCGGTGGGCGAGCTCGATCGTGAGGCCCTGTGTCACCCATGGAGACACCCCGACCCCGCCGTTGACCGTTTGGGTCAGCGGGTGCTGTCGGCCGTGGTCGGCGCTCAGGCCGCAAAGCGAACACGGAGAGAAGTGTTCGACGAGGTCTGGCGCATAACCGCGGCAGCAGGAGATACGCCTCAAGATCGACCGGATGTGGCATGGCAGGACGAGGTTCCCCAGGTGGCGACGATCCCCTATCTCACAGAGCCGTGGTATTGCTGAGCTGAGCCCACCCGGGAGCAGTTCGCTCACATCTGATCGCCATCTCCGGATCGCGCAGCCGGACACCACGCAGGGCCGCGATGTTGGGCCCTCCTCACGCGGCCTCAAGCCCGCGGTCTACCAGACCGAGGCTACAATTGGCCACGTCGCCGCAGTTGTGCTGAAGTTCGTCGTCTGGAGTTCGCGATATGAGTGTTGAGGACACCTTGGGCCGGCCTGTCCGGGACCTACGTATCTCAGTCACCGACCGATGCAACTTCCGCTGCACCTACTGCATGCCGAAGGAGATCTTCAACCGCGAATATGAATTCCTCACCCGCGACTCGCTGCTCAGCTTCGAGGAGATCGACCGCGTGGCCAGATCCTTCGTGCGCCACGGGGTCCGCAAGATTCGCCTCACTGGAGGGGAACCGCTCTTGCGAAAGGGGATCGAGGACCTTGTCGCCACGCTCGCGATGATCCCCGACATCGAGGACCTGACCCTCACCACCAACGGCGCCCTGCTGGGCCGCATGGCCAGCGATCTGGCGGCAGCGGGGCTGCATCGAGTCACAGTCAGCCTCGACTCCATGGACGACGACGTTTTCAAGGCTATGAACGACGTCGACTTCGCTGTACAGGGAGTGCTCGACGGGATCGCCGCAGCGGCCGAAGCCGGGCTTACTCCGATAAAGATCAACATGGTGGTGAAGCGAGGTATGAACGAAAGCTCCATCACCGATATGGCTCGACACTTCAAGGGGACCGGCCACATCGTCCGTTTCATCGAGTACATGGATGTCGGCACGACAAACGGATGGCGGCTCAACGACGTGTTGCCGGCCCGGGAGATCATCAACACCCTCAACCAGGAGTTCGGGATCGAACCGCTGGCCGCCTCGCACTCGGGCGAGGTGGCTCAGCGCTGGGGTTATCGAGACGGCACGGGAGAAGTAGGCGTAATCGCCTCGGTCACTGAGCCGTTCTGCGGGGCCTGCAGCCGTGCCCGACTTTCGGCAGAGGGTGTCGTCTACACCTGTCTTTTTGCCACCCATGGAACCGACCTGCGGACGTTACTGAGGGAGGGCGCAGGCAGCGAAAGCCTCGACGAGGCCGTGCACGACCTCTGGGCCGGCCGAACGGACCGGTACTCCGAGATCAGGTCATCGCTGACCGCCGGGCTCAACAAGGTCGAAATGAGCCACATCGGCGGCTGAGCACCCGCCACAGCCAGAACGGTCCGAGGCGGACGAGACCGATGGTTGGTGCTTGGTACCACAATTGAACCGATCAGAGCCGAACCTCAGCCGTCGGTGATGCAGCCGTGGCTGGCGTCCTCGACGTTCTTGATGTATTTCCAGAGCGCGCCGCTGCTGGCTTTGAGAGGTGGTGCGGTCCATTCGCTCTGACGGGCGGCCAGTTGTTCATCGGATAGGTCGACGGTGAGAGCGTGGGTTTCGTCGTCGATCGTGATTGTGTCGCCGTCCTGGACTAACGCGATCGGGCCGCCGTCCTGTGCCTCCGGCACGACGTGGCCGATGATGAAGCCGTGGCTTCCTCCCGAGAAGCGTCCGTCGGTGATAAGCGCAACTTGGTCGATGAAACCGGCCCCTGCCAGGGCACTTGTTGGAGTGAGCATTTCGGGCATACCGGGCCCTCCCTTGGGGCCTTCGTAGCGGATGACGATGACATCACCCGATGTGATCACGCCCTGCTCAAGTCCCGCCAACATGTCCTCTTCGTTGTCGAACACCCGGGCCGGTCCGGTGAACTGGAGCCCCTGTTTTCCGGTGACCTTACCGACCGCGCCACCCGGCGCCAGGTTGCCCCGCAGGATGCTGATATGACCTCGTTCCTTCACTGGTGCGTCGACGGTCGCGATGACGTCTTGACCCTCAGTCAGATCCGGCACCGTCTCGAGGTTCTCTGCGATGGTCTGACCGGTGACCGTGAGCTGTTCACCATCAATCAGATCCTGTTCCAACAGGTACCGCATCACTGCGGGGACACCCCCCACCTCGTGTAGGTCGGCCATAACGTAGCGACCCGACGGTTTGAGGTCTGCGAGAAGCGGAACCCGGGAGGCTGTTGCCTGCCAATCATCGATGGTTAACTCCAGCTCGAAGGCCCGCGCCATGGCGATCAGATGGATCACTGCATTGGTTGATCCGCCCAGCGCCATGGTCACTACCATCGCGTTCTCCAGCGAGCCTCGGGTTACGATCCGGCGCGGTCTGAGGTCAGCCTCGAGTAGGCGCCGCATGGCGCGGCCGGCCCGAACGCATTCGTCGATTTTGGCTGGGTCGACGGCCGCGGTGCTTGATGAGTAGGGCAGACTCAGACCAAGAGCCTCGATGGCGCTGGCCATGGTGTTCGCTGTGTACATGCCTCCACATGCACCAGCGCCGGGGCAAGCGTGGGCGACGATGGCCTCGCGCTCCGCCTCGGTGATCGAACCAGCCAGGGATTGGCCGTAGCTCTGGAACGCCGAGACGATGTCGAGCTTTTCCTCAACGCCGCCGATCATCGTTGAGCCCGGCCGGATCGTTCCGCCGTAGACCATTATGGCGGGCCGATCAAGCCGACCCATAGCCATCACACACCCGGGCATGTTTTTGTCGCACCCCGGCAGCGCGACCAGGCCGTCGTACCATTGCGCTGCCATCACCGTTTCTATCGAGTCGGCGATGAGATCACGGCTGGGCAACGAGTACGACATCCCGTCAGTGCCCATCGATATCCCGTCGGACACACCGACTGTGTCAAACCGCATCCCGACCAGGCCTGACTCCACCACGCCGCGCTTCACATGGTCCGCTAAGTCTGCAAGATGCATGTTGCATGGGTTCCCCTCATACCAGCATGACGCAACACCCACCTGCGCTTTCTGAAGATCGGCAGGGGTCAGACCGGTCGCGTAGAGCATGGCCTGGGAGGCGCCTTGGCTCGGTGGTTGGGTTATGCGAGACGAGTAACGATTTAGGGTGACGGACTGTTCAGCCATGGCGCGAACTTACCGCCTCTCAGGCTGCATGGCACCATGATCGCGTCGGGATCTAGCCGGTGAGCCTTCCAGAGCGTCGAAGAAAAGTGCTCCACATATCTGGCTACTGCGCTCGGCGGGGATTGGCGAGGGCGTGGGTAATCCTGTGGTCCTAGGCCTCGATGAAGATGCACTCTCCTGGGCATTCTTCGGCGGCTTCGATGACCGCGTCCAATAGGCCGTCAGGAAATCGCGCAGTGCCTTCGGCTCCGCCAGGGTTGGCGACACCGTCGAACAGCTTCTCCGTGCCGAAGTTCTCCGGGGATTCCTTTACGTAGAAAAGACCGTCGTCCATCCCGAAGAACACGTCAGGGGCGATTTCCTCGCAGAGCCCGTCGCCGGTACACAGATCTTGGTCAATCCATACCTTCATGGTGAACTCCTTGACTGCAGGTCGATGGGATATTGGCTCCATCAACAAGCCCGACCGCCGTCGAGCCTGAGGGTGTCATTAATACGTCTGCGCTGGTCAGATAGGGGTGGATAGATCGCCGCCCAGTGGGTTTACAACCCGAGGAAGCGCTTTGCCCTTACGCAGGTTAGCCACCCGAACTCAATATTCAAGCTTCCTCGCTGTTAGAAGAACTATTGACGTCATGGGTCGGCATTGCCCGGTAGCGAACAACTATCAGTGGTGAGCCGGTGCAGGGGCCGTCGAACGTTCGTTACCTCTGCGTGAGTATGAAGTATCTTCCCGCAGGTTTGGCGGGGTTCGGTCGGTAGACGTACCTTTCCCCCTGGTCCAGTTCCTCCTCATACAGGACTTCCTCGCGGCCGTTGACCGTGACGGCCAACGCGTAGATGTCTGGCCCGGGCAAATAAAACTTCGCGATGCCCTGACGATTTGTCTTGGATCGGCTCAGTCCTGCAAGCAACACATCCGCGCCTGCCACTGGGGCATCGTGTTCGTCGAGTACCAACAACGTCGCAGTCTGGCGT
>DPVW01000336.1:7829-8099 GCA_003529325.1 Candidatus Latescibacterota bacterium | reverse complement strand
TGCCCCTTGGTGGGTTTGAATCCCGGTGAATCCTGCTCAGCGTCGTGTCCCTCCGTGGGTTCGAAACCGGGCGTCTCCTCTACGTCGTGACCCTCCGATGGCGTGAACCCAGGGTTTTCTTCTGGGTCGAGCGAGTCTTCATCGTCGAGCGCATCCTCTCCGTCAGGAGCGTCCTCTTCGGGGCGACCTGAACCATCGTTTTCGGAGTAGATGTCGTTGCCAAACAGGACACCCGCGTCCTCGTTCTCTTCCGATGGTTCCTCCTCTTCC
>DPVW01000336.1:0-7482 GCA_003529325.1 Candidatus Latescibacterota bacterium | reverse complement strand
AAGAGGCCACCGTACTCGGCTTCGTTCCCCTCAGTGTCCGTCGACGTCGTCTCGGCGCCGCCCTCCTCCTCGTCCTCCAATCCCTCCAATTCATGGCCTTGGGCAGAGAGGAATTCTGCGATCTTCTCGGCCAGAGGTTCGCTGACGATGGGGCGGGCGACCTGCAACGACTCCACGGCACGCCCGTCGAGAGGCTCATCGCCATCCTCCTGGTTGGCCGACCCGAGTCGATCCAAGAGCAAGGAAGCGTACTTCTCCATCAGGAAATGTTTCTCTTCCTGGTGGATCTGGTCTTCGAGCTCACCGATGCGGGCTTCGCTCATAACCTCAAGGTGTCTCCGGAAAGGCGAGGGTGGGGTGGAGGGCAGGCCACAGACGGCGTGACGCTCGCCAGTGCGGGATTCCCCTCTTGCCATGCAAGGTGATCTTGTGCACACGCTGCACGGTAAAGACGAGCCGTCGGGACTTGCGGACCCGATATTGTGTCGTTGTCATGTTGTTTGTGCCGCCCGCAAACAGATCTTCGGCCAGGGCCTCACCGACGATGATACGATCATAAATGTCTTCGACAATACTTTTCTGATGGGCGAATTCCGGGGGCAGGTCCCAGTCCCTGGCAAATTTGTCCAATTTATGGTGGGGGCGCCGGAGGGTGCAGTTGTGATATTCGGTTTCGCATAGTACCCAACGAGGACCAGGGACAGGTTCGGTGTAGAATTGTTGGGCCTCGAACCAATTGGTTTTTTTGCGCCGCTTGTAAAAGTACGAGTGGTATGCTTGTCGCAGATTCGCCACGGAGCTTTCGGCCAGTACCCCGTGGTCGTCGGCGATTTCGTTATATCGAAAGATCGGCACGTAACTGGCGAAGAGCTTCTGCAGTCCAGTGATGTCATTTTTCCCTGCGGCTTCCAGTGATCGTGGAAGCAACAGCAGATCCTTGATGAGTCGGTCGAAGGATTCCTGGAACTCGGCGAAGGCTTCTGGTTGGAGGTTGATTCCCAGAATGTCTTCGTGCTTTTCCAGCGAGATGTAACGTTCCATGAAAATCCAGCGGGCCTGCTCGCCGGGGGGTAGCGCCATGAGTTCCGGTACGGGACCTTCCGGCACCTCGACGTTCTTGCGCCCTTTGCGTTTCCGCCCTTCACCAACCGACTCGTCTGCCCGCAACTGCACGAGCTCGTCAACATACTCTTTGACGTGGTCGGACAATTCCTGCGCCAGGTCCGTGTCCTCTACCTGCACCTCCCGATCATGTTCCAGATCAAGGATGGCCTGTACGAGGTCTTCGGTTTCCATGGACTCGACGTTTTCGGTCACCGGGGCTGTCGTGGCATATGCGAGATTTGGGTTGCATTGGTGAGGGTTAAGTCCTTCAATATATGAAACTTACACGAGGGCTCAAGTTCCTCAATCGATTGCATATGCATCGATGGCACGAACCCTCATCGTCTTTTATCGGCCTGATTCCGCACCTCCACACTCCACGAGGTCGCCGATGTTCGGTTCGACTCAACGCCCGCCGCGCCCACCTCGACACGAACCCGCCCTGCTGGTCGCCCTCGCGGTCATCATCGCCGCCGTCCTCACCCTGGCGAATGCTGGGGTTACCCTGCTGGCAGAACGCCTCCAGCACGGCGGGGGATAACGAACACGGTCAGATCGGCCTACCCCAAAATGTTGTAGGATGGCCGGGCCACGCCCCCAAGCCATTGTTGGACAAGCGGGTTGGGGCAAATTCCTTGACAGGGTTTCAGGGCCCGGGTAGCTTGGCTCCGCAATGAAAAAAACAGGCAAACAGCTTCTTCTCCTTCTACTCGGGGTCATCGGTGGTGTCGGGGTGACACAACTTCGTGCTGCCCGCGATTACGAGGTCGCCAAGCCAGAAGAAAATATTCGTGCAGCCCCTGAAGGCCGACAGATCGGCACCCTGCTGGAAGGCGCAAGCATCGAAGAGGTGGGCCGTGACGGACGTTGGGTCAAGTTTGCTCTCGAAGCCTGGATCTGGGGTCCCTCGCTTGAGGGTTATCAGGAGGGCAGCTCAGCGGCAGACGAAATCACGGACTCTACCGGGCCCACTCCGGGGCTCCGCATCCAGGATAAGGAGCGTCGGCCGCGTGTCGCTCTCAGCGCCCATCTGGACGAGGTGCGCGAATTGATCGTCGCCGACTATGGTCGGTTCTATGGCATGCAGCGTGATCCGGACCTCAATCAGGTGCAGGTGCGCTTTCGCGTTAGCGAGATTGAGCCCGAGGCGCTCGAACGCCGTCAGATGCGGGTGCAGCACGCGGTGCTGCTGCTGTTGGCCGACGATGTTGAATTCGACAGTCTGCGCATCGAGACCAACCGCGCTGATGGTACCGGTGAAGTCGGCGTCGAGCTGGCTGTCACCGACATTGCCGACATTCGCCGCCTCGAGGGCAAGGATCTTACTTCCTGGCGGCAGGTCACTCGCCGTTCCGCCGATGGTGGCAAAACCTGGACCGGGGCGGAGTCGCAGTAGTACATGCTCGATCTTTCCGCAGTCCGGTGCCAGATCGACTCGATGGTTGCGGATCAAGCTGAGGTCGGCAACGTCACCTATGAAGAGCGTGTCGAGGCGGCGCTGGCACAACTAAAGCGCTGGAGCGAGGACTGGGCGACGCTGGACGAGCGTCTTGCCCAGAGTCACACGCCGTGGCAGACCCCGCGGATCTTTCAAGGTCCACTGGCTCAGGGGATCGCGCCGCCGGCACGCCCCGAACGACTCAGTGTGGCCGCAACCGACGGCTCGCAGATCTTTCCCGACCGTCACGAAGTCTCGCCCTGTTTTCTGTTGAATATCGGCTATGTGCTGTTGCATTACGGCACCGACGACCGGCCGCTTCTGAGCAGTCGACCCACACTCTATTGGCGCGACGAAGACCTGTTTCCGCAGTGGGGGGGACGACGGACGGCGGTCAATCGCGAACTCGTCGGCTTTCGCCGGTCGCTGCTGGAGTTGACGGAGTTGGCCGAACTTGCGGCGGCTTCACAAGCAGCGGGACACCCCACCGTGGCCCTCACCGATGGCACCCTCGTGTTCTGGGGTCTCGATGCACGGCCTCCGGATTTCCGTGCGGCCAGTCTGGCGGCCCTCTGCTCTGCTTTTGATCTGTTGCAGAGTCGCGGCGTGCCAATCGCGGGGTACATCAGCAGACCGGGCAGTCCCGAACTCGTCAACGCCCTCCGTGTTGGACTCTGCCCGATGGACGAGGCCGCCGAGTGCGAGCGTTGTCCCTGGCTTGGACAGGTACCGCCCTGCGCCCCCGTCGAGGGGGTGTCTGATGCCGTGCTCTTCCGACGTGTCCTCAATCCGGGGGAGCGCTCGGCGGTATTCGAAAACAGATCCCGTGTACTTCAGGATTACGGCGCGCACCAGGTCTTCTTCTTTTATGTCCATGCAGGCGACGAAGTGGGTCGTGTCGAGATCCCACGCTACGTGGCACAAGACAAGGACCTGCTCGAACTCGTCCATGGCACGATCGTAGATCAGGCAGCCAAAGGCCGTGGATATCCCGTCAGTCTCGCCGAAGCTCACGAACGAGCCGTGGTTCGGGGCACCGACCGTGAGGGATTTTATCGGCATCTCGAGGAGGTCTTCGTGCGCCACGACATCGACGCGCGGGTGTCACGCAAGAGTCTGCGCAAGCGCACCGTGGGCGTGTGAGTGAACGAGTCGAGAATAGGGGACGTGTCGATGACGGAAGGAGAGGTCACAGGGACGCGAAGTCTCGAGAGTTTTGTTGACGGTGACGGGCGATTCGTTCCGCATTCGCGGGCTCAGGAAATCGACGCCAACGCGGCTGCCACGGGGCGCGTCGGTGAGGTCGTCGAGAGTTCGACAACAACCCTCATCGCCGAGGCACGACGGCTGCACCACGCCCCTGACTTCGGTGCTTTCGTCCGGGTCGAGTCCGATGGTCGCGATCTCATCGGCGTCGTACACAATGCCAGCACACAGTCGAGTGAGCCAAACCGACGGCCCATGGCCTATGGCAAGACGGAGGCGGAGTTGCGCGCCGAACAGCCGCAGATCTTCGAACTGCTGCGCACACAATTCGAAGTGTTCGTCCTTGGTTATCTGCATGACGACAGCATGGTGCATCTGTTCCCCCCACAACCGGCGCGTATCCACAGCTTCGTCTTCCCCTGTCCTGTCGAGCAGGTGCTGGCGGTAACCGAGGATCCGCAGTTTCTGCGTAGCCTGCTCGAAGCGACTGGGCTTCCTACCGACGAGTTGCTGCTGGCCACATTGCGCCATGCCCTGAAAGGACGGGCGGATGAAGCGGGGGAGACCAAGGCTGGTCAATATCTGGTGCGGATGGGTGCCGAGTTGTCGCGATTGTTGCGCGACGATTATGATCGACTCAGTTCGCTCGTGCGACGTATTACGTCATGGGGGCAGGTGTGATGGGAAAGCAGAACGGCAACGGCCATATCATCAGTACACGACACAGGCGCGGTCGTGTCGGCGTCGTCACCAGAGGGTCCCTCGTGGAGGGACTCGAGATGAAACTGGATGCTGAGCGCAACGTGGAGGACATGAAGGCGGGGAAGTTTGTCGTCATAGAGGGGGACAAGAATGACTTCTTCTCGATGGTCACGGACATGCGCCTCGACGCGACCAACTCCGAGATTCTGCTGCACCCGCCCGATCGATCCGATGAACTGCTGCGGCAAGTGCTGGCAGGAACGGGGACCTACAACATCGTCTCCTTGCGGCCTATGTTGATGATGCCAAAGGATCCCATGTCGCGCGACTTCGACGATGGCCCGCGCCCCGTGAAGGCGATCCCCAGCCACTTCTCGCTCGTGCAGGAAGCCGAAGAGGAGGATGTGACCCGCATCTTCGGCAAGGAGGGCGACGCAGAGGGCAAGTATTTCAGTATCGGCTCGCCACTGGACATGGACACGCAGGTCTGCATCGACATGGTGCGTTTTGCCGAACGTTCGAATGGCATCTTCGGCAAGACCGGTACGGGCAAGTCCTTTCTGACGCGTCTGGTCCTGTCGGGTCTCATCCACTATGACCGCGCCGTAAATCTGATCTTCGACATGCACAACGAATATGGCTGGAAGGCCATGAAGGAGTCCTCCGGAAAGCAGACCTCCTCCTTTGTTAAGGGACTCAAGCAACTATTCGGTGATCGTGTCGCGATCTTTTCGCTGGATCCAAAATCGACTCGCGCCCGTGGCATCCAGCCCGACCACGAGGTCTACATCTCCTTCGACCAGATCGCCGTCGAGGATATTGCACCGCTACAGGACGAACTCAAGCTGAACCCCACAGCCGTCGAATCCGCCTACCTCGTGTATGCGATCTACAAGGACGCATGGCTGCGTACTCTGCTCAGTCTCGAGGGACCGGATGTCGAGGAGTTTGCCGGCGAGATCGGTGCCCATGCCGGGTCATTGGTGGCACTGCACCGAAAGTTGAAACGGTTGGAGAACTTCCCCTTCATGGTCAAGAAAATGGAAGGGGCTGACTGTGTCGATCGCATCATGGAGCACCTCGACGCCGGCATAAATGTCGTCCTCGAATTCGGCCAACAGACGAGCATGCTCTGCTATCTGCTCGTTGCCAATGTGCTCGCCCGCCGTATCCACGAGACCTACGTAAAGAAATCGGAGCGCTTCTACGCCACGCAGCGGCCCGAGGACAAACCCCGACAATTGATGATCACCATCGAAGAGGCACACAAATTCCTCAACCCATCGGCGGCGAAGCAGACCATTTTCGGTACGATCGCGCGGGAGATGCGCAAGTATTATGTGTCATTGCTCATCGTCGATCAGCGGCCCTCCGGTATCGATGACGAAGTGCTGTCCCAGATTGGCACGCGGATCACGGCCCTGCTCAACGACGAGAAGGACATTGCGGCGGTGCTCACAGGCGTTAATGGCACGGAAGGACTGCGCTCGGTGTTGGCCAGTCTGGACAGCAAGCAACAGGCCCTCGTGCTCGGGCACGCCGTGCCGATGCCGGTGGTCATCAAGACGCGGGAGTACGGCGAGGAGTTCTACAAGGCGATGGGGGCCGAGTCGGTGCAAGACGCCGATACTCGGCGGGAGCAGGCGGAACAAGAACGAGAGTTGCTGTTCGGCCCCGAATAAGACAAGGCAACCCGCCACGGGACGGGCCGCCATTTGTTATGCGCCGCGATTACTTACGAGAGAACCAGGCCTTGCCGAAGTAGGCGGAGTGATGGAACGAGGCCTTTTCGGTGCCCGTATCCGACCACATGCTGAACTGTCCTTCGTGGCCCTTGGTGCGATTCAGATTCAATCGCCACATGTCCCCTGGCTGCGGTGGAATCTGGCCCCCGAGGTGGCGGAAGTTCTCCATTGGAATGGCCATCTCCAGGACCCAACTACGGTCCTGATCGGTATGATCGTTCAACGTGCCATCCCAGGTCGTCTTGATCTCCACGCCTTCGCTCTCCCACTCGAAGTGGATGTTCTTCGTGCCACCGACGCCGGCATTGAAGGCCATGTAGTCGAGGAATGTTCCATTGGCATTCATCTCATAGCCGAAATAGGCCGAACTATCCTGAGCGTTGGGCGTCACGAAGATCTCGACAGCATCCTCTTCCCATACCGGCCCGTCCTGTTCATAGACTTCGGCGTGCAGGTATGGATCGACACATTCATACAGCAGATATAGTGCGCTGTCGTCATAGAGCATGCGTGCCACCGTGGACTGAGCCGGTTCGGTGGTTATATCATTCCATGGGAATATGAAGGAGATCGGTGTCGCTGCCGCCCATGCCGCATCGTCGGCGTGCCCATCCACCACGATGGGACCCGGCGCTCTGGCGATGACGGTCTCGGGGACCTCAGCGGGTTGTTCCTGTACCCTCTGCGCGTAGCTGGCGCCCGCCAGGAGTAGGACAGGGAGTAGGGTCTGCAGTTTGCGCATCGTTGGCTCCTGAGGGAGGGGAAACTTCGCTGACTCTCCAAAGCGAGTTTCTGATTCTGGTGTGTCAGTTCCCCGCGGTCAAGACCGGTCTCGCCCTATATTCACTGGTCGGCACTCGAATCCGGAGCAAATATGTCTTCGAACCAGGGACCAGCACGTATCGTCGTCCTCAATGCGGGACTCGCGCCAGGGGGCCAGACGCAGATCCTCACGCAAGCCGCCCTCGACGGAGTACGTCATCACGGCGGCGCGGGGAAACACCTCGACGTTCAGGATCAGCGGATCCTCCCATATGGTGAAGAAGGCTCTGATGGCGCCGAACGCATCCGCACCGGATTGGCGCAGGCTGAGGGCATCATCATCTGCTTTCCTGTCTACAATTTTAATATGAATGCCACGCTGAAGTCGGTTATCGAGCATTGCGGGCCAGCCCTTACAGGGAAGGTCGTCGGTCTGATGGCGACGGCGGGGGGGCGTTTCGGATACATGAGTGTTCTGTCCGTCGTGCAGAGTCTGATGTTCGACCTGCGTGCCTGGATCGTTCC
>DPVW01000313.1:490-3855 GCA_003529325.1 Candidatus Latescibacterota bacterium | reverse complement strand
CAGTGAAACCCCGTACCAAGACCCAGATCTACAAAGAGATTGCTGGAGCCACTGAGCTAACTCGCAAGGACGTGGCCGCAGTGTTCGATGCGATGTCGGCCCTCATGAAGAAGGATCTCGGTAGCCGCGGTCCTGGTGCGTTCACAGTGCCCGGGTTGATGAAGGTGGTGAAGGTGAGCAAGCCGCGTCGCCCTGCGAAGAAGAACGTGCCGAACCCATTCCGTCCGGGCGAGCTCATGGACGTCGCGGCGAAGGCCGCATCCAACGTGGTCAAGGTCCGACCGCTCAAGGCGCTCAAAGATATGGTGTAGCTCGAACCGATTTATGGCGTCGAGGCGTAACTTCGCCTCTGCCCCTTATAGGACTCTGTGGAACGAACCGCCGGATTTGTATCCGGCGGTTCGTTCTTTTCAGTACCGCACCATCTGGTGCGCCGAGCATTCTTCTACCGACCGACCGACCGGCCTCGATGCTGGCGGAGAGTTACTTGCCTGCTGGAGCGAGCACGGTTCGGCCCTGGTTGTCCAACTGCAGGCGTGCTGCGAACTTCTGCCCCTTCGGCGAGAGGAAGCCACGGATCAGTCGGGTGTGGCCCTGTTCGATGAGAGTCCGCACCTGCGTCTCGGTCAGCGTCTTTCCGCTGACCTGCTGCCAGACGACGAAGTCGCAACCCTGCCGAAAGCGATCACAGCCATAGCCACGCCTGCCCGGCCATCTCCCCCTTGCGTTAATTGGGGTGAATGTATGACTCAGCGGACGGTCATCAATAAGCTCAGGCGTGTCGTTCCGGCTCTCGTTACCCACCGGATCGGGTAACACCCGGTGGATGCGAACCTGCGCCCCGGCCTGGATCGTCGATACCAACGTCATCACCACCAACACCCCTAACAGCCTCCCCACATCGGTTCCTTTCTTGTTGTGTTCATCGCGATAATTTAATCTCACTCCAGTTCACTTGTCCCACAACTGTGGGCATGGGTGCACCATCGTCATCGGCTCCATCCGTCCTGAACGTGGCCCAGATGGGGCGATGGTCGGATACGGCCAATGACGCGACAGAATCCTCGTCACCAAAAACGGCCTCGTCGAAGCGGTCGATTCCTGCCTCTCCCGTCCACTCGCTCAGGAACGCCGACTCCCACCAGAAGTTGTCATAGAGACTCGCATCGGAGATCGTGGTCCGAACCGCACCTGACAAGAGGGGATCAAGGATGGTATCAATCTCGTCCATGCCCGTGTCTTCTGGTGGCAGGTTGAAATCTCCGAGGAGCATGACATTTTGCTCGTTCGGATCTTCGTCCTGTACTGAGTGATAGACGTCGTCGGCTCGTTCGTCGATCCGCTCCGGTGCTTGGGGGGCAGACGGGACGCCAGGCGACGGTCAACTCCCTCCTACAACTTCCACATGCGGTCTACATCCCGTTGCCAGGCGTTGACCTTGCCGGACAACACGTCGGCAACCTTGACGACCTGTCCAGCCTTGGCGGATTCGTAGATCGCTTCGCTCACCGCTTTCGAGCGCAAACCCTCCTGGACGTCGATCTCCACGGGCCGCCCCTTCGACAAGGCGTCGATGAAGTCCCACAACTCCAATGTCACGCCACCGGTGATGCCATAGGGGAACAGGGCGTCACGGCGCCTGGACGACAGGCTGTCGAGAAACATGCTCTGGAGCTTGGGCATGTCGTAAGTCGTGCCATCGACGAGTTGGCACTCGCCATTGGCTTGGAAGGCGGCGGGGTGGAAGATATCGGAGTCGACGATGGAGCCACGAGTGCCCGACATCGTCAGCTGGGTGAAACCCTTGCCGGGGGCGCTGATCGTCCACGACCAGGTGCCGATAAGACCGCTCTTGAAGTTGAAGATCGCCGTCCAGAAATCCTCCTGGGCGCTCTTCACCTCCTTGTCCCCCTTCTTGAGACGGCGCTCGTGGATCTGCTCGACACGGGCGTAGACGGAGTCGATCTCGCCGAACCAGTAGCGCATGGTGTCGACCCAATGAGCGCCGGAATCCATGACCATACCGCAGCCGCCAAGTTTGCGATCGACACGCCAGTGCCAGCCGCCGACGTGGGCGGGATCCGACCAACCAGCTTTTACCGCCCACCACATCTTCGGCGTACCGAGCAGGTCACCCTCATGAAAGGCCCAGTGGATGGTGCGCTGACCGATGGCGCGGCGGCACTGTTCCGCCGTCGCCGCCACGAGGCCGCGTTTTTTGGCTGTGGCGGCGATCTTCTTTGAAGCTTTGACGGTGATCCCGATCGGTTTCTCGCAGAGCACGTTGACGCCGCCATCCAACAGTTGGCAGCCAAGCACGTGATGGAGTCCGTGGGGACTGCAGATGTCGGCGCCATCGACTGCTATACCACTGTTGAGCAGTTGCTCGACACTCTTGAAGGTCGCCACCTCCCAACCGAGGTTGCTCTGCAGTCTGGTGGCAAAGGCCTCGGCGCGCTCCTTGGCATCATCCACGGCGGCGACGATGCGGAATCGAGTCTCGCCCTTGCGGGCCAGTTCTTCATACCCATTCAGATGGGCGCCAGCCATGCCGCCGCAGCCGACAATGGCGAGATTTATTGTGTTGCCTTTGGTCTTGGCCATGTTGGTCCTCGTGCCTGTGCCGGGTTTATGGAATGCCAGTAGCGCTACTAGCGGCGCCAGAAGCGCTGCCGTCAAGGGGTGGTCATGTGGCTCATATTGGCGTGTGGTCAGAGCCTGCATAAGTTGTGTCGTATGACAAATCCAGATCAGCTTCGTGCAGCAACCGACCGACCCAACATCATCCTCATCAACTGCGACGATCTCGGGTATGGCGATGTCGGCTGTTACGGGTCCACCGTGCACTCGACACCGCATCTGGATCGCATGGCCGCCGAGGGCATGCGTCTCACCGACTTTTACATGGCCTCTTCGGTCTGTTCACCATCCCGGGGTGCACTGATGACGGGTTGTTATCCGCAGCGCATCGGCCTGGGTACGGGCGACGACGGCAAAGCCGTGCTGTTCCCCGGAGACGCCGTCGGTCTGAATCCCGACGAGATCACCATCGCGTCGCTGCTAAAGGGCCAGGGATACGCCACACAGCTGGTGGGCAAGTGGCATCTGGGGGATCAACCCGAATTCCTCCCGACGCGCCACGGCTTCGACCACTACTACGGGTTGCCGTATTCCAACGACATGGGACGCCAGGCGGGGCGCGAAGATCGTTGGCCGCCATTGCCGTTGCTGCGCGATGAAGAGGTCATCCAGGCACAACCTGATCAGGAAGGCCTGACAGAACGATACGTCGAGGAGGCCGTGCGTTTCGTCCGCGGTCACTCGCACGAGCCATTCTTTCTCTACCTCGCCCACAACATGCCTCA
>DPVW01000313.1:0-175 GCA_003529325.1 Candidatus Latescibacterota bacterium | reverse complement strand
CATGCACGTGCACCTGCCACTATATGCGGCGTCGCGTTTCATGGAGCAGTCACGCAATGGCCGGTATGGCGCCTGTGTGGAGGCGATCGATTGGAGTGTCGGCGTACTGCTCGGTGAATTGCAGGCCCTGGGTCTCGACGACAACACGATCCTCCTGTTCACCTCCGACAACGGC
>DPVW01000393.1 GCA_003529325.1 Candidatus Latescibacterota bacterium | reverse complement strand
CATCATCGTGAACCTTCCCGTCGGTGCCCTCGAGGTCGACCACGTCACGAAGACGTTCCGCCTCTACCAGGAGCAGTACCGGACGCTCAAGGAGCGCGCCCTGCACCTCGGGCACATTCCGTTCCACGAGTTCGACGCGGTCCACGATGTGGACTTCGAGGTCCGGCCGGGCCAGATGTTGGGCCTCCTGGGGCACAACGGCTCGGGCAAGTCGACGCTTTTGAAGTGCATCGCCGGCACGATGCAGCCAACCGCCGGGAGCATTCGGCTGAACGGCCGCTTGGCCGCCCTGCTGGAGTTGGGCGCCGGCTTCCACCCTGAGCTGACGGGCCGGGAGAACGTCTTTCTCGCCGGTTCGATCATGGGCTATTCGAAGCGCGACATCGGTGCCGTGTTCGACGAGATCGTAGCCTTCGCCGAACTCGAGCAGTTCATCGACAACCAGGTCAAGCACTACTCGTCGGGCATGTTCGCCCGCCTCGGATTCGCCCTTGCCGTCAACGTCGAGCCCGAGATCCTCCTGATCGATGAGATCTTGGCCGTGGGCGACGAGGCCTTCCAGCAGAAGTGCCTCGACCGGTTCCGCACCTTCCGCGAGCAGGGCGTGACGATGATCTTCGTCACCCACGACACCGACCTGGCCTCGACCATCTGCGATGAACTGGTGGTCCTCGACCGGGGGCGCATGATCGCCCACGGTGACCCGGTGGAAGCAGCCACCATCTACCGACGCCACCTGTATGGCGAGGATAAAAATCTCTACGTCGATGAACCACTGACGGACGCCGAGGTGGCGTCTGCCGACGACCCGGCATCTGTCGTGGATCCGGCTGCACCGGTCGGCGGCATCAGGTTCAACAGCCTCACACTGCACGTCAACGGTCACGCCACCACGACGGTTCGTCCCGACGACATCGTCACGTTTCACGCCGAGGTCGTGACCACTCGGCCCGTCGATGACCTCGTCGTCGCCTACGCGATCCGCGATCCGGCGAGGAACCTGATCAACTCGTCCAACACGCAGGTACTGGATGTCGACCTCGGGCGCCTCGACGGTTCGGTCACCGTGACCTTCACTTTCGACGGCCTGGCCCTGTTGAACGGCATGTACGAGGTGGACCTGGGTGCCCATTCCGTGGACGGGACCGTGCGCTATGCGCAGGTCGATGCTGCCGCCCGATTCGCCATCGTCGGAGGAGCCCGTCACACGGGTATCGCGCACCTGCCGGTGCGGGGCGGCGTCATCAAATGACTATCCAGACGACGACCTGGTGGACGGATCGCAGGGTCCGATGGTCGATCTTGGCAGCTGCCGTCCTGCTCCTCGCCTACGTCGAACTGCTCTGGATCGGCGCCTTCCCATGGGGACACCTGCACACAGGAGACACCGACCATCTCGTGAAGGGTGCTCGCACGGCGCTCGACTGCATCGGGGACGGCATCTGGCTCAGTTGCGGTCACGTCAAGGGGAGTCCCAACTCCGGGGTGTTCCACTACTCGATGCTCCAGTACCTCCCGGCTGCGTTCTTCCTGGCGCTCGGAGCCAGCGAGGCTGCCACGCTCGAGTTGCTGGCCAGGATGAGCGTTGTCGCCTTCGCCGGGAGTTTTCTCCTCATCTGGTCCGCCCTCCGCCACCAGCCTCGACTCGCTGCATTGGGCTGCCTCGCCCTCCTCGGCAGCGCAGCGACCTATCACGCCACCTCATCTTTCAGCGAGATGCTCGCTGGGATGCTCTTCCTCGCGGCGATCGTTGCGGCAGGAACACGTCGACCGATCCTCATACTGCTGGTCTTCTGGATAGCAACGCTCGGCAAGGAGACGTTCCCCCCGTTCCTCCTGCTGTTCGGGATGCTCGCCGGACGCGACGAGGAGGACGGCCTGTTGCCCCCCGCCCGAACGCTGCTCCCCATCATCGGTGGCGTCGGACTCGGAGTTGCGTCGTTCACGGCGTTCAACTACTTCCGCTTCTCGTCACCCTGGAACCTGACGAGCATCCAGCCAGAGTTGGTCACGCCGACGTGGCCGCTACGCCTGGAGTTCCTGGCAGCGCAGTGGTTCTCGCCTGCCGCTGGCATCCTCTGGTTCTGGCCGGTGGCTATGACAGTTCTGATCGCTTCTGCCGTCGTCGGCGTACTGCACGTGATCCGAAAGCCAGAAGCTTTCGCCAACTGGCTACCTGTCATGGCGCTCCTCAGCGGCATGTTGGCCTTCACGGCAGGTCTTTCTCTCTGGTTCTCGCCATTCGGCTGGATCTCCTATGGGCCACGTCTCGCCGCACCACTACTCCCAGCAGCCGTCGTCGTGTGCCTCAGGACTGTCGGACCTGAGATTCTGAGATTCATTGACCGCGTTGCCCGGAAGACCACCCTTGTGGCAGCCCTCTGGCTCGCACTGATGCTGGTCATGTGGCCACAACTCGGCAGTCCGTGGGCATGGCATCCTGGCATTCAGGCACTGATGGCACCGACCGAAGACTGCGATGATTCGGTTGCCGTCTACGAGGGCGATCACTTCTACGACTGTGTCACTTCATTCATGTGGAGAACATCGCCTTGGGTCATCCATCGCGTGGCCACTACAACGGCGAACGGAGCGACGACGGGCCGCCTCATGGGTGCGGCGGCGGGCACGATGCTCGTCGTCGTGATCGTGCGACCTCGAGTTGGTGACCGCAGGGACGAACCTGCGATCACGAGCGCCCACCAGAACGCGAACGAGACCTAGAACTTCGAGGACTCGACGATCAGCCCGCCGCTCACATCGTCGTAACGAAGGCAGCAACCGCACCGACAGATCAGCGAGTCGTCCAGTCGCAGGCCGCACTCACAGATCCAGCCGATCTGGCCCGCGGGATTGCCGACGACAAGCGCGTGCGCCGGCACGTCCGTCGTGACAACAGCGCCCGCGCCGACAAACGCGGACCGCCCGATCGTGATGCCGCAGATGATCGTTGCCTGCGCACCGATCGACGCGCCTTCCTCGACCGTTGTTGCAAGGAACTGGTCGGGATCCTTCTTGAATGCGGCACGAGGGTCGAGGTCGTTCGTAAACACCGCGTTCGGCCCGATGAACACGTCATTACCAATCGTGACGCCGTCCCAGATCAGGACAGCGTTCTTGACGACTACTCGATCTCCGACCACAGCCCCGGTCTCGATGAAAGCGTGCCCACACACATTGCAGTCGGAGCCGACCACTGCACCGTCCATCACGTGAGCGAACGCCCAGATCCGGGTCCCGGGGCCAACCCGATCGCTCTCACAGAGAGCCCGCTCGTGAACGAAGACGTTGACCAGAGAAGTCATGACGGCTCGAGCGACGCCACTAGGGCATCCACGACCCGCTCCTGCTGGACCTCGGTGATTCCCGGGTATATCGGGAGCGAGAGGATCTCCAACGAGGCCGCCTCGGTGACGGGGAAGTCGCCCGCTGAGTACCCCAGATCGCGAAACGCCCCGAGCCGATGAACCGGCGTTGGGTAGTGGATTCCGGCGTGAACCCCTTTCTCTGCCATGCCCCGGAGTATGTCGTCACGGCCCGGGACCCTGACAACGTAGAGGTGCCAAACGTGGGCGTTGCCCGGCGCGATCCTCGGCGTCGTAACGCGCTCGACACCCTCAAGCAGATGCTCATAGCGACGCGACGCCTGCTGCCGCTCCTCGTTCCACTGCCCGAGCCGGGCCAGTTTGGCCGTGAGCACCACCGCCTGGAGCGTGTCGAGCCGCGAGTTGAAGCCGATCTCGTCGTGTACGTACTTCTGCTCACTGCCGTAGTTGCGCAGGGCACGGACCCGCCGGGCCAGCCCTTCGTCATCGGTAAGGACCGCCCCGGCGTCGCCATAGGCGCCGAGATTCTTCCCCGGGTAGAAGCTCGTGCCAGAAATGGCGCCGAACGTGCCAGCGTGCGCTCCGCCCTGAGTGGCACCCTGCGCCTGTGCGCAGTCCTCAACGATCGCCAGGTCGGGGTCGCAGCAGGCCGCCAGCTCGTGCATAGGTGCCATCTGGCCGTAAAGGTGGACCGGCATGACGGCCCGAGTCCTTGGTCCGACCGCCTCGGCAACCTGGCCCGGTTCGATCAGCAGATGGTCCGCATCGACATCGACGAGGACGGGGGTCGCTCCTGAGCGGCGGACGGCAAGCGCCGAAGCGACGAACGTGTTTGCCGGCACGACGACCTCATCGCCCGGTCCGATGTCGAGCGCCCGGAGGGCCATCTCTAATGCGTCCGTACCATTGGCGACACCCACACAGTGGGACACGCCAGTGAAGTCCGCGTATGCCTGTTCGAAGGTGGCCACCTCGTCGCCGAGGACGAACGCCGTCCGTTCGAGGACGGCCTCCCAGCCTGCCCGCACGTCCTCGGCTACCTGGCGCTGCTGGTAGCCGAGATCGACCAGCGGGATCGGTCTATCCGACATCAGATGGCGTGCTCGGTTCCGGAGGAGGCCATCGAGTAGTCAATAGCCTCCAGGACCCGGACCACCGAGACGCCGAACGCGCCATCGGACCGAGGTGCCTCGCCCGAACTGATGCTCTCGAGGAAGTGCTGACACTCCGCTTTCAGTGGTTCGCTGAGGTTCACCTTGGGAATGTGGATTGCGCCATCGCGCACACTGGATCGAAACGACAGATAGTTGTCGGTCCACGTCGGCGTGATGCGCTCGGCGCTGACGCCCTTGTCGTGAATCCGAATCGGCTCAGTGAGGCTCAGGTCATCGACCGTGAGCATCTTCTCGGAACCCACAATCGTGATGTCGCGCTCCTTGCGCGGGCTGAGCCACGAGAGGTGCAGGTTGACCAGCACGTTGTCCGGATAGCGCAGCGTGGCGAACACGGCGTCTGCGATGTCGGAGTTGATCCAACTACCACCGACAGCGGACACACTCAGCGGCTCGCTTCCGAGGAGAAAGTTGGCAATCGAGACATCGTGCGCCGCTAGGTCCCAGCTGACGTTGACGTCGTAGCGAATCGGCCCGAGGTTCGTCCGGACCATCGTTATGTGGAAGAGGTCCCCGAGTTCCCCCTCATCCACGAACCGCTTCGCCATCAGAATCGCCTCGTTGAAGAGGAACACGTGACCGACCATCAACACAAGCCCCGCCTCGGCAGCGAGGTCAACGAGCGACGTGCCAAAGATGCTGTCGTCGACGATCGGCTTCTCGACAAGCACGTGCTTGCCCGAGCGCAATGCCTGTTCGATGAGCTTGCCGTGCGTCGATGTCGGCGTGGCGATCGCCACGGCCTCGACCTCCGGGTCGGACCACACGTCGTCGACCGTGGTTGACGTCCTCACACCCGGCAGGCTCTGACGAACGTGGTCTAGCCGTCCGTTGTCGCGGTCGACCACCCACCGAAGTTCGACGCCGGGCTCGCTGTGGAAGTTCCGGGCCAGGTTCGGGCCCCAGTGTCCGACGCCGATGACTGCTACCCCGATGCTCATGCTGGTTCAACCTCTCCGCTCATCCTTACTGCTGCCCTCCATGGCCGCCAGACCAGTGCGCTGACGAGCGGCCGAAGGATTGACCACCAGCCGGTGACCGGCTTCATCTTGGTCTGTCCGAGGTGCCTGGGAGGGTAGACTTTCTGAACCGGCACCTCAACGACCGGGTACCCGAGTCTCGTCGTCATAAAGAGCAGGTGCGGCTCGAGGCCGTACTCGTCGAGTTCCGACGAGTCAAGTCCTAGTCGATGGTCCCGAAGCAGCCCAGTCGTCACGGCCCGGAAGCCGTTCGTCGAGTCAGTGAACCGACGGCCGGCAACAACCGACATGAGCAGAGGGTGTAGTCGCGTGGCGACTCGCCGGTAGAGAGGCATCTGACCGTATTCCGCCCGGCCGGCCAGGTACCTCGAACCCTGAACCAGCACGGCCTTACCCTTCGCAATGGGCTCGAGCAATAGCGGGATCTCCTCGGGGAAGTCCTTGTCGTTACCAGCAAGCACCACCGCTACGTCGAAACCGTCCCGTACTGCCGTCTCGTATCCGTGCCGGATCGCAGCGCCGACGCCCTTGGTCTGCCCGAGGGCGAGCACCTCCGCCCCCTCGGCCTCAGCCACTTCACGCGATCGGTCCCGTGACCCGTCGTCGACAACCAGGACCCGTTCAACGACATCCCGAGGAATGCGACGGACCACGTTTCCTATCTTCGCCTCCTCGTCGAGGACGGGGACAATGGCTATCACCCGGGGGCGGGCGGTCATGAAACAACCTCGGTTGCCGTTCCGGACCCGACCTGCGACGCTGGCGCCTGGTCGGCGAACCATCGGATAGTGGACACGAGCCCCTCCCGGAGAGTGGTAGTCGGTGCCCAACCGAGCGCGGTCTGTGCAAGCCTGATATCGGGACATCGACGGACAGGGTCGCCCAAGCGCTCGGGCGGCAGGGAGACCTCGATGATCTCGCTGACCGAATCCGTGAGCTCCACAACGAGGTCGGCCAGTTCCCGGATCCGCACTTCCTCGGGATTCCCGACGTTGACCGGACTCGTGAGGTCGCCGTCGAGAACGGCCATGAGCCCTGCCACCTCGTCGGCGACGTAACAGAAACTACGCGTTCGGCTGCCGTCGCCATACAGCGTGATTGGTCTCCCCTCAAGCGCTTGGATAACGAAGTTCGACACGACCCTTCCGTCGTTGGGGCGCATCCGCTCCCCGTAGGTATTGAAAATACGGACAATTCTGGTGTCAACGACGTGGACGCGGTGGTACGCCATCGTCAGTGCCTCCGAGAACCGTTTGGCCTCGTCGTAACAACTCCGCGGCCCAATGGGGTCGACATTACCCAAGTAGTCCTCCGACTGCGGGTGCACGAGCGGATCACCATAAACCTCACTGGTAGATGCGAGCAGGAACCGGGATCCTTGCTCATACGCCAGGTCGAGCAGGTTGCGGGTCCCGGTGCTTCCGACCGCGAGGATTTCGAGTGGCAGCGTGGCGAAGTCATCGGGAGAGGCGGGACTGGCGAGATCGAGGACAGCGTCAACCGGACCATCCAGCCAATCCGCTCCGACTATCGGGATGGTGATGTCGTGTTCGATAAGTGAGAACCGTTCGTGTCCGTTGAGGTGAGCGACATTTTGGAGTCGGCCGGTGAGCAGATTGTCGACTGCGATCACTTCGTCGCCACGCGCCACGAGTGCGTCACAAAGGTGCGATCCGATGAAGCCGGCGCCGCCGGCCACAAGCACCCGCACCGGCTATCGACCGATCCCCTGGTGGTCGAACCCGACCCGCAACCACTCGCTCCGGTCGAGAATGTTGCGTGCGTCAACGACGGCCTGTTGAGACATGAGTTCTGCGACCTTGTTGGCGTCCAACCACCGGAGTTCATCCCACTCGGTCAACACCGCCAGCACAGCGGCTCCTGCACACGCCGAGTATGGATCGGCGCAGATCTCCACGGACTCGGGGATCGGAGGCCGAGGCGCATCGACAGTGGGATCCCAGGCCCGGACGACCGCACCACGCTCGAGCAGCCGTTCGATCACCGCCAACGAGGGTGACTCCCGGAGATCGTCGGTGTTCGCCTTGAACGTGAGTCCCCAGATCGCCACTACGACGCCATCGAGAGATCCGCATGCTGCCCGCTCGACCTTGTCCACCACCCGCTCGAGCTGTTGATGGTTGACCTCGAGCACACCCTCGAGGAGGCGGAACGGATAGCCCGCACCCTCCGAGATTCGAAGCAGTGCACGCGTGTCCTTCGGGAAGCAGGATCCGCCCCAGCCGGGGCCCGGACGAAGGAAACCCTCGCCGATACGACGGTCGTAGCCCAGACCGAGCATCACATCGTCCACGTCGGCACCAACCGCCTCGCACACCGCTGCAATGGCATTGACGAACGACAACTTTGTGGCGAGAAATGCGTTGGCCGCATACTTCACAGTCTCGGCCGTGGCAGGATCCGTGATGATCACCGGTGAGGGCATATCGAGGTACAGGGCAGCGACCCGGATCGCAGCCTCCTTGTCGTCGGCGCCGATCACCACGCGGTCCGGCTTGAGGAAGTCGACGACGGCTGAGCCCTCCCTGAGGAATTCCGGGTTCGACACCACGGAGACGTCATGTCGGTTGAGAACACGTTCGACGACCCGAGCCGACCCCACCGGCACCGTGGACTTCGTGGCGACGATCGATCCCGACGGAAGATCCGCTGCGATCATAGACACCGCTGACTCGATATGGGAGAGATCGACCGACCCGTCCGCTGCGGAAGGCGTCGGCACGCACAGGAAGGCCACCTCGCATTCTCGAACGGCCTCAGCAGGCGAGGTCGTGAAGCGGAGTCGGCCGTTGCGAAGGCCCTCTTCGACAAGCAACTCGATCCGGTCCTCGACGATGGGTACGTCTCCGCGCTTGAGACGAGCCACCTTCTCCTCATCGATGTCCGCACAGAAGACTTCGTGGCCGAGGTGGGCGAAACAGGCGCCAGTCGTCAGCCCCACATAACCCGTACCGATCACCGCCAACGCCGTCATTCCGCCGATGCTAGCGATCCGCGACTCCTGTCGGTTCCGCTCAAGCGAACTGTCAAGGAGGGTCCTGCACGTTTCGGTGCGGTGATTGTCTGTTGGTGCCACGTATGGCGGTCATGTTAAGGGCAATCCTCGGGTGGCGAAGTCGTCGGCCATGACGAATCCGTGGGCAGCCCGGGGTGGGACCTCGATGACGTTCCGGTAGGACTTCGATCGGTCGGAAACGCCGACCCTGGCACCACGGCGCCACACCACCGCACGGATCGACATGTCGGTAGCGTCGGCGACGAGTTGGCGGGTGATGCCACATTGCCATCCTGGATCGGCGGTGTTGGAGTCACCGATTTCAGCGGGGACTCGTGTCTGATCGGGGACCCCTCAGTCGCCCCTTACCCCACGCCTACACGCAAGCTCGGAGAATCATGCAAGGCTCTTGTCGGGTTCCGGGGCTACCCGCTGGGAATCGATTGGGGCATCGACCCCGACCTCACCAACCCTCTGCCTACACACTTGTGCCGAGTTGGCTAGGCCTCTCCGGGTACTCAAATCCAATAGGCTGTAGGGGCGCCGAATCCCCATAGGGGAATTGGTCATGTAGAAATCTGTCCATTTCGGCTTTTGGAATGATCGACGAATCCTCTGGTAGCCATATGTCGATGAGGCCAGGTCCGTCTTTTATTTCAAGATTATCCAATTCCGTGATCGTGCTGATCTTCGTATATTCAATACCATATGCTCCCGCGATTTTCTCGAAGTCTGGCTGCGAGTATCCACGTCCAGTTGCGTGGTAGCGACCTTCAAAGTAGGCGTCTTGAAACTGCTTGATGATTCCATATCCATTGTTATTCAATATCACGATATTGATTGGGAGTTGATAATGTACGATCGTCTGGAGTTCTTGGATATTCATCTGTAAACCACCGTCTCCGATGAAACAGACAACCTGCCGGTCCGGCTGGGCAATCTGTGCACCGATTGCTGCAGGCAACGAGTATCCCATCGGCGAGTTTCCTCCAGCCGTAAAGATCTGCTGGTCACCGGGACCCCAACTCTGATACACCCAGCACAGATTTGCACCACAGTCCGCTACCACGATGGCATCGCTCCGTAGGCGGCTCTGAATGATCGGAACTGCCCGGTATGGGCTCATGCCGGCAGAATCGGCTGCGGACTCCTCGACCGAAGCCAACTGCACTCTTGCATTAACCAGTTCAGCTACCCATTCAGTTCTCTTCTGACAACCAGATGCAGACGGTAGCGCTTGCGCTACCTCGGCCAAGTCAAATCTCATTGTGGTGTACTCCGGGCAGTGCGCGAACTTTCCGAGCTCTTCACCGTCGATATCGACCACCAGGATACGTGCGAAGGGAGCAAATCCAGAAGGATTACCAGTTCTCTGCCGATTGTCCAGTCTTGTTCCCAGTCCAACGAGGCGATCCGCGCTCTGGACTGCGAGATTCCCGATCCGGTCGCCATAGACACCCAAGGACCCGAAGTAGTGTTCACGCGAACGGTCGAGAAACGGCATCCCTCCCCAACTCGAGAGATAGGGGATGCCACTTGCTTCACAGAATTCCTGAACGACTCGTGCTGTCCCCGACAGTCCGAGTCCAGCACCGAGGATGAACAGCGGCCTCTCTGCTTCGTTCACGAACCCAGCCATAGCGTCTTGAAGATCTTCTGCAGAGGTACACCCAGGCTCAGCCTCATCGCACGTCTCCTGAAGCGTGAATGCAGTCTCGAGATCCTCCGGCGTACACACATCCTGTTGAACATCCATCGGAATGTCGATCAGGACCGGTCCCATTCGACCACTCTGGGCAATGCTCAGCGCATGCGGAAGCGTCTCCGCGAGTTCGGCAACCGACGTAACCTGTATCGCCCACTTGGTCAGGGGTGCGGCGATAGAGACGATGTCCGTCTCCTGGAACCCTGCCTGACGCACCGCCACACCCAACGTCCGCGCACTCTCCCTCTGGTTCACTTGTCCGGTAATGTGAATCGCGGGGATCGAATCGAACCAGGAGCAGGCGATTCCCGTCAGCAGATTGGTAGCGCCCGGGCCGCTCGTTGCGAACGTCACCCCCACCGAACCCGTCGAACGCCAGACACCGTCCACTGCCATCGCCGCCGCTTGTTCATGTTGAACGCACACGTAATCGGTGGCGTCGTTGCTTCCCAATGCGTCAACGAGAAAGGCGCATGCCCCGCCCGTCACCAGGAACACCTTTGGAAAGCAGAATTTTTCGACAAAGGCCGCAACGAGCTCTGCGCCTGTCAATTCCTTGTGATTCGTCACGCTCAGCTCCTGGACTCCTCTCGAAAGTTCGAATAGGGCTGTCTGGCCAGTACGTCGGCCAATCGATCAATGCCCTCTCGTACCGCGTCCAGCCTACCCGCAAGGCTGATTCGGACGGACTCAGTGCTATTCAAGCCGAAGCCTGCACCTGGACATGTCGCAATGCCGTCGGCCACCAGCATCGTCTCTGCCGCCGTCACTTCTCCAGGAGTTCGGATCATCGCATAGAATCCTGCATTGGGTCGAATAATCAGTGAAGAACTCAATCCATTCGCATCAAAGCATTCTTCCAAATATCGAAATCTGTCGATCATGTTCTCCCGAAGTTCGATCACGAATGCTTTCGACTGATCCGACTCCAGATAATCTGCCACCGCTAGTTGTAGAAACGACGGCAGGCAGGACACCGTTAACGATGTGAACCGGTTGATGGTATCAATAACATCCATTGGGGCCAAGGCATACCCCATCCGTAGTCCAGGGGCTGCATGCTCCTTTGACACTGAATAGATTCGGATACAGCGATCCTCATCCACCCCTGGCGCATCTCCCATAGATTGGTCGTAACACAGGTTGGCGTAGGTTTCATCGAAGAGCAACCATGACCTGGTCCGTCGCGCTGCCTCGACCAACCCCTGATAGTGCATCCAAGGCGCGCCGTGTCCCAGCGGATTATTCGGATTGTTTATCACCACCATGGACGGACAGTCGTCCTCGGTCCACTCTCTATGGCTATCTCGGTCCAATGACAGATGCATGTGTACCGTGTCGTAGGATTTCGCGTCTAGACCCAAGAAGTCTGTTGCAAGCCGATAAGTGGGAAATCCTGGGTCAGGAATAAGAATCTGAGATTGGGTATGAGTTACGGCAGCCATCGCCTGAAGGATGAGAAAATTCGCAGGCGCAATCGCAATTTCATCTCTATCGACGCCGCGACCCAGTTCTCGCGCAAGTATGTCTGCCACAATTTCACGTAGGCGTGGTTCACCCCCGCTGGGTGAGTATCCAAATCGTTCCGACCTGGCTCTAGCGACCACGTGTTCTCGAAGAACTCTGTTATCGAAGCCTTCGGTATCGCCAATCTCCAGATGCTTGACATCAACTCCGAGAGATTCCATCCGTCGGGCATTATCTAGGATTTCAAACATCGGCTGCGCATGGATTCGGTCTGCCCACGACTTAGTCATGCTTGGACCGCCCACCTAGTTGCAGTCATACGCCTAGCCAAGCCCTCCGCGGTCGTGGTCCGACGCTCATCCTCAGAGGTGCGACCATCACTGGCAATTCGCCGAATCCCGTAAGCCGCAGAGGATACCACCTGCCAAATTGAACTTGTGCAGTGTGGCCGAGACTCACTCGACAGGTTCGCGCAACGTGACGGAGTGTGAGACGGCGCGTGCAGGACGACGCAACGAAGTCGGTCCAGATGGCATGCCGCGGCCAGTGGAGCCGAGGTGGGGCGGCACAGATGACGCAAGTCGCGTGGTGTGCGCAGCGCACACCGGGAGTGCCTCTCGCCCCAACCGTCCCTCGTCCACCACCGACCGGGAGACGCAAGAATGCTCGCTGGCACCATCGACCAAGCGGAGCCTCTGATGATTGACCGCGACTGCATCCCTCGACCCTTATAATGCCGCCTGTTCCAAGAGGAGGGACCCTGTGAAAGCCGTACTCCTGGCGGGTGGACTCGGCACCCGCCTCCGCGAAGAAACCGAATACCGGCCGAAGCCGATGGTCGAGGTCGGCGGGCGACCGATCCTCTGGCACATCATGAAGGGCTTCGC
>DPVW01000187.1:7052-7693 GCA_003529325.1 Candidatus Latescibacterota bacterium | reverse complement strand
TAACTCGTTCTCTAAGAAAGACTTGTAGACACAAAAAGGATCCTCTATGAGGGCTAATATAGAAGGGGCTACAGAGAGCGTCAAGAGAAAGGCACAGCATTTGCTGTGCGGGCCGCGTCCCCTCACGAAAGCCGAAATCGTTCCCCCAGGTAGAGCCGACGGACATCCTCGTGGTCCGCCAGTTCCCGCGCTGTCCCCGAAGTCAGAATGCGACCGTCCACCATGATATATGCACGGTCGGTGATCTGCAGGGTCTCGAGGGCGTTGTGGTCCGTAATCAGAATGCTCAGGCCTTTACTTCGGAGCTCACCGACGATGGCCTGAATATCCTGCACGGTACGGGGGTCGATCCCTGTGAAAGGTTCGTCGAGCAGCATGTAGCGGGGGTTCGTCGCCAGGGCACGGGCGATCTCGACACGCCTCGTCTCACCGCCGGACAGAGTATCAGCTCGTTGTCCGGCACGTGGCTCCAGATTGAGTTCTGCGAGCAGTTCCGCTGTTCGTCTCTGCCGTTCGGGGCGGGCAGTCCCCCGCGCCTCGAGGACGGCACTGATATTCTGCGCCACCGTCAGCCCCCGGAAGATGGACGTCTCCTGGGGTAGATAGCCGATGCCCAGCCGTGCCCGCCGATACATGGGCAG
>DPVW01000187.1:0-6749 GCA_003529325.1 Candidatus Latescibacterota bacterium | reverse complement strand
CCCGCCGATACATGGGCAGGCGGGTCAGGTCGTCGTCATCGAGCTGGACGGCACCACTGTCCGGTCTGACGAAACCGGTGATGCTGTGGAACGTCGTCGTTTTGCCGGCCCCGTTGGGGCCCAACAGGCCGACGATCTCACCAGGATCGACACGCAGTGACACCCCGTCGACGACACGTCGACGACCGTATGTCTTGACGATTGTTTCGATCTGCAGTGCCACTTCTTATTCCCCCCCTCGGTCGTCATCTGGGACAAAACGTCCCTCGATTGACTCCAGGACACGGACAGCGATGACCGCCCCGCCATCGAGATCGACCTCCAGACGCGCTCCACTGACCTCGTTGAACGACGCCCTGCTGGATGTGCCGCCCTCCTTTTCCTCCGGCAGACGGGTGCGCACGAGGGCGTCGCCAGCGGCCTGCACACGTTGCAACACGCCATCCTCGCCATAATCGAGTTCCATTGAAGTCGCCGTGAAGCGGCTCAATCGTCCCCCCGTGCCCCGATGCGTGACTTCTACAGCCCCCTGTAGGGTCAGACGAGTGAGCCGACCATCGACGAGATCACCGTGCCCAGACTGAGCCTGCAGCCACGTTGTCTGTTCGGCATCCACCAACTGCCCCCCCATCGCCCCGGGCCAGTCGATGGCGACAGGGTCACCAGAGTCGAGTACGACATGACACGTGTCAGCTGACAATCGGATGTGCGACTCTTGCGCGTCGTAGAGAAACTCCACCTGTCCTTCCAGGGTTGCCGTATCCCCTGACGTGAGATAGGACCCCACGTCTGCACGCATTTCGACCCGTGGGGGCGAGCGCAGTACAAAGGCACCCTGACCCGTCAGTCGATCCTCAGCGGAATCGAGTCGTAATGTGTCCGCCGACAGGATCAGATCCTCTCCCTCACGGGGACGCCGTAGATGTGCGTCTCCCCATAGAAACACGTGGCCACCTTCGCCGGTGGAACGCAGGGAATCGGCCTGCAACGTACCCTCCACGTCACCGGCGATAACACGGACCCCACCGATTGCCACGAGTTGGTGATCGGCTCGGGTCAATCGCAGGGAATCGGCATGGATCGAGCGATCCTCTTCGACGGCACGCACCCCCCCGGCGGCGGTGATCGTGTCCGTGTCCGCGGACAGCGTCATACGTCCTGCTTCGAGGCGGCGTTCGTCGACCTCAAGCCAGAGGTCGGTGCCCACCACCGTCCAACGACCGGACTCATCCTCGAGCAGTTCATCGGCTTCAAAGCGGAAGTCCCCGCTGGCACGCACAGAGCCATGGGCGGTGATGCGATGAGCAGACAGGTCCAATATGACCGTATCTGCACGCACCTGGCGCCCGGAGTCCTGCAGTACGACGGAGCCATTCAAAAACAGTCTGTGGAGATTGCCATCATAGTGGGCTTCCGCCGCGCGGACTTCACGCCCACGCCAGTGGGCGTGGACACTGTCGAAATTTGCCATGACCGTCCCATCGTCGGAGCGCACATGGGCGGACCGCCCGTCGATGCCGACCTCGTCCTCCATGGAGCTGTCGCGGAAGATGCTTTGCACATCCTGTACCGTCCACTGGGCCAGATCGCTACCCCCGGAGAGTTGTCTTGCCGTAAGGTGCCCCGTGGACAGATTGACATCGGCGCCAGCGGGCAGGTCGAGTCGGTCCGCTGTTCGGTCCCAAGTCATGGTGTCCGCTCGCATCATCACCTGTCGTGCGGGGGCATGAGCGGAGACACTACCCGCCAGTGCGACGGTATGATTGCGATGATCGACAACCAGTCGGTGGGCGCTGAGGAAGGTGGCGGTCACCCCCGTAGAATCGGCGAGGGTGACGGTCACACCACTGTCGGCGCGCATCTGCTGAACATCGCTGTGGTCTGTGACGAAGGGAGCCTCGACGGTGACCGACCCGGATGTCGTCGAGTGCAGTTGCAGCCGCACATCCCACGACTCACGGTCCCGATCCGTCAGCGCCACGGGATCGGCCACCTGCGGCGCATCGGCTGAGCCACAACCGGCCAGCAGAGCCAGCAGGCAGAGCCGGAAGAGGTTGGTGGGAAGATCCGCGCGCGACCGATCAGGTCGCTGCGGCTTGCGCATCAGCCACACGGTCGGTTTGGTGGGCGAGAGCGGCCTCGACGAACCCGGAAAACAGGGGCGCCGGGTTGTCCATCCGTGACTTGAACTCAGGGTGGGCCTGGGTTGCGACGAAGAAGGGATGGTCGGTGAGTTCGATGAACTCCATCAGTCGCGTGCCGTCGACGCGTCGGTGATAACCGGAAAATACGAGGCCTTCCTCCTCCAACAACTCGACGAAACGCGGTGAGATCTCGTAGCGATGACGATGACGCTCAAGCACCACCTTGTCCCGGTCGAGCATGACCTCGCCAATGCGGAAAGACTGCTCCGGATTGTCGAGGAGTTGGCGAATGCGAACAGCATCTTCGTCGATGCGTCCCGCCTGCTGATACAGATCGAGTACCTTACTGTCCTTCTTCAGCACGGCGGCATACGCACCGAGGCGCATGCTGGCGCCATACCGATTGTCTTCCAAGACCTGCTTCTGACTCTCCTGGACGGCGACCACCTGATAATCGGAATTGTCGGAGATCTCTTCGGATGTGGCACGCTCGATCCCGGCCACGTGGCGAGCGTATTCGACGACGGCCATCTGCATGCCGTAACACAACCCAAGGAAGGGTATGCCCATCTCCCGGGCGTACTTCAATGCCGAGATCACACCCTCTGCACCCCCCTCACCAAAAGCGCCAGGAACGATGATCCCACCATACTCGGAGAGGGACTCGACCGCGAGCTCACCACGCTCGAAAGAGCGCCCGTCTATCCAGGTGATCTCCACCTTCGTATCTGCGGCGACACCGGCGTGCAGCAGCGACTGATTGACGGAGATGTAGGAATCCGTGAGCTGAAAATCGCCGATGTCGACATATTTTCCGACCATGGCGACGCGCAACGTTCGACTTGGATTCTTGCTGCGCTCCAGCAATTCCCGCCAGTGCCCCCAGTCCGGCTCACGTCGCGGCTCAAAGCCCATCTTCTTCAGCAGTCTCTCACCGAGTCCCTCCTCTTCGAGGCGCACGGGAATATCGTAAATCGTCGCCATGTCGGGGGCCGAGATGATGTGGTCCATCGGCACGTTGGCGTTGACCATGATCTTCTTCTTCCGCACATCGTCGAGAGGCGTTTCGGCGCGGCAGACGATAAAGTCGGGAAAGATGCCCTGTTGCGAGAGCAGCCGGATCGCCTGCTGCGTCGGTTTGGTCTTCATCTCCCCTACGTGTTGCGGGATCGGTAGATAGGTGATGAGCACGTAGACGAAGTGCTCTTCGCCGATCTCCCGTTCCATTCCCTTTACAGCGAACAGAAACAATTCGTTTTCGTAGTCGCCCCCGGTGCCACCGATCTCGATGAGGACGATGTCGAAGCCTTCACCGGCTACCATGATACGCCGCTGGACTTCATCGGTGAGGTGCGGGATGGGCTGCACGGTCTGCCCCAGATACTCCCCTCGCCGTTCCCGTTCGATGACCGTGTGGTAGATCTGACCGGTGGTCAGATTGTTCTGTCGCGGCAGGTCGATTCCGAGAAATCGTTCGTAGTTACCCAGGTCCTGGTCGATCTCGCCGCCGTCATCGGTAACCCACACCTCGCCGTGTTCGGTGGGTCGCATGGTGCCGGCATCATAGTTGATGTAGGGATCGATCTTGACAGCCGTCGTGCGGTAACCGTATTCGCCGAGAATACGTCCAATTGATGCCGTGGTGAGCCCCTTGCCGACACCACTCATGACGCCGCCGGTTACAACGACGTACTTCGGACCTGTGTATTGCGTCATCTACAGTCTGTCCTCAAACGAAAAACGGCGACATCGCAGCCGCCGTCGGTGAATTTCTGTTAATCGATTACCCGCGGCACACGATAGTACCCGTCACGCCGGTCTGGCGCCTGAGCGAGCAAGTCGGCGACGCCAGAGAAAATCTCGGCTTCGTCGGCACGAAACGTGCCAGACACGGCAATCGCATGAGCCGAAGGCTCAACCCCATCGGTGTCAAGCTCGTTGAGCTTGTCCATGTATTGCAGGATCCGACCGAGTTCGTCGGTGAGCTGCACCTGTTCGTCCGGCGACAGATCGAGCCGGGCAAGTGCGGCAACACGCTTTACATCCTCTGTGGTGACTGCCATCCGGATCGGTCTCCTGGGGCTTTACACCCCGACCAAATATGAAGGCCCTCGGGTACACACGCAAGGAGTGCGGGTACGACGCCTGGCACCCCCAGCATATGGTGGCTATACTGAACCCATGGTCGCTCATAGAGCATTCACCGTCGAAGCCGCCCATGAGATGATTCCGTGGGTGGAATCGGTGTTCGAACGTGTCGACGGACACCGCCAGCGTTGGCAGAAACATAACGAGGGCTGCCAGATCCTGGAGGCGATGTGGTCTGAGCGCATCGAGGCTCCCGACAACCCCGACCACGATGAGTATCTGCGCCACCGACGCGCCATGGACGACGCCACACGAACCGTTCAGGGTATCATCGACCAGGATCTGATCAGCCGCGGTGTGCGACTTCCGGCGGGTGGTCTCGAAAGCGGCATCGTCGACTTCCCAACCACCTTCGAAGGACGCTGGGTTTATCTCTGTTGGCAACGCGGAGAGCCTCGTATCAGTCACTGGCATGAGCTCGACACTGGCTTCCGCGGTCGCTGCGAGCTCGCCGACGAGCACACACTCGTGATGGGCAAATACGAGGAATTACCCGACGACGCCGGGCTCGACTTTTGAACTGACTTTTTCCCTCCACCAGGACCATATCTCCGGCACCGCGTAGGCGGCATCGTCGAAGCTGATGTGGGCGGCTGGCAACTGCGCCAGGCAGGCTGCACAGTCGATGCTTAGGGTGAAGTGAAAGGTTTCACTGGCGCCGAATTTCTCCGTCATGGCCTGGACAGCCTGTCGGCGATCATCCGGCAACTGCTCGAGCACATCCGCGAGTAGATCGTTGAGCTTCATGGGGTTCCAGCTGGTTTCGACATGCCGGCAAGGTAGTCCGGACGGGGTAGATGTTCAGAGAATCTTGACCATCAGGTCCACATCTGGTATTCTTTGTTCGCCCTGCCCCTATCTGTTGTAGATGAGGAGATCCCCGCTTGCGCCTTACGCACCTGGAAATCTTCGGCTTCAAGTCCTTCATGAACAAGACCGAGATCCCCTTCGGCCAGGGGATCACGGGCATCGTTGGACCCAACGGTTGCGGCAAATCGAATGTCGTGGAAGCGATCCGATGGGTCCTGGGAGAGCAGCGCGCCAGCGCGATCCGTGGCCACAAGATGGAGGATATCATCTTCGCCGGCACGGGGGCCCGTAAGGCCCTGGGCATGGCTGAGGTGTCGCTGACCATTGACAACAGTGAAAATGTCCTCCCTATCGATTACACAGAGGTGACCGTTACCCGAAGACTATTTCGCTCGGGAGAGAGCGACTATCTGCTCAATAAGGTACCCTGCCGCCTGCTCGACATTCAAAATCTGCTGATGGACACCGGTCTCGGCCCCGGCGCCTACTCGATCATGGAACAGGGCATGGTGGACGAGATCATCAGTGAAAAGACGGAGAATCGTCGCCGCATTCTCGAAGAGGCCGCGGGAATCACGAAATACAAGGCCCGTCGGCGTTCGACCTGGAACAAGCTAGAGTCGACGGAGGCCGACCTGACGAGGCTCGTAGACATTATCTCGGAGGTCAAACGGCAGGTCGATTACCTCGGCCGGCAGGTGGGCCGTGCCCGCCGTTTCCAGCAGCTGAAGACCGAACTCGACGACCTCGAGTTGCGCTTTGGCCGGCACCAGTTCTTCCAGCTCGGTGCGCAGTTGCAGCCATTGCAGATCGAGTTTGACGAACTGTCACGCACCTCCGAGTCCGGCCTCACACAGTTCACGGCGCGCGAGGCCGACCTGGAGAAACGTCGCCTTGCTGTCACCGAGGCGGAGCACGCCCTGCAGGAGGCCGGCATCGCCCTGAGTCGTTGCGTCGAAGAAATCCACGAACTGGACAACCGCCTCGTTTCGTCACGCGAACGGCGCGAGGCACGCGAGCATTTCATCGAACGTGCGTCAGGTCAACTCGAAGAGACTCGCCGTCAACTGCAGGAGACGAAACGGCAACTCGGCGAAGCCAGCGAGGGCCTCGAGGTGGCAGGCGCCCAGGTCGCAGGCAACACCGAACAGCTGCAAGCCAAGGAAGCGAGTTCCGCCGCAGCGGATGCCGAATACGAGTCGAGTCGATCCGGCCTCGACGCCGAGAATCATCGCCTGCGCGAACTGCTGCGGGAAAAGGGCGAACGCTCAGGTTCTCTGGCCAAACTGCGCACCGAGCGCGAGTCCCTGCAACAGGTGCAGGAACAACTGAGTTCCGAAATACAGACCGTCGATATCGATCTTGCCGCCGCCCGAGAGAGTGGTGGCCGGGCAGCCGAGGAACTCGAACAACGGGGTACTCGCCTGCAGGGAATCGAGACGGATCTGAGTGGCGCCCGGGAGCGGCGCACCGAGGCTGGCACCACCATCGAAGCCGGCAACCACCGTGTCGCCGACCTGCGTCGAGGGATCGAATCAGAGCAGGCCCGCATTCAGGTTCTGGAGCGGGTGCGCTCTGGGTATGAAGGGTATTCGAAGGGGGTTCGAGAATTGCTCGTCGAGTCCCCGTATACACATCTGTTTGAGG
>DPVW01000064.1:2020-3410 GCA_003529325.1 Candidatus Latescibacterota bacterium | reverse complement strand
AAAAGGGACCGACCAAAAGGTCGATCCCTCAAAGTTATCATCCGCCGCCCTAAAATGGTCGGCTGACCAGATCGTTGACAATCTTTCTTACGCAGACTCGTCGATGATGGACTGCGCCGTCTGCGTGCGTACGTCGGGTTGATCATAGAACCCTTCGCGGCGCGCTGCCGTGATGCCGCTACTCGGTCCTGGCGCACATCTGGCACTTCGGCGAGTTGACGATGCGCGGCACGGACCTCGGCAACTTCGTTGACGACGGGCTTGATCCCTTCGGCATCGAGCATGGCGCCGGCAATCTCACGACGAACATCCTCGGAATTGTAATACCCGGACTGGACCCGCTCGCGAATTTCGCCAATCCGCGGGTTCGTTGTCTCCGGTGCCGCCTTCAGCGCTTCCGTCAGCCCTGCCGCGTCCTTTGAAGGACTGGAGATTTCGACGGAATCGTCACCTCGCCCCACTTTGTTGCGGGGACGAGCGGAATCGGTGCGCTGATTGGGCTGGGAAACCTTCTGAAGGTTAGGTACCCCGTCGATGCGCATGATGCGTTCCTTCGCTCTGAGTTGCGACGCAAACCGCGGTTGCGGGCGCGATCGCTTTACTGCTCTATCAGTATATATCGGCGTTTCGCCTGGAAACTTTAGCCCAATATACCATCGGCGTCAGGATCCGGCGTCAGGATCGGACAATCACCCAATCGGGGTGACATCCGCCTGTGACAGAGTACGGAGCGGCTCACACGGGGTGGGACGAGGAGAGGGTAGCTGGTGCTGAGCGTTTAACGCACGTTGTCAACGAACCGGGCTTCTTGAGAGAACGGCTGGCGGTGATAGCCGCGGGATGCTCTGCGGCCTTTTCCGACCTGACGTAACTGCTGCCGGGTGTCGTCGAGCAACTGGTGGGCAGCTCGTTCACTCTGGTCCCGAAGATCGATGACGGACCACCGAGGGTCGATCTCGCACAGGTGGGCCTTCGGGGCTCTGGGCGGCCACTTTTCCCCATGCCTCGAGGAGATTGTTGAACAACTCGATCACCTCTTCGATCGCTGCACGATCAAGGCGTGTATTGGCGCGTACGAGTCGGCGATAACAGTACAGATAGAGTCGCTGCAGATTCAGTGCCAACTCATTGCCGTCATCTAACAACTGTTGATCCAGGGCATACATCAACTCGAGGATGATATCCTGGGCACGGATCAGACTGTTGCCCTTGCCCTCAAAGAGCAGGAGTTCGATATGGCCGTCCATGTCCTGCAAACGCTCTATTTCCGCCGTTACCAGACCACCATTCGGGATGTTGCCTACGACGGTGTGGTTCTTCTGCACTGAACCGGCATCACCACCACCCAGGCTGAAGCCACCAACACTCACCGGGCCCTGCACCTGCACAT
>DPVW01000064.1:460-1678 GCA_003529325.1 Candidatus Latescibacterota bacterium | reverse complement strand
GAGAAGTGGCGTGCACAACAACGTGCCCCCCTGGAGGGTTTCGGCATCACCGAGAGAGGCTACCTGCACATCTATGCGGCTCCCCTTACGGTGATAGGGAGACAACGTCGCCGTCGTGCTCACGGCGGCGACATTGCGCACCCGGATCTGGGTTGGATCCACCGCCAGTTGCATGCGCTTCATCATGTTGGCCAACATGCGCAGCGTAAAACTCGCCTGACGTCCGTCCCCTGTGCCCTCCAGGCCGATGATCAGTCCCATGCCTGTGAGCTGTATCTCCTCACCCAGTTGCAGACGAGCCATATCCTTAATGCGCACCGGCACCGAGGCCCGGGTCGAGATCACCGTCCCTTGAGAAAAGATTCTCTGCGTCGCCACCGGGCGTGTGCCATAACCTATCTGTAGTTCTACTGGCACCTGCGCACCCTCGGCCTGTGTCGCCCCAGCGAGGCGCAGTTGCTGATAAAGAAGATCCTGGAACTCAAGCTTTCTTTTTTTGTCCTGTCGTGTCACATTCGCCAGGTTGTTGGCGATGTTGTCCACGTTCATCTGTTGGGCGATCATGCCCGTCGCAGCGGTGTACAGGGCCCTGCTCATCTATTACTCCCTCTCCAATGCTGACACAAAGTGTGGCATCGTCATCGGACGACGCCGAGAACCTTATCGATACCGAGCAGTTCATCGCGACCCTCGATGATACCATTGGCGTCGATCAAAGGCTGCGAGAAGGTGGTACATCGATAGGCTCGCCCCACGTCGAGCACAGGTTGGACCAGCATATTGACGAGGACCCCCTGGTTGCTGCGGGCGAATGTTCCATTGCGGGCGTACTGGACTCCGTCCGGTGTCTGCACGGCGAAGAACCCTTTTCCGGAGATGGCTACACCGAACATACCCCCCGTGCGTCTGAGCTTGCCCTGCTCAAAGTCCGTCCACATACCATCGAAGCGGTTGATCCGCCAGTCCGGGTAGTCACCGGAATCGCTTCCTGGACTTCGCGCAGAAACATGGCATCCCGCTTGAAACCGGGCACTTCGATGTTGGCCAGGTTGTTGGCAATCGCTTCGTGGCGTGTGGATTTTGGTAACATGCCTGAAGCGGAAATGAAGATGCCTTCGATCATTGTCGATCCCGTTGTGACGTTGCCAGGACGACGCAAAAGCCTGCGTGTGCATACGGATCCATGTGGTCTTTTGAGCAAGGGGTGTGCCACCCTCC
>DPVW01000064.1:0-131 GCA_003529325.1 Candidatus Latescibacterota bacterium | reverse complement strand
ATCACTCGTAATAAACATCTTAAGTCATTGTATATATGTAAGTTGTATGCAGCACGACAGAACGGCGTTCAGAGGATTCTGAGGAAAGTCTTTCCAATGTGGTGGGTGCCCCTTCCGCCTGATATCAGTGG
>DPVW01000179.1 GCA_003529325.1 Candidatus Latescibacterota bacterium | reverse complement strand
GCTCTGTCGTTTGGGGTCCAGACATTGTCTGCCCTGGCGTCGCAGGATTTGTTCCGCGTGCAGATGATGCCAGCCGCTGCTCAGGGGAGTCTGGTGTTGGCGGCGGTTCTGGTGGACCCCATGGTGGCGCTGTTGCTGTTGCCCCTGTATGGCGCCACGCAGATTTCGAGTGCAGTCGCCCAGGCCAGCATCGCCGAGGCCCTGCCCTCCGTAGCCAAACGATTCGTCGACCTCGGTGGGTTGGCGCCGGAATTGCCCTGGCCCCGTGGTCTGGCCCTGGCCGCCGTTTTTGTCTGCAGTCTCTCGGCGCCAGCCCTGTGGGCGCATACGACTCTGGCCAACATTGGTTTTGCCGAAGCGGGTCTGCCAGGTGCGGCCCTTGTGGCCATACTGTTCGTACTGCCAAATCTGCCCCTCGCCCGTTTGGCACTGCTGCCCTTAGCGGGACCGGTCCGGCACCAGACCCGAAGTGTGACACTCGCAGCGCGTTTGCCCCACTGGGTAGCGTTGACGGCTTTGTCGTTGGCTGCGACGATACCGGTGGCCGTCGCCTGGTTGGCTGGGCCACCGACGCTGAATGTGGCAGCCGCTTTCGCCGCCGGCGCCGGGGTGGTGGTCGTGCTTGCCGGTCTGCTGCTGTGGCGTGCGGGTCCAGGTCCCACAGCTGCGGTTGAATCCTCTCTGCGCTCTTTCGCCGCCCATGGCTTTGGTGTGACTCGCTGTCTGCAAGCATGCGGCGTCGGACTCGAGGTTGTGGGGCGGTTTCTCTGGACCGCTCTAGACGGGGTGCTCTTCGGTGGAATTCCGGGTGGGATGACTCTGGGTGTCCGGGCCGCCGGCTGGCTGCTGGCACGACTGCACGATGGCTGGTCGGGTTGGGCAGTGGCTACCGCCCTGGGCACGATCGCCATCCTGTTGTGGTCGATGCAGGTCGGGGGGACGTCCTGGTGAGCGAAGCACTGACCCCGGCACTGATCCTGCTGCCCATGGGATCGGCGCTGCTGTTGGCATGCCTCTGTGGGCGGATCGCGGCGGCGCGAGGCGTGGCTGCACTCCTGGTGAGCGCGCAGGTGTTGCTGGTCACCGTTATCTATCTGGCTTTCGATGGGCCCCGGTTGGTTTTACAGGCGGCGTGGTTGCCGGCGCTGGGTAGCCAGCTGCTGTTGTCCATCGACGGCTTAAGCATGCAAGCCCTGCTCCTGCTGACGGCGATTCTCGTTGTCGCTGTCGTCGCCGAAATCCGTCTCCAGGAGGGGGGGCCGTCTGCGGCCCGACTGGTGCTCATCTTTGTCGCCATAACCGCCATGAATCTTTTCGTTCTGTCAGGGGATCTGTTGCTGTCGGCGGCAGCATATGGAACTGCAGGCCTCGCCCTTGCGGCCTTGCTTGGCATCGGCGCAGATATGGGAGGTCAAACGGCGGCGCGGAGCTTCGCCAGTTGGACCGTCGTCGGTGCCCTGTTGCTGAGCGCGGCGGCAGCAATCCTGGCGGCGGGGACGGGCTCCACCGTCATCGACGATCTAACCCATATAACCCCGGACTCCGCCCGCGTCGCCGCTCTATTGATGGTGACGGCGCTTGCCATGCAGGTACCCCTGGTGCCATTACACACCTGGCTCGCCCCGATCGCAACGGCGGGTACCCTCGCGGGACGAACGCTCATTTTCGGTGGCTGGTGTATGTTGGGCGCCTTCGGTCTTTTGCGTTATGGCCTGGGTCTGTTCCCCGATCTGCTGTCGTATGCCGCACCCTTGCCACTTTTGTGGGGCACGGCGACGGTGGTCTACGCTGCCATTGTCGCCATTGCGCAGCAGGAACAAGATCTGGCGCGGCGTCTGTCGTGGGCGACGGTCGGCGCTGGTGGTCTGTTGCTGGCCGGCGTCGCCGGTCTCGAGAGCCTGCCGGTATTGGGTGCATGGTTGCACGCCACTGTGCAAGGCGTGCCTCGAGTAGGGCTGCTGCTGTTGGCGCACTGGATGGCGACCAGTGGCGCTCGTCGCGGATCCCTGGCCATCCTCTGGGCGCTGTTGGCCCTAGGTCTGGGTGCCATTCCGGGGGCGATTCTATTTCCGGGTTGGTTACTCGTCGTTGCAGGCACGCCCGACATGATCGTTGCCGGTCTGTTGCTGGTGGCATCGGCGATGCTGGTTTTCGCTCTCGTGGCACCCGCCACGCACATCGCCCGAGGGTCGGTGGGGCCGCCGTTGCCGGCGGCACTCTCCCGAGTGCTTGCGGTGGCCACCATCGTCGTGTTGCTCGCAGGGTTCTATCCCCAGCCCCTGGTGAACGGTGCCCGTCCCGTTGTTGAACGACTGCTGACGCGCACTGCCGCTGCGGATCTCGCGCCATGACCTGGACCGATCTGCAGAGTCCGGAGCTTGCACCCGAGGTGTTGTTGGCGCTTCTCACCCTCGGGTTGGCATTGCTGGACGCCGTGCTGTCGCCGCGGCGGGTGAGTCACGCCAGTATCTATCTGACGCTCTTCGGACTGCTCATGGCGTTGGCCCTGGCGCTGCATACCTGGGACCGTCCCTGGCGGGGGGAGACGGAGTGGCTGGTGGGGGATCCCGCCGTCGCCTTCGCCGATGTCCTCATTCTCTGCGGTGCGGTGTCGGCAACCCTCCTGGCAGCCGGGATGCCGCAGGCACAACAGCGCGGTGGCACGGCGATCCTGATCATGCTGGCAACACTCGGTGGCATGATCAGCGCCGGTGCTCAGGATCTGCTCACGCTCTTCGTCGGCTTCGAACTGAGCGCCCTCAGTCTGCTAGCCTATCAGGCCCTCGATGGCAAACCACGGGATCACGGTGTGCGCGCCGCCTTGCGCTATGCTGGTCCGGCGGCAGCAGCCACCGGTCTCAGCGCCTTCGGCATCGCCTGCCTGTGGTCGGCAGGGGGCAGCCCTGCAATCGAAACACTGGGTACGGGGCTGACAGCAGATTCCGCCACGCAGGCCGCAGTCGGCGGAGGCCTGCTGTTGGTTGGACTGGCGATGCGGGCGGGTGCCGTGCCATTTCATCTGTGGTTTGCCGATGTCGCCGTGGGCTGCGCTCCATCGGCGGCCATGCTGACGCTGAGTGTCGGCGTGCTGCCGGCACTGATCGTGTTGGGACGGCTCACCGCCGGGCCTCTGGCAATGGTGGTTCCGGGGCTCAACAGCCTGCTCTTGCTGCTGGCACTTCTATCGGCAACGGCAGGGGCCCTGCTGGTCCTGCCGCAGCGCCGGCTGCGCCGGCTGCTGGGATACGCCGTACTCACCAATGTCGGCTTTGTCCTTGCCGGTATTGCGACGCACGCGGGGGAGGACCCATTCTCCGGCACGGTCTGGATGCAACTGGCCGCCCTCGTGCCCGCCGTCGCTGGTTGTCTGGCAATCTGTGCCCTTGCCGGTGATGGTCTCGGCAGCACAGCAAGTGGTCTGGCCCGCAGCCGACCAGCACAGGGAGCTGCCTTATGTCTGTTTCTCGTGGCCCTTGCCGGTCTGCCACCAACACTGGCTTTTGCCGGGCGTAGCGCCCTCTGGTCAGCTCTCAGCGGCAGTGGCTGGGCGTCAGTGATCCTGCTGCTGGATGGTTTGATTCTGGCGTATGGTTTGATCGGTTTCGCCGGGCGTGTCCTGTTTCACAAACCCCCACCCGTCGAAATACCACCCGCGACTTCCGCCATTCTGTCCGCGGCGATGCTGGCGGCGGCGGTGCTGCTGCTCTTCGGCATGTGGCCATCACCGATTGCCCGAGCAGCGGAAATGGCAGCCAGAGGCGGCTGATGCCTGAGAAAACCGACGCTCCGCAGCCGTCAGGATTGCGGCAGGTTGCGGCCCTGGCTGGTGCGGGTATTCAATTTGCCGTGATGGTGTCGTTGTGCACCGCCGGTGGTTGGTGGCTGGACGAACGTCTGGGGTCATCCCCCTGGTTGTTGCTGGCAGGTGGGCTCGTCGGCTCTGCAGCCGCCTGTTTCCAACTGTATAGAACCTTGATCGCCGTCTCCGCCAATACGGGCAGCGGCAAAAACCAAGAAAAATCGGAGGAATGATGTTGCAGCAGGCGTGGATTGCAGCTGTGACCGGGGTTGCTGTCGCTGGCGTCAGCGCACTGATCGCGTGGTTTGGTCTGCGCTGGTCTGCGCGCCGACCCGGTACGATGATGGTCGCCGTTCTGGGGGGGACGATGATCCGTCTCCTGCTGGTCGGCGGGGTGTCGATTCTGCTGCTGTTGTTTACTCAGGTGCACAGCACTGGATACGCTGCCGGACTGATCTGCGCTTACCTCGCATTTCTGGGTATCGAGGTCGTCTTCGTCGTCCGCGCAAGACAGAAAGACCCCACCAACGCTGGTGAAGAAGGTGTTGACAAGAGGGCAGGGTGAGCACACTTTTTTAGGTCTGATTTGGTGCATGTTCAGACAACAAATTATACAGTTCCCTTTCGAAAAATCTCTTGGGGAGTAGATGGCAGCAAACGCAGACGAATCCGTCGACGTCATCGGGCACATCCTGGATCATCACTCCCTGGAAGTACCGTTTGTCAACGCCCATCATGTCTTTGACGGGCACATTGAACTCCCGCATCTAGAGTTGTTCGGCATCGACATATCTATCACCCGCCATGTGGTGATGATGTGGATCGCCAGTGCTCTGCTGATCGCAACCATGCTGTCCTGCTTCCGCCGGCCGGGTTTGGTGCCGACGGGGCTGGCCAATTTCCTGGAAACCATCGTCGTCTTTCTGCGCGACGAAGTCGTCTTGCCCGTGATGGGAGAGAGCGGCAGGGCGTACCTGCCGTTTCTGCTGACGATCTTCTTCTTCATTCTCTACTGCAATCTCTTCGGTCTATTGCCCTATAGCGCCACGGCGACGGGCAACATCAGTGTCACCGCCGCGCTCGCCCTGATTACCTTTGTCGTCATTCAGGGATCCGGCATCGTCAACAACGGCTTCTTCGGCCACTGGAAGAATCTGGTTCCCTCCGGTCTGCCGCTACCGTTACTGGTGATTCTGGTGCCCATCGAAATCATCGGCATGTTGGCCAAGCCCTTCGCACTGTGCATTCGACTTTTCGCCAACATGATCGCCGGGCACATTGCCATTATCGTCTTTCTCGGCATGATCATCATGTTGAAAAGTTACTGGGTCGCCCCGGCGTCGGTAGTGCTGGCGGCAGCGCTCTATCTTCTCGAAATCTTCATCGGCTTCATCCAGGCCTTCATCTTCACCTTGCTCACGGCATTATTCGTGAACATGGCCGCCCACCCCGAGCACTGAGGGCTGGATCATCGACACTCGCACCACATCACTTTACTGGAGGATCTAAGATGGATCTCGCGTACATGGGCGCCGCCCTCGGCGCTGGCCTCGGTGTCATCGGCGCCGGCCTCGGAATCGGCCTGCTCGGCGCCAGTGCAATGGAAGGAATCGCGCGCCAGCCCGAGGCAGTGGCTGACATCCGCACCAATATGATCATCGCCGCCGCCCTCATCGAAGGTGTTGCGCTGTTGGCCGAGATCATCTGTGTCCTCGTGGTGGTGACCAAGTAATATGGACCTGCTCACTCCTCATCCCGGTCTGATGATATGGACGATCATCACTTTTGTGGTCGTCCTCGTCATACTGAAGGCGAAGGTGTGGGGCCCGTTGCTGGCGGCACTCGACGAACGCGAACGCAGTATCCGCGATGCACTCGAGAGCGCCGATCGCGCCCGCGAAGAAGCGCAGGCACAGCATGCCGAGCACCAACAGCGGCTTGCTGAGGCCGAATCGCAGGCGCGCAAGATCGTCGCGGAGGCCCGCGAGGCGGCCGAAAAGGTGGGAGCACAGGTCGTGGCCGACGCCAAGGAAGAAGCGGAACGCACCGTGCAGCGCGCCCATGCCGCGATCGAAGCGGACAAGCGTGCCGCCCTGGCTGAACTGCGGCGCGAGGTGGCCGATATGGCCGTCGGCGCTGCGGGGGCCATCCTCAATGCCGAGCTCGACGCCGAGCGCAATCGGAAGTTGGCGGACGATTTTATCGCCGACTTGCCGGAGGCGCGAAACTGACAGCCACGGAACGCAACGGAGCCACACGGTCCAACCATGTCATCGACCTCAGCACCTGAAGTCGTCCGGCGGTATGCCGCCGCTCTGCTCGAAGCTGCTACAGAAACGGGTGTGGCAGATGCCGTCGCCCGCGATCTGGAAGGCTTGCAGTCGAGTCTCATCAAATCGTCGGAGCTGCAGGAATTTCTTAGCAATCGACTCGTCGATGGGGCTGCTGCTGCCAAGGCGCTGGCAGCGATTTTCGCCGGCAAGGTCGATGGCTTGACGCTCAACTTCTTGCAGATGGTCGCACAACGTCGACGAGCGAACCTGCTGGGCGCCATCGTCGACACTGCACTCCGACTCCTCGAGGAACGTGCCGGCGTCGCCACCGCCCAGGTCCGCTGCGCCACCGAGTTGTCCGGGGATCAGATCGATCGGCTACAGCAACGCCTCTCGGCACACACGGGAAGCCGTGTTCAGGTCGAGGTTGAGGTCGATCCCGGCCTACGTGGCGGCATCGTGGCCCGCATTGGCGACAAGGTCTTTGACGGCAGCGTTGAGACCCAACTGGCAAGGTTGCATCGACGACTCGTCGGTGCTCCATCCGCATCCTGAATTTAGAAAGACAACATCGACATGCCCGCCGACGCCATCGTTCAACCCGACGAGATTTCCAAGGTTCTCAAGCAGCAGTTGCTTGGGTTCGAAAAGGAGATCGATGTCTATGAGAGTGGCACCGTCCTCTATGTAGGCGACGGGATCGCCCGTGTTCACGGTTTGGGCAATGTGCGAGCCACGGAGCTCGTCGAATTTCCCAATGACATCATGGGCATGGCCCTCAACCTCGAAGCCGACAATGTTGGGTGCGTGCTGTTTGGCGATGACACCCTCGTCAAAGAGGGTGACTCCGTAAAGCGCACGGGGCGCATCGTTGAAGTTCCCGTCGGCACGGAGCTCCTCGGTCGTGTCGTCAACCCGCTCGGCATGCCCATCGACGGCAAGGGCGAGATCACGACGTCCCAGACGCTGCCGGTGGAACGCAAGGCCCCGGGTGTGATCGCCCGTCAGCCCGTGACCGAAGCGGTGCAGACAGGCATTAAGATCATCGACTCCACCGTGCCCATCGGCCGTGGTCAGCGCGAGTTGATCATCGGCGACCGGCAGACGGGCAAAACGGCCATTGCCGTCGATGCCATCATCAATCAAAAGGGTGGCGACCTGATCTGCATTTATGTCGCCATCGGTCAGCGGGCGTCGACCGTCGCCAAGGTGGTGGCCGAGCTCGAGGCCAATGGGGCCATGGAGTACACCATCGTCGTCTCCGCCACCGCCTCCGATCCGGCGCCGTTGCAGTTTATCGCGCCCTATGCCGGTTGCTCCATGGGCGAGTTTTTCCGCGACGATGGCAAACACGCCCTCATCATCTACGACGATCTCACCAAGCAAGCCTGGGCGTATCGTGAGATGTCCCTCGTGCTGCGCCGCCCGCCCGGTCGCGAAGCCTATCCGGGGGATGTGTTCTATCTGCACTCCCGCCTGCTCGAGCGGGCCTCGAAGATGAGCGATGCTCTTGGCGCAGGCTCGCTGACGGCGCTGCCGATTATTGAGATTCTCGAAGGGGATGTGTCCACCTTCGTGCCGACAAATGTCATCTCTATCACCGATGGGCAGATTCTGCTCAAGCCGGAGTTGTTTTACTCCGGCAACCGACCGGCTATGGACGTAGGTGCCTCGGTCTCTCGCGTCGGTTCGTCGGCGCAGACCAAGGCCATGAAGGCGGTGGCCAAGACCATCAAGGGTGACATCTCGCGTTACAACGAGGTCAAGGCCTTCGCCCAGTTTGGCACATCCGATCTGGACCAGTCGACGCGTGACCTGCTCAACCGTGGTGAGAAGCTGATGGAAGTGTTGAAGCAGGGGCAGTTTGCGCCTCTGTCGCTCGAAGATGAGACGGTCGCATTGGCAGCGATCGACTTCGTCCTCGACCTGCCAACGGCGGATGTGCGTCGCTTCGAGAATGAATTGCTCGCGTACATGCGCGATCGTCAGTCCGACCTGATGGCGACGATTCGTGACAGCCGAGACCTCAACGACGAGTCCAAGGCCGCCCTGGCAACGGCGATCGAAACCTTCAAGGGCACCTTCAAGCCCTCCGAGGGCTAAGGCAAAAGAGCCGTGGCAACACTCAAACAGCTCCGCACCCGTGTTTCGGCGATCACGAATATCCAGCGTGTCACGGGTGCCATGTACATGGTGGCCGCCGCCAAGATGCGTCGGGCGCAGGAGGCGATCGAGTCAGCGCGGCCATACGCCGAACAGCTCGACCTGACGCTGCGTCGTCTGCGTGGCAGCATCGACTCCGATTCACACCCTTTGCTGCAAGAGCGGCCCGTAGAGCGCCTTGCTGCCGTCGTCGTCACCGCTGATCGTGGTCTGTGTGGCGGCTTTAATGGCAATGTCGGTCGTATGGCGCGCGTCGAACTCGAGTCGCTGCAGGATATCGAAATCGAATTGACAACGGTCGGTCGCAAGGGCCGTGACTTTCTGCGCAACCGAGGCTTCGATGCGGATCAGCACCATGCCGATATCTTTCGCGACCTGAACTTCGCTCACGCGACAGCCATCGCCCAGCAGGCGACCCGTGACTTCGTCGATGGCAAGGTCGATCGTGTGTTGCTGATTTATTCGCAATTTCAATCGATAGCCAATCAGGTTCCGGTGGTGCAGCAGTTGTTACCGATTCAGGCAGATACCAGTGCCGACGGCGCCCAAGCTGGGAACTATCTGTTTGAGCCCGATCCCGATCAGTTGCTCGAAGCACTCGTCCCGCGCCACGTGAACTTCCAGGTCTGGAGTGCGCTACTGTCAACCAACGCGGGGTTCTTCGCCGCGCAGATGACGGCGATGGACAATGCCACGAAGAACGCCGGTGACCTGGTCGAGGAACTCACCCGCGAGATGAACAAGGAGCGTCAGAGCTCAATTACTCTGGAACTAATGGATATCATTGGCGGCGCGGAAGCCGTCGCCTAACGAGGCAGAAGAGGATGATAGAAGGAACGGTAAAAGAGATCATTGGCGTCGTCATCGACGTGGATTTCACTGGCGGCGAGTTGCCGCCGATCTACAATGCGCTCGAGGTCAATGCCGATGATGCGCCCACCGACGGTCGACTCGTCCTCGAGGTACAACAGCACCTCGGCGAAAACCTGGTCCGCTGTGTCGCCATGGACGCCACCGATGGTCTTGGCCGTGGCGCCCGTGTCGTCGATACAGGATCGCCGATCATGGTCCCGGTGGGTGAAGGTGTCCTCGGACGCCTGTTCAATGTCATCGGTGAACCGATCGACGAGGGGGAGGCCATGCCGGCCGATATTCAGCGCAAGCCTCTGCATCGAGAGCCGCCTTCCCTCACTGACCAGGTCACCACCGACCAGATGCTGGAGACCGGCGTCAAAGTGCTCGACCTGATCTGCCCCTTTGCTCGCGGTGGCAAGCTGGGCCTCTTCGGTGGTGCCGGCGTAGGCAAGACGGTCATCCTGAAAGAGTTGATCAACAACGTCGCCTCAAGCCACGGTGGATATTCGGTCTTTGCCGGTGTCGGCGAGCGCACGCGTGAGGGCAACGATCTGCTCGGCGAGATGATCGAGGCTGGCGTCATCGACAAGACAGCTATGGTCTTCGGCCAGATGAACGAACCCCCAGGCGCCCGTCAGCGCATCGCCCTGACAGGGCTCACCATGGCGGAGCATTTCCGCGACGAAGACGGCCAGGACGTGCTGCTCTTCATCGACAATATCTTTCGCTTCATTCTGGCTGGCGCCGAGGTCTCGGCCCTGCTCGGACGTATGCCCTCCGCCGTCGGTTATCAGCCGACGCTGGCTACCGAGATGGGTACTCTGCAGGAGCGGATCACGACGACAAAGAGTGGCTCCATCACATCGGTGCAGGCCATTTACGTGCCGGCTGATGACTACACCGACCCCGGTGTGGTCTCCGCTTTCGCCCATCTCGATGGACGGATCGTGCTCGAGCGCGCTCTCGCCGACCAGATGTTGTATCCGGCGGTGGATCCGCTCTCTTCCAGTTCCCGCATCCTCAATCCGCGCGTTGTCGGTGAAGAGCACTACAATGTCGCTCAGCGTGCGCAGGAGATCCTGCAGCGCTACCGCGATCTGCGTGAGATCATCGCCATTCTCGGTATCGACGAGCTCTCCGACGAGGACAAGCTGGTCGTGTCGCGGGCACGCAAGATCCAGTTCTTCCTGACACAGCCCATGCACGTGGCCGAGGTTTTCACCAACAAGCCGGGCGTCTACGTCAAGATCGAAGACACGGTCCGTGGTTTCCGTGAGATTGCCGACGGTATGCATGATGGTGTGCCCGAGCAGGCATTCAATATGGTCGGCACCATCGAGGACGCACTGGCTCAGGCCGAGACGTTATAGAAACCGATGCCTGTCAATTTTCAACTACGAATCGTCACCCCCGAGAAGATTCTGTACTCGGGCGACGTTGTCAGCCTGCAGGCCCCCGGCTCTGAGGGCTCCTTCGGTGTGTTGGCCAATCATGCGCCAATGGTCGCGTCGTTGTCGACGGGCGCCATGGACTTTGTCGAAGATGGCGATCGACGGCATCTGGCCACAAGTGGCGGCTTCGTTGAGGTCTCCGGTGAGGGTGTCACCGTCCTGGCTGAAACGGCTGAGTTTAATGACGAGATCGACATCACCCGTGCCCAGGCCTCGCGTGATCGCGCCCATCAACGGGTTGTCGATCGCGAACAGGATCGCGTCCGTGCCGAGGCGGCTCTGCAACGCGCGCTCAACCGTCTGAAAGTAGCCGGCAGCGCGTAGCTTTTGCCTGTCGACGCCACCGCCTTGGCCATGTCGGCCGTTTCTCCCGAACTGCGTCGGTTTCTAGAGACCCACATTCCTCTCATCGAGGAGGAGCTCTTTTCGTTTCTGCCGCTGCAGGAACCAGAAGAGTTCATGTACAGTCCCATGCGTGACTACCCCGAACGGGGTGGCAAGCGCTCGCGGCCGGCTCTCGTTCTACTCTCTTGTGCTACTCTGGGTGGCGATGTGCGCAAGGCGCTGCGCACTGCGGCAGCCTTCGAGATGTTCCAATCCTTCGCCCTGCTCCACGACGACATCGAGGACGACTCCGAGATGCGTCGTGGCAAGCCGTGCATCCACCGTTTGCATGGCGTGCCCCTCAGCATCAATGTGGGGGACGCGCTCTATGCCAAGGTCTACGAGGTGCTCGCCGCCAATCGCGAAATTCTCGACTGCGAGATGACGTTGGCTCTGATCGAAGAGATGATCGCTGGGTCGCGCGAAACCTTCGAGGGTCAGGCATACGATGTGGGTTGGATTCGGAGGCGTATCGTGCCGACCGAAGAAGAGTTCATGACGATGCTGCGCAAGAAGACGGGCTGGTATACCGGCCGCGGTCCGTGCACGGCGGGGGCGATTATCGCTGGCGCGTCAGTCGAGTTGCAACAGGCGATTGGTGATTTTGGCGAGGCGATGGCCATCGGTTTTCAGATCCGCGACGATCTACTCAACTTGATGACGGCTGAGGGAGATGCTGTAACCGCCCCAGGGATTACTTCTGGCGCCTACGGCAAGGAGCGGGGTGGTGACATCGCGGAGGGCAAGCGTACGTTGATCATTATCGACTTGCTGCGTAAGTGTTCTGACGCTGAGCGGGCCGAGGTCCTCGATGTGCTGCACGCGCACCGCGACGACACGACGCCGGAGCAGATTGAGCGGGTCATCGGGTTGGCCCATGATCGGGGGGCGATTACTTTTGCTGAGGAAGAATCGCGCATACGGGGCGAGCATGCAGTGAGGTTGCTGGAGGCTTTGCCGGCTACACCGGAACGGCAGTTGTTGCGGGAGATGTTGGAGTTCTTTGTGCAGAGGGCTTTTTAGGG
>DPVW01000092.1:10360-13201 GCA_003529325.1 Candidatus Latescibacterota bacterium | reverse complement strand
TCAAACTGCTGGAGCGTATCCACGGGAGACTCGAGGCCCTGCGTTCCAGCGACGCGCACGAGCGTGAATCGCCGTGTGGGTATCGAAGTGAGGACTCGCCGGTCAGGAGATGTCGGCGTTGGTTGAGGAGGAAGACGAAGCCGAGGGCGAGGGCATGTTCGCCAACCTGGATTCAGTCTCGGGGACCCTGCTCAATATCAGCGAAGGGAGTGCCGCCATTCGCATCGAGATGGACCAGGTCATGTTCTGGTCAGGTGACCCGAAGATCCTGTTCGGCGAGACGCGGGCACGCGGCAGCACCGTCGATGCGCCGGGATGATCCCGCTAGCTGGGTGGGACCGATTCGACCCGAGGAGGAGGACGAGTCGAAAGGCAACTACCGCAAAGGCTTCCGCTGGCAGTATCGCACGATCGGCAGCGAAGATTGGATGGTCCAACTGCTACCCAGAGACCCGACGATCTGGGCGATGACGCAGCAATTGCTGGGCGAAGGGGAGGTGCTGGAACCGGAAGGTGTGCGCGGCATCTACTGCACCTTGCCCTCCGGCGACCACGATCGCGGTGCCAATGGCTGCCACGTCGATGCCCACCCCTTTCATCTGGGCGTGGTCGCTTACGTCGATGACGTCGATCCTGGCGGAGGTGGTTTCCGTGTCTGGGCCGGTAGTCACCGCACATTTTATGCTGATTTTGACTCCGCCTACTGCATGGAACCCAAACAGCAGTACGAAGTGGACCGGAAGCGACTCAGCCAGGGTCACTCCATCGATTGTTACGGGCAGTCCGGCGACGTCGTGTTCTGGCACCATCGCCTGGGCCATATGGCAGCCCACAACCACACGCGGCGCATTCGTCAGGCGGTGCTGTACGACTTTCGTAAAAAGGATCTGGTAGACAAGCAAAATGAACCGCCCGCCGACGACATGTGGAAGGACTGGTCGCCGGCGGTACGGCAAGCTGCGGTAGAGGGCGCCGCCCCCTAAAAAGTTCTTAAGCCGCTCTTGGGCGGCGGCCGAAGTGCGCCGCTGCAGGTGCAACAGCGGCTTCGTTGCCGCGCTGGTCGCGATTGCCGGGTTGACGATTCGGCTTGCCCGAGCCGCCGTCACCGCGTCGCTTGTTGCGAGGGCTGCGGTGCTTGCCACCCTCACCTTGGCTCTGAGCCGCACCGGAAGCTCTCCGTGGACCCCGTTGCGAGCTACCGCCTCCACCACCGCCGGAGGGCGCCTTCTTCTTGGCTGGGCCGCCGCGGTCACGCATGGCGGCGATGCCTTGATTGCGGTGCGGGTGCTCGTCGACTTCTTGCAGCCGGATTCCGGTCAACTTTTCGATGTCGGCGAGATAGGGGATCTCGTCGGCATTGCAGAATGAGAGCGCGATCCCGGCGGCGCCGGCGCGGGCGGTACGGCCGATGCGGTGCACGTAGCTCTCGGCTTCGTTGGGAATCTCGAAGTTGATGACGTGGGTGATACCGTCCACATCGATCCCACGCGCGACGATGTCGGTGGCCACCAGCACACGCACGCGGCCACGGTCGAAAGCCTCGAGGGCTTTCTGTCGCGCCCCCTGACTCTTGTCGGAGTGGATGGCGTCTGCCTTGATTCCCGCCTGCGACAGCTGCCGGGCGACACGGTTGGCCCGATGCCGGGTGCGGGTGAAGACGAGAGCGCTACCGATGCTGTCGTCATCCTTCAACAGACGGGCGAGCAGGTCGCGCTTGTCGCCCTGATCAACAAATAGCACCTTCTGCGTAATGTTGTCAGCCACGGTCGCCGGCGGAGTGACCTCGACGCGGGCCGGCTTGCGCAGCATCTCGCCGGTCAGCTTCGTGATCTCCGACGAAATGGTCGCCGAAAAGAGGAGGGTTTGACGCTGACGTGGTAAAGCATCGACGATTTTGCGCACATCTCGAATGAACCCCATGTCGAGCATGCGATCCGCTTCGTCGAGGACGGCGATTTCAATGTCTCGAAGACGGATTTTGCCTTGGCCCATCAGGTCGAGCAAACGTCCGGGCGTGGCGACGAGAATGTCGGGACGGCGACGCATGGCCTGGATCTGCGGCCCGGCGGAGACGCCACCGACGACGACGGCGTGGGTCAGCTTCAAGTGCCGGCCGTAGGCGCGAAGATTCTCGTGGATCTGCAGCGCCAGCTCGCGAGTCGGGGTGAGGATGAGACCACGAAGGGCATCCCCGGGAGCGCCGCTCTCCTGTAGCAGCTGCAACATGGGAATGGCAAAAGCCGCCGTCTTGCCAGTGCCGGTCTTGGCGGTGGCGATCAGATCGCTGCCTTCCAGCACAATAGGAATGGCGGCGGACTGGACCGGGGTGGGCTCGGTATAGCCTTCGTCCTGAACGGCCCGCAGAATGGGGGCGATGAGCTCGAGGGAGTCGAAACGAATGGAATGATCAGTCTGCAAAGTGCAATCCTGTCCTTGTACCGCATTCACGCGACGGCACGCCCGCTTGGGCACAACGACGACGGTGCGATACAACTAAAAAGAAACGTGAACCCGAGATTGGAAGCCCGGCCCACCATGGGGGGACTCCCCGCGACAATTTTCTCGGACCACGCTCTAAAAGGGAAGGATCTGAGCAGATGGGAAAGAGAACAGACGCGAAAATCTTCGGAAAACAACCACAAGCGTCGGCGATTGATCGGGCGACCAAGGCCTCGAACGCTAACGGCGTAACGCCACAAGATACTAGGAAATCGATAGTTACGCAACGACAGAGAATCTGATGATCGAAGACAGGCAGATATCGGAGTCAGGCAACACCCAATGTTGACGGGGACCAAAGAGCTGATGAGGCAGCAGGAAACGGGCGAGTTCGTACGTGCT
>DPVW01000092.1:0-10247 GCA_003529325.1 Candidatus Latescibacterota bacterium | reverse complement strand
CTCTACGTTTCGTGGGCGTGCCCATGGGCGCATCGCACGATCATCGTGCGTAGATTGAAGGGCCTGGAAGACACGATTGGCCTGACGGCGGTGGATCCTTTGCGCGACGGGCGTGGTTGGGGCTTCCGTGAGGGAGACCAACACGTCATCGATCCGGTAAATGGCTTCGAGTTTCTCAGCCAGGCCTACGCGGCGACGGATGCCCAAGTACCGCGGGCGCGTCACCGTCCCCGTCTTGTAGGACACCGAGACGGGGCGCATCGTCAGCAACACGGTCGACGAGGTCATTCGTATGTTGACGCGCGAGTTCGATGCATTTACTGAATCGAAGCTCGATCTGTATCCCGAAGGTTTCCGGGCGGAGACCGACGAGGTCAATGGGTCGGTTTATCCCAACATCAACGACGGGGTCTAACGCTGTGGTTTCGCCGGTACACAGGCCGCATATGACCGTTGTGTGCGCCGTCTCTTCGAGGCCCCGGATCTCCTTGAAGAGCGCCTGGCAGGTCGCCGATATCTGGTGGGCGATCTGATCACCGAGGCGGACTGGCGCCTGTTTGTGACGCTGATCCGCTTTGACGCCGTATACTATGGTCACTTCAAATGTAATCTGCGCCGCATCGCAGATTACCACCACTTGTCGGGGTATGCGCGATCTGTATCAGCAACCGGGATCGCGGAGACGGTCAATTTTGACCATATCAAACGTCATTGTTACATGACCCACGACGATATCAATCCCAGCCAGATCGTGCCAGCGGGGCCGATACAGGATTTCCTGGTTCCCCATGGACCGCGAGTGTATTGGTCTTTCACAAAGGATCTGACAGATGCCTGAGGTAGAACTGGCGACACTGGGCGGAGGCTGCTTCTGGTGCCTCGAAGCGGTTTACGAGCAGATGACTGGGATCGCCGGGGTGGAGTCTGGATACAGCGGGGGGCATGTGGAAGCGCCCACGTATGAGGCCGTGTGCGGTGCCACGACGGGTCATGCCGAGGTAGTACAAGTACGTTTTCAACCCGATCAGCTCACCTACCGAGAGGTGTTGGAGGTGTTTTTCGGCATCCACGATCCGACGACGAAGGATCGCCAGGGCAACGACACTGGCCCTCAATACCGCTCAGCGATCTTCACCCATGATCAGTCCCAGGAGGCGACCGCTAGAGCCGTCGTCGTCGAGTTGACGGAGGAGAGGGTCTTTGACGACCCGATTGTGACCGAGATCGTCGCCTTCGAGAAATTCTGGCCAGCCGGTGACTACCATCGGCAGTATTTTCAGCGCAACCCCGCCCAGCCGTACTGCATGATGGTCGTCGGACCGAAGGTGGCCAAATTTCGACAACGCTTCGCCCACAGACTTGTATGACCTCAGAGTCATCCACAAAATGGCAGCATCGCCGGCAGGTCGTGCTCGGCGTCCGGGATTCAATCTGGGCGATCTGCTCAGCGCAATTCGTAATGGCATGCTGGAACTCGGCATTCCATTGCTTTATTGCGGGGTGAACATCGTCGACGTGACGCAGAGGCCGGCGAGCGTAATCTCACACTCGATGAACCCCCAAGGCGAATGGCAAAGGTTGCAGAGCAAGGGATCGGCGACGGTCCTCAAGTTCTGGGAGGGCGGCCAGATCGTCTACCGCAGTGACCTGGAACACGACAATCCTGTGCGTTGTGTGATCGACATCCCATTTTTACACGGAACCCTGGCGCTGAATCACACGGAGCCGGATGCCTTTTCCGATGAGCAAGTTGGGTTGTTGCAGGAGATGGCCGAAACCCTCGAAGAGGCGAACGGGTGGCGGCCTTCCTCGTCTTCGCCGAAGGCTTTGAAGCAAAGCTGACGACGGAAGCCGAAAAACTGCTGCAGTAACCGACTGCCTGCTAGGAGCGCTGCTAGTTGACGTCGCTGCGCAGGAAGCTGACGAAGGCGGCCATAAAGAAGGCGACGGCGAACAACACCAGCATCAGCACATCGACGATACGCGCGTCGAGTCGTACCCCCAGATCATCATTGCGGTATTCGAAAGTGGGCAGGTTCTCGACGGAGTACTCTTCGCCGCCACCGCCGCCGTCCCAGCCGAATCCGCCCTGTCCCTCCGTCTGTTCCGCGACGAAACGGACGAACTCTCGCTGATAGGTTCGCAAGTGGTTGACGAGGCGTTCCTCGTGCCGCACACCGGTGGCGCCGATATCGGTGTTGGCGTAAACGAAGGAGGCGACGGGGGATATTCGCGTCAGCACACGAGCCACATCGGTCTGTCGTGACAGACGGGACTCGAAGTCACGGACCACATCGGCGGTGACCTTGTTGACCTCCTGCTGCATCTTTTCGCGCTGCAACCGGAGATCGGCGAAAAAGGCGGAGCGCTCCTGTTGGCTCATGCCCCGCACCCTGCCGCGGATGCCACGCCAATTGATCTGATAGGTGTCGGCGATCTGTTTGGAGCGCAGTGCGATTTCACGTTCGACCCGACCGACGTCGGGAACGGGGGATACCAGTTCGGCCACATAAGGCCCCAGGTTGGGGATAACCAAGGCCAACAAAACCCAGAGTGCGAGCAGGCTGAGGATGGCTGTCGTCGATGAGCGGGCGCGTACCGAGACCAGCAAACCGATGGAGAACATGACGGCGAGCAATAACAATGAGACACCACCAGCGATGACAAAAGCCTGCCAGTCGGAAGGGGTAAAGGGTACCTCCTCCGATAAGGAAATGATGACGGCACCGACCAGGAGGGAGACCAGGAATGGCAAGGCGAGGCTGAAATAACCACCGAGCCATTTGGCGGCAATGATGAGGTCACGTGGCACCGAGTACGACATGAGCAGCATAAGGGTGCCAGACTCGCGCTCACCAGCGACGGTGTCGTAAGAGATGAAGAAGGCGAGCAGGCTGAGCACGACGGCGACGACGAAGAGCAGGTCGGCAACAGGGAACAACAACACGGCGGGGTTGGCATTCAGGTCGCCTTCAAAACCGGGCAAAAAGTCGTCGCTGATGACGGTGGTGCGATCCAGAGTTTTCTCGACCCCGTAGAACAACACCTGAAACGACTGCGGCGGGCGATCGACGCGAATCCCTTGTCGCTCGAGTTGGCGGAAGGAGCCGTACTCCTCAGCCTGGTCTCGGTAGAGAGACTGGTTCTTGCTGAATTCGGTCCGGCGGACCTCGAGATCGGCACGCAGCACGACGACGGAGACGACGCCGAGTACAACGCAAAGGGTGGAACAGACGACAAACCGCAGTTCCAACAGACTCGTCAGCCACTCTTTGATGATCAGGGCTCTTAACATCTCAGTCTACCAGATCGAATTTGAGGAAGCCGACGTAGGCGACGAGGAAGAAGACCCCGTTGAGGACGATGAGGATGAGCAGGTCGATGTCGTTGGTTGCCAGAATTTCGCCCATGGGCCGTCGATAGGGTGCGAAGGTAGGCAGATCGTCGGGATCGACGGGGGCCTCGCGGATCTCATCTCGCTCGTGTCGGTCTTCTATGCCTTCGGTCTGGCGCCGGCGATCCTGCTCGATGGTCTCGATGGCCTCGACATACTGTAGCCGGTAACGTTCGATGTATTGGCGCAGGCCAGAGTAGTCCTCCAGGCCGGCGCCGGCGAGGGCTGCGGTGGCGTAGACGAAGCTGGAGGAGGGCGAGATGCGCGCCATAGCGACACCGGCCGAAACCTGTGACTCAAGGCGGCGGGAATAGTCGTCGATGAGCCGCGCCGTCTTCTGCTCGACGTCCTCTTCGGTCTTGGCGCGCAGCGCGTCCCGGTCCTCCCGACTCATGTTGCGCCAGTCCCGACCGCGCATCGATCTCCAGGCGGCGGTGCGGATCGCCGCCCGTTCGCCAGCGATGGCACCGGGGGAGGGGATGGTGACGAGGGCGCGAGCGACGATGGGCGCCACATTGGGTATGGCGAGCACAAGCACGACCCAGATGAGAAAATTGACGACGAGTGAGGTCGAAGATCGACGGGTGTAGATGGAGACGGCCAGGGCCAAAGTGTAGAACACGGACAGATAAAGAGCGGCAACACCGAGTATGGCGGCGAAGGCACCCCATTCGGCTCCCGTGAGTTGAAAGGACGTAAGGGCACTGGTCAACAACAGGGCGAGGAGTATGGCGGCGAGAAAGGGTGCCATGAGGGCGACATATCCACCGAGCCATTTGGCCAGCAAGACGACATGACGAGGCACAGCGTTGGACATGACCAACCGCAGCGTGCCGTCCTCGTGGTCGCCGGAGATGGCGTTAAAGGCGAACAGCACGGCCAGCAGCGAACCGACAATGTTGATGATGTAGAGCAGGTCGGGGGGCGGGAACAGGGTGTACAGGGCGCTCGAATACTTACTGCGGCCCAGTTTGGACTGGCGGGTGGAGATGGTCACCGAGCGCGACAGTTCTCGTTCGAGGCCGACGATGAACACCGACAGTGCGTTGGGCGGTTTCTCCTGTTGCAGCCCTTGCCACTGGAGCGTGCGAAAATCGGTGGACTCCGACAACTTCTGTTCGCGGGCGATTTTGGATTCGCCATAGGCGGACAGTTGCCGATCGTAGGTAAACCCCAGGATCAGGGACGAACCGACCACAAGACCGCCCAGCAGCACGGCGCTGAGAGCGAAACGATAGGTGAGCAGGTGAGAACGAAGCTCACGACCGATCAGAGGTCCGAACATAAGTCAAGGCTTCCGGAGGCATGTGAGAAAAGAAACCAACCATTGGACACATAGTACAACCGAATTCATTGGTCGGACTCTGGCAAGTCTTCCACCCAGCGTCGCTTGCCCTATACTTTGCAGTCTGATGAAAGTTACGAAAATTCACACATACGATCTCACCTACCCGGTGGAACGGGCCTTTGCCAACTCCTGCGTGTGGAATCGGGCGCGAACCATTGGTGTGGTGGAGGTGGAAACCGATGCGGGAATCACCGGTTGGGGGGAGGGCAGTCGGGTGCCGGCAGTCGGCATTTTGACGCACGCCCTGGGTCGAGACCCCTTTGACGCTCAAGTGCTGGCCGCCGAGGCGACCACTGCCGGCTGCACTCCGGGCGCCTGGAGTGGTGTCGACATCGCCTTGTACGATATCATGGGGCAGGCCGTGGGGCGGCCCGTGCACCAGTTGCTCGGCGGCGCGGTGCACGAGCGCCTCCCCGTCTATGCGAGCGGTCTGTTTCTGTACGACGGCGATGAACCGACAGCCGGCCTGGCGCAGGAGGCGGGAGCATATGTGGCGGCTGGTTTCTCCGCAGTGAAGATGAAGATTGGCTTCGGAGCACGGATCGACGCCGCCAGGGCTGCCGCAGTGCGCGCCGCCATCGGCTCTGAGGTGCTGCTGGCAGTAGACGCCAACTGTGCCTACGACGCCGGCACCGCCATCGCGTCGACACGAGCCGTGGCGGAGCACGACATCTACTGGTATGAGGAACCCGTACCCCCCACCGCGGTAGAAGCCTACCGCGAAATTCGCCAGGCGGCGCCGATGCAACTCGCTGGTGGCGAGGCCTTGGAAGGTCTGAATGAGTTCCGTGATATTGTCTCAAAACGGGCTCTTGATATCGTGCAACCGGATATTTCGATCGCTGGAGGCTTTACAGCCTGCCGCAAGATTGATGCCCTGACGGAGGCCCATGGCCTCCGTACTCTGCCACATATGTGGGGCAGTTCCATACGTCTGGCGGCAACTCTACACTGGCAGGCCACGCTTCCGGAGGGTGCCGGATTGGTTCCCGAACCGTGCCTGTTCGAGTTTGACATGACGGAAAACAAGCTGCGAACCGAGCTCGCGTTGACCCCATACGAGCAGCGGGATGGTTATGTGGTGGTGCCGGATGCTCCCGGACTGGGTCTGCAGATCGATCGGGAGGTCCTGGCACGCTACACCCGTAAAAAGCAGAGCGTGAGCGATTGACGGGAGCACGAATGAAATGAGGAGTTGTTGACGTGAATGAGTTGCTGATTCTCACGGCAGAACAGAAACAGGCCTTTGTCACCGACGGGTATTTGCATCTTCCCGGATTCTACTCCGGAGCGGATCTGGCTCGACTGCGCGACGAGTTTCACGCCCTGGTGACTGAGACCGACGGTCGCCCGAAAAATATGAGTTACTCCTTTATGGAGTCGCCCCAAGGGTATACACCAGACGCATACAATCCCAAGAATGTGGTCGGCATGATGGATCAAACCCAGGGCGGAGATTTCTGGTTCGACCAGTTCACGGAGCCCCGAGTGGTGTCGGCCATGGTGGACTGTCTGGGTCCGAATCTCGATTTCCACAATGGTAAGGTGCGCAACAAACCGCCAGGATTTGAATCGACCCAGGGTTGGCATCAGGACTGGCCTTACGAACGCCACTCCAAGCCAGAGCTGGCGGCGGCGCTTACGTATCTGGATCCGACGGATTTTGAGGCGGGGGCGACGGAAGTGATCGCGGGCAGCCACCGGGGAGCGCGGCCGACAGCGGCAGGCACATCGGTGCTGGTGCAGGAGGATGTGGACGAAACGAACCGCATCGTCTGCCAGGTGGGGGCGGGAGATGTCGTCATCATCCACGTCCTCGTCGTGCATCGGGCCGGTCACAACTACACAGCGCTCAGTCGCAACGCGATCATCAACGAATACAAGACGGCGGAGGCGATCGACGAATGGAACAATCGCTGCGCTTTTGCTGGCCTTCCGCTGGCACGGGATGGCAGGTTGCTGCAGCCGCGGGTGGCGGCGAGTAAGGCCTAAGCCACTAATCCAACGCGTACAGTCGTGCGGCGTTGTCGTGCAGCAAGCGCGACTGTTGGTCGGCAGGTCGTTCGGCGATAACGGCGTGTAGGGCGGTCACCCACTCGGCGTAGGTGGCGCCGAGTGTGCACACGGGCCAGTCACCACCGAAGACGACCCGGTCGGGGCCGAATGCGTCGAGACAGTGGTTGATAGTGGGCGCCAGCAGTTCGGCCAGATTGTCGGTGTCCCCAGCAGCGGCAGCGATGCCAGAGATCTTGCAGATGACGTTGGAGCGCTCGCTGATCTCATCGATTGACCGTCGCCAACCGTCGGCGGTGTGTGACATGGGACCGCCATCCGGTTCGGTAATGCCGGCGACGATGTTGGGGTTGGGGATGCCGCAGTGGTCGAGGATGAGCAGTGTGTCCGGGCAGGCGCCGGCGAGTTTTTCGGCATCTACGAGCTCGCCGGGACGCAGGCACACATCGAAACGCAAGCCCGCCTCGCCGAGCAGGCGGATGCCATTGATGAAGTCGGTTTGCAGACACGTACCTCGAACCGCGTCCGGCACATGGAGGACTTGGCGTACCCCTTTGACGACTGCATGTGTCAGCAACCCGCGGACCCAGTCGCCGAAGCCAGCCTCCGCGGGTCGACCGGAGACGACGGCAGCCACTGTGGGTAGGGTGGGATTGGCACACAGGCCGACGACGTAGTCAACTTCCTCCCGCCGCTGGTCGTCAGAGACGTCGACTTCCATGTAGACGGAGCGCACAACGCCCAGGCCTTGGGTGGCGGCGGCGTAATCGTGATGGGTGAAGGATCTGTCCAGGGCGTCGAGGCCGGCGAGCCAGGACAAGCGGAACCGGTCGAGGTCCCAGAGATGTTGGTGCGTATCGATGATGTCAGTCATGGGCACAATATAAGTGGTATTACAGATGGCGTTGGAAGAACAGCTCCAGTGCCGGCAGATCGATCTCGTGACCCCCGTTATGGATGTGCAGCGACAGACATCCTGCCGCACCGAGGTCGCTGTAGGCGGGCTCGATCTGCAATAGTGCGCGGCGGGCGAGGGGGACATGGAACTGAGTCTCGGTTTCCTGCAGACCGTTCTGGCACTGCAATGCCCGCGGCGCAGTGAGGGCGTAGATGTCGGCGTAGTCGACGAGTTCGCGCAGACCATCGAATTTCCAGCACAGACAGTGGTTGTGCTCCATCTGGTCCATCGTCGTCAGGAAACCGGCACTGAGTTCGGCGCAGACACGGGTATCCATGGCGCCGAGCCACATGGCCATTTCGCCCCCAAGAGATAGACCGGCACAGCCGATGCGACTCGAATCGATGCGGGGATGGGCGGCGAGCCAGTCGATGGCACGGATACAGTCCCACAGCCGCTCGCCCATCAACAGTCGGCCCTGTTCATACACCTCGTGCTGACCCACATCGATGGCGATGGTGGCATAACCGCTGCCAGCCAACTTTTGCGCAAAACCCTTGTAGATGGAAGCGCTGTCGAAAACGACGAAGCGGTCGCCACCATGCCCGTGAATGCAGACCACAGCGGGGACGACGCCATCACCGTCGGGTAGGGTGACAACAGCGTTGATTCGTCGCGTGGGGGTGCTGGCGAAGGTGATCTCAGATCGGGAGTACCCTGCACCTGTCTCGCTGGACACGACGTGCTCTCGCAGTGAAATACCAGGACCATTGACGAGATCGCTGAGGCGCAGGGCGACGAACAGGTCTGCGCGGACCTCGGTTTGCCAGGCGCTGGCTGCTGCGGCCGTACTGCCGGGGCTGTAGCCTCCTGATCGCATGAACGTAGCATAACGAAGCAGAGGCGAAGATTCCAGAGCCTATGTGTAAAGGACAAGACTGCGTCAGCTCACTGAATCACAGGCTCCAGGCAACCAAGGCAGATCATGTGCTCCAGAGTAGGCGCCGTGCCGTTCCGCCAAGGATCTGCTCCCGCTGCTCCGAGTTGAGGAATTCAGCTTCTTCGCGCACCAGGTCCAGGCAGGAGCGGAACCCAAGCGCCCCATTCTGTAATAGAACGGGTCCTCCCAAATCACTCTCCCACATCACGCGGCTGGCGCCATACGCAGCGACGATGGCCCGTAGCAGGGGCAACGTAGCGGAGATCGGCGTTGTTGCTGCGCCGGTTGCCCCAGTAGCAAGTCCGTGTACGGGACCGAACTTGACATACACAGAGGGTTTCTCGGATAAAGCGCATAATGATCGCAAATCTGCATCTATGATCGTTGTGTCACGAACTCGTACGCCACCACAGTGGTCGAGCACGACCGGCGCCTCCGGATGTCGAGTGCACATCCGGTCGATCTCAGACAAGTCGGAGGGGGCGCAGAGGAAGCTGAGCACAAGGCCATGCTCGGCGGCGCAAGCAAACATGTAGTCATACCCTTCGTGCGCGAGCCAGCGTTCGGTGGCATGCTCCCGTACAGGTTGGGCGGCGTGGCCACGCAATCGAAAAGCACGAATTCCGCCTTCGGCCAATCTGAGCATGGCCCGATCCGGCCGTGGCAGAGAGACATCACAGATGGCGGGGACAGTTCCTGTGCCAGTAAAGCGGGCTGGGTCGGAGGCGATGAGATCAAGGATGTAGCTGTGGTCGAGACCATACCAAGTCATCTGCACCAGATTCATAGGTAGGGGCTCACCGGCAATCGCCTCGTGATCGTCGGGAGTGAAAGAGGGCAACCAGAGATCGGTCGCATCGAACCCGGGGGCCAGCGGGTAGGACAGCTGGTCCGGCGTCCAGACATGGACGTGGGCGTCAAAGATGGAGGCCAAATTACACCGCCTTCTAAGGGAAAGAGACTGCATGAGGAGAAAGAGTAGGCAATCCGTCGTGGGAAAACTTCATCCTGTCTCTTGACGTAAGCACCCATATTCGGCGAGAATGGTGTCTCACACGGAATGACGACAAACTTCAGTCAGATCCTTCCCACTCCCGGTTGCCACTGGAGTGCCGCCATGTGTCCCCTCGTTATCCTCGGCTCGATCACCGGGCCATTTGTTGGCTTCTGCCGAGATTCCGGCTCTGCCAAGGGTGTGTGAAGCGCGATATGGGCACCATTTTCGCAGTGCTTGGCCCGCATGAGTTCGCCGCAAATTCGGCAGGACCAGTTCCCCGAAAATGGACGAGCTGCTGCATTTCCGAGTCCCGACTTTCGCTCCAGGCGCCTGGTCACCGCGCGCCGCCGCCTGGCCATGAGCCAGGGCGAGTTGGCGATTCGACTCGGCGTTGATCAAAGCACGGTATCTCGGCTGGAACGAGGTGAGATGCAGAGCCCGCCGTGGAAACTTGTCGTGCAGGCCTGTTTGCATCTGGAGTTGGAGCCATACGCGTTGCTTGACATGGAACCGGGGTGCGAAACAAGAACCTGCCGGCCCTTATCGATCGCACGGGCGCGCGTATCACATCACTTTCTGTATCTGGGTAGCTTCAATCGTCTGTTCAAGATGCTGCACTACTGCATATATGATATGAGTCATGTGCGGCCGACGTCG
>DPVW01000341.1 GCA_003529325.1 Candidatus Latescibacterota bacterium | reverse complement strand
CACCGACCCGGCGCACTTGCTGACGCGGATCGATGGCCCATGCCGAGGCACTCACGAGCACCGCCGGCAACAGATAGAAGTAGGACCGCGGCGGCCCGGCCACACCGCTCAGGAGGGCGGCCACGAGTGGCACGACGACGACGGCGACGACCTGCGCGCCCACCGCATCGCGCCGTTGCAGCCATCGACTCCAACCCAGCAGAACCAGTCCCGCCATCAGCGCCGATCCACCCGTCAGCAACTCAGCTCCCGACCACAGCGCGGCGAGGGCCTCGCCAGGCTCTGACCAGAGTTTGATCCCCCAACGCTCAGACGCACTCTGGAGTTCCTCGAAAACAGCCACGTATGCCAGGACACAGGCAAGGACCGCTGCTGTCGTTGCCAGCAGAACGGGTCTGGCACCGGTAGCACCCCCTCGACGCCAAGCTGTCACCAACGCCCAGCCACCGAGGGCGAGCAGGAGAAAAACGCCACTGGGAATGGTCCATGTCGCCAGAAAGGCGGCGACGGCAAAACCGATCCAGAAGCGGGGGCGGCCCTGGAAGGCGAGCACCACCGACCACCACGAGAGCGCGCCGAAGAGGACGAGCAAGGCGTATCCACGGGCTGTGTTCGAGTACGAGATGTGGGATGGGTGGAGTGCCATCCACCACGCGGCTACGATACCGGCCACCGGGGAGCCCAGAGCAGCCGTTGCCAGACCAGCCATCATCGGGATCGTTACCACACCTGCAACAAAAGCCGGTGCTCGCAACACCCACTCCTGATCTCCCCCGAACATGCGAGAGGACAGGCGCATCGCCGCCGAGTGCAGAAGATGATTGTTCGGCATGTCGTATGTCGACAGCAACGTCGCATACGGCATGGAAGCGTAACCAAGCCAGGAGTAGGCTTCGTCGTGGGTGATCTCGCGATCGAGCCCCGGGAGGCGAACGACAATGGCGACAATCGTCGCGCCAAGGACCCAGCTGTAAACGGCTCGGCGAGACATGCGTGTGCCCCAGATCACTGGGGCACAGGCCATGACCCCAGATCTCTCAGTTTACCGGCTGCCTCCGTCCACCGTTGAGGTGGAGAAGCGGGTACCTGGCTCTCACGTAGGTCGAAGCCAAAAGCTCGTTTACTCAACACGATCAATGGGGGCGCTTGGATGCGTTTGTAGTAGTTGACGCGTAGTTGCCGTTCCACCCATTCCAGATCCTGAAGCCAACTCTTTGGATCGGGGAAGGCTGCAAAAAACTCATCGGCATCCCACCGACACTCGAGCTGCTTTAGCAGCGAACCATCGAGTGCCCAATCGATGAGTTCCACGGGATGACGACGATATTCGATCAGCTGACGCAGCACGGCACAGTGGTACCCATAAAGAATCGGATCGCCCTTCCCCTGGGTCACGTCCTGCGCCGCCGACAACTCGGCGCTGGGGACCGTCGACCGGTCGAGCAGGTTCCTCGGAATCACCTCTCGTGAGTAGACGACGTCGTTGAGATACTGCCCCAGTTCGAAGACCTGTGTCTTGTACAGATCGGCGATGGGTGCCACGGCGCCGTCGAGATCCCCATACAGGGTCGTGTATCCAAGAGCGAGTTCGGTCTTGTTGCCATTGTTGGTGAACAACAATCCGTGTTTGGCAGCGATTCCGGCGAGCACATCCGAACCACGAATACGGGCCTGAAGATTCTCGTCCACCAGGCGCGTGTACTCCCCTTCGGAATTTGGGAAGGTGGCGGCCTGTATCAGATCGGAGACGACACCGTAGAGTCCCTCGATGGGCACACGGAGGAAATCGATTTCCAGAGCCGCCGCAAGATCGTGGGCATTCTCCTGTGTCAGCGACGCGTTGAATCGTGTGGGCATGTTGACGGCGAATACGCGGTCGGCACCAAAGGCACGTTCCAGCAGACAGGTGACGACACTCGAATCGATCCCACCCGAAGCGCCGATCAGATAACGGCCCGCGCCGAGAAAATGCTCCAGATGACGTAGACCCTGCAGAATCGCCTGATAGATCGACTCTACTTCATTAGTCGGCCCTTCGTCGACCGCAGATGGATCGCTGCCACCGCCGACGCAGACCAATCCCTCATGCCAGGACCGGGCCCGGGCGACGATCGTGCCATCCCCTTCGTAGGCTGTGGTGTCGCCATCGAAGACGAGGATATTCTTGCCATTGTTCTGCCCTCCCACATGGTTTATGTAGAACAATGGCAGCGGCGAGTGACGCAGGATCTCGCGTATGGTACGGTTGCGCTTGTCATTCTTCTGCCACGTCCATGGCGACGAGGACAGATTGAATACGGCCTGTGCACCTGCTTGGGCGAACCCACGCAACATGTCGAGAGACTCCCCCTCCCAGCAGTAGTCCTGGCACCAGATGTCTTCACACAACTGGGTGCCAAAACGGAATGTGCCACCCCCCCGGCGTGGCACCTCGAAAGGCACACTCCAGTCGTAGGGGGAGCGGCCCTGCTCCTGTGCCAGGTGGCGCGCCGAGATGAAGTGACGATCGTCGTCGAAGAAACGATAGTTGGGGTGCAGTGTCTTCGGTTGGCAGCCAGAGGGCAATCCGGGTGGGGCGGCGGGGCGGTCGACCCATTCGCCATCGTGACAGACCCGTATGGCGTTGATCTTGCGCAGACGGCCATCGTGGCCAATGGTGCCCCGGTGACAGACGACGTTACCGAACAACAGGGTCAGCCCCTCTCCAGCAGCGCGTATGCGATCGCTCAGAGCTGCCCAGTCCTCGACGAGGACGTCCACCTCCCATAGATCACCGAGCACATATCCGGGCACACACATCTCCGGGAAGGCGACGAGCTCCGCCCCGGCATCGCGAGCCTGAGAGATGAGGCTCTCCATGCACGCCACATTCAGATCGGCCCGACCGGGCCGGACCTCCATCTGCGCCAGCGCGATGCGCGGCAGATCGGCTACCGCTGGCCCGACCATGCTACTGTCCTGTCATCGGGTGTACTCGTGGCCTTCGGACATGCACCTAGCCAGCAGCATTCGCCCGCGCCTCTCCGCTGCACGCCGCACGGATGCACTCACCGAGGATGGGGATTCCGGCGTTGATCGCGGCTACGGTAGGCTGACCAAAGGCCAGGCGGATATTCGGCACGTCCGTATCATGAATGTGGAACGAACGCCCACGAGCACAGCGGACACCGCGTTCTGTGGTGAGTTGGAGCAAGTGATCGAGGTCGACATCATCGGGCAAGGTGACCCAGATGAACAGCCCTCCGGCGGGACGCGACCAGGTGCAGAGATCACTGACGGTGGCCTCGAGTCCCACCAATACGGCGTCGCGCTTTTGCTGCAGAGCGGCATTCATCTCTGCGCAATGGTCCCACAATCGATGGCGAAAGAATTCGGCCAGCACCGAGGCCGTCAGCAAGCTGTTGCCACCATCGAATCGTCGATCGAGGAGCCGCGCCAGCATGGGCGGCCGCGCGTGGATGTATCCCTCACGCACGCCCGGGCCGAGAATCTTCGACAGCGAGCATAGATAGATGTGGTCGGTGCCGTCGGGGTCGAGAGCATACAATGATGGCTGCTTGTCCCCGTCGAAGTGCACATCGGCGTAACAATTGTCTTCGACGATGGGCACGGCAAAACGCCGGGCGATGGCGATAATCTCCAGGCGTCGGGCGCGTGGCATGACGGAGCCAGTGGGATTCTGATACGTGGACAGGGTGTACAGGAACCGTGGCGGTGTGCCTGCCGTGTGCAGTGATTCCATGACCCGCTCCAGGTCCGCCGGGATCATGCCGTCCTCATCGAGGGCGACACCTTCCAAACGCAGTCCAAGCCGTCGATAGGCGCCGATGGTGCCCGAATACGTCAGTTCCTCACAGACGACGATATCCGGTTTGCCATCCGCCGCCATGAGCGCTTCCGCCACGAGGGTGACGCCCTGCATGGACCCATTTGTCAGTGCGATGTGATCCGCAGATACCTCCACCCCCTCACGTTCTGTTTCGCGCGCCGCCAGCACCTGGCGCAGACCCGCATGGCCGAGATCGCCGGGATACCGGGTGAAGTCCTCACCGACGGTCGTGATCGCTCGCGCCGCGGCGTCGGCCAACCCCTGCACAGGAAAGGTCTCGGGATTCGTGCAGCCACTGCCGAAATCGTATACCGTGCCATCAGCCATGATTTTACTCCTTGTGTCGGTCTGGGCGTGCAATTCGAGAGGTGGGGGGAAGATAATCGCGCGGCGACGTCATCACGAATTGCCGCGACCCACGCGGGCGATATAGAGTCCGCGACCCGTCAGACCTTTGGGGTCATAATGGACATTGTGAAATCCGGACTCGACCAGCGCGGACGCCATTTGCCGTTGTGTATAAAGTCCCATCTCATGCGTCTCCCGCGAGTGCTCGATGCCTTGAGCCGTGCCCATGAGATAGTGGAACTCCATCACTGAGATGCAGTCCGTACCCTCTTCGCGCCGTGTGGAGCGAGTCATCCGGACGATGCTGGTGTCGGCATCGGCGCCGTGATCCCAGCGCACGAGAGGGGCCTCCCACACATCAGGCGCCAACCAGGGTTCGATGACGACGACCCCTCTCGGCGTCAGGTGTTCGCGGAAACAGGAGAGGGTGCGTAGCAGATCGGCGTGAGTCCGAGCATATCCGATCGAACTGAACAGACAGAGAACGGTGTCGTAGAGTCGATCGAGTCGGAATTGACGCATGTCTACCAGGTGGTACCGGCCACGCGGATTGCGCCGACGCGCCAACTCGAGAAATGCCGGCGTGAGATCCAACCCATCGACTTCGTAAAAACGACACAGATGTTCGTCGTGTGCGCCCGTGCCACAGGCCACGTCAAGAACGGTGTGCAACGATGGATCCAGGCGCGCGAGACGGTGGTGCAGAAGGTGAGCCTCGCGTTCGTAGTCCTTGGTCGCATAAAGGACGTCGTATTGCTCGGCGCTTAACTGATACACGGACAGGCTCTAGGAGAGAGAAAGACGGGTTCGCTTAAGCAACGAGAAAAGGCCCGGGAGGATTCCCCAGGCCTTACTCGCTGCCATTGGACATGATCTGTAACCGGGCCCGCCTCGATGCACGACCTTGGCAGTGATTGTCGCAATGCGCCCGGCCACTGTCTGGAACGCATTTCAAACTAGTAAGGACCAAAATCCTATGCAAGGTTTTTTATGCAGTGGCTGCCGCAGCCGCCTCGCGTACGACCTCGGACAAGCTAGGATGGGCGTGCACGGTACGCGCCAGATCTTCCGCACTGCCACCGAACTCCATGGCGACAACGGCTTCGGCAATCAGATGCGATGCTTGCGGGCCGAAGATATGAACACCGAGCAGTCGATCGGAATCAGCGTCGGCGACAACCTTCACGAAGCCGTCGATGCAGTTCATGCTGTGGGCCCGTGCATTGGCCCGAAACAGATGTGTTCCCGTGCGAACTTCGAAACCACTCTCGCGTGCTGCCGCCTCGCTTTGCCCCACGGAGGCGACCTCGGGGTAGGTGTAGACGACGCTGGGGATGGCGTCATAGTTGATGGAGGAGCCCATGCCGGCCATACGCTCCACGACAGCGACACCTTCAGCCTCAGCCTTGTGCGCCAGCATCGGCCCGGGCGTCACGTCACCGATCGCATACACGCCATCGGCCGTCGTGCGGTAGTCGTTGTCGACGGTGACAAAACCACGCTCCGTCAACGCCACACCCGCCGCTTCGAGGCCCAGACCTGCCGTATGTGGTCGGCGCCCCACCGATACGAGAACACAATCACAGTCGACGGTCTCGATCTCGTCACTGTCTCGTTTGGCGAGTCGCAGTTGCAGCCCCGTGTCCTGTACTTCGGCGCCAACGGCTAGCGTCGACAGTCGGAAGGACATTCCCTGCCGCTTCAAGGTGCGCTGCACCTGTTGTGAGATATCCGCATCCGACCCTGGCAAGGCGACGTCCATGAACTCGACGATCTCGACCTCGGTGCCGAGGCGACTCCACACCGAACCCATCTCCAGACCGATGGCGCCGGCGCCGATGACGACCATCTTGTCCGGGACTGCATCCAGGGACAACACTTCGGTGGAACTGAGGACGCGGGAACCGTCGAAGGGCAGGTCGGGCAACTCCACGGGAGAGGAGCCAGTCGCCAGCAGGACGCGCTTCGCCTGCAACTCGCCGACGCCCTCAACAGCGACCCCGCCAGAACCGGTGAGACTCGCCATGCCTTCGACGTAGTCGACTCCCTTGCCCTTGAACAGCGCGCCCACACCTTTCGTCATCGTGTCGACGATCTTGTTCTTGCGCGCCATCATCGCCGCCAGATCGAGTTGCAGGTCGCCGACGACGATGCCCTGATCATCGAGTCCATCCTGCAACTGGGCCCAGTGGTGGCTCGCCTCGAGTAGCGCCTTGCTCGGGATGCAACCCACCTGCAGGCAGGTACCACCAAGCCAGCCTTTGTCGACACAGGCGACCTTCATTCCCAGATCGGCGGCACGGGCGGCGGCAACGTAACCACCGGGACCAGCGCCGATAACGACGAGATCGTATGCGGACAAGCTCAGACCTCTAACATGAGGCGGGCGGGATCCTCGAGCAGGTCCTTGATGCGGACGAGAAATTTCACCGATTGTTCACCATCGACGACGCGATGGTCATAGGTCAGCGCCAGATACATCATCGGCCGGATGACGACTTCACCATCCACAGCGACAGGACGCTCCTTGATGGTGTGCATACCGAGAATCCCGGTCTGCGGAGGGGTCAGAATCGGCGTCGACATCATGGAGCCGAAGACACCGCCATTGGTAATCGTAAAGGTGCCGCCTGACAATTCGTCGAGGGCGAGTTTGTTGTCACGCGCCGCCAGAGCAAGGCGTTTGATCTCCGCTTCGACGGCAGCCATCGACAGTGCCTGGGCGTCACGGATGATGGGCACCATGAGACCACGTTCGGAGGACACGGCGATGCCGAGATTGACGTAGTCATGGTAGAGAATGTCGTCGCCATCGATGCTGGCGTTGACGGCGGACAGATCCTGCAGTGCGATGATCGTTGCGCGCGAGAAGAATGACATGAGCCCAAGGGAGACGCCGTACTTCTCCTGGAATCGCTCCTTGTGGCGTTTGCGCAGTGCCATTACCTGCGACAGATCGACCTCGTTGAAGGTGGTCAACATCGCCGCCGTACGTTGAGCTTCGGTCAGGCGTTGGGCGATGCGCTTGCGGATGCGGGACATGGGCTCGCGGCGGACCCCATCCTGACTCTGCGGTACTGTCTTGGCGGCGGGCACCGGTGTCGGCTTCGGCGCTGCTACCGGCGCCGCGGGTGGGGCACTCTTGGCAACGGCGGGGGCCGGAGCTGTCGGTGCGACAGCCTCGTTGTCCCGGGCATCTCGCTCACGTTCCTTGAGCACTGCAAGAATGTCCTGTTTGATGAGTCGACCACCCCGACCGGTGCCTTCGATCTGTGCGGGATCGATGTCGTTCTCCTCTACCAGACGACGCACTGCAGGACTCAGATCTGTCGGCGCCGGTGCCGGCGTTACCGGCGCCGCTTCGGGGGCGGTTTCGACCACCTCCTCCGGTGCTGCGACCTCGGCTGCCGCACCATTGCCGCTCGCACCCGTAGCCTCCCCTTCTTCGATCCGTGCCAGCACGTCTCCCACGGAGAGTGTATCGTCCACCTTCTTCAGTTGCCGCAGAACGCCTGCGGCGGGCGCCGGAAGATCGACGTTGGCCTTGTCCGTCTCCAGTACACAGATCGGCTCATCCTTGTCCACGTAATCACCCTCACCTTTTAACCACTCGAGGAGGGTGACTTCGCTGATCGATTCCCCGAGTTCAGGGATATCTACTTCGACTGCCATGGGGGGTTCCTGTGTTTTTGGTTAGCTGCCGCTGCCGCCATCAGCACCGGCGACGCGGGACTTTGCATCTTCCAGCTTCAACTGCTTGTCGCTGGCGATGTCGAGAGCCTGTTCGACGATCTCCAGTTGTTCGTTCTGGTGTTGTACCGCATCCCCGACGGCTGGACTGGCAGCCTCGTCACGGCCGACGTAGCGCAACCCCGCTTCGAGGGGCAATAGGTCGTCGAGCAGGGGTTGCACGAAATACCACGCCCCCATGTTCAATGCCTCTTCCTGCACCCAGAGATATTCGTCCGCATTGGAATAACCACTCATGACCTTCGCCAGTTCCACCTCGGGGAAGGGGTAGAGTTGCTCCACGCGCACGATGGCGACCTCGCCGAGGGACTTCTCTTCGAGTCCGGCGAGCAGATCATAGTAGATCTTGCCGGTACACAGGATGACACGGCGCACGGCTTCGACATCGGCGACCTCTGCATCGATCACATTCTGGAAGCCACCATCGGTAAACTCGGACAGATCGGAGACGCAGGCCTTATGGCGCAGCAGACTCTTCGGTGTCATGACAATCAGCGGCTTGCGGAAATTTCGATGCATCTGCCGCCGCAGGACATGGAAGATCTGCGACGGTTTCGTAGGATAGACGACCTGCATGTTTCTCTTGGCGCACAACTGTAGATAGCGCTCCAGACGGGCACTCGAATGTTCCGGACCCATACCCTCCTGGCCATGGGGCAGCAACATGACGATGCCGCACATACGGTGCCACTTGGCTTCGGCACTGGCGATGTATTGATCGATGACGAGTTGGGCACCATTGGCGAAGTCGCCGAATTGAGCCTCCCACATCACCAGTCGACGTGGATCGGTGGAGGTGATGCCGTATTCGAACCCGAGCACGGCCAGTTCTGACAACATCGTGTTGAGCACGACAAATTCGCCCTGGTCCCTCGCCATGTCCGTCAGCGGGCTGTGTCGCTCGCCGGTCTCGACATCGTGCCACACGGCGTGGCGATGGGCAAAGGTTCCGCGTTGGGCATCCTGGCCAACGAGGCGAACGGGAACACGCTCCAGCAACAGACTGCCATAGGCGAGCATCTCCGCACAACCCCAGTCGATGGGGCGGTCGCCGGTAGCCATCTCGCGGCGGGCCTGATTGAGCCGCTCGACAGTGCGATGCAGATGAAATCCATCTGGCGCCTTCGTCACCAATTCTCCGAGCCGCTTGAGAGTACGGAGGGTGACGGCGGTGTCCGCATCCCACTCCTGGCCCGCCCAGGTCATGCCCTGCCAGACACCCCCGAACGTATTGGTCCGCGGCTTGACCTTCAGCCGCTTGGCCTTTTCCTGGCAACGATCGAGGACCTCTTGCACATCACCGCGCATACCATCGACATCCTCTTGCGAAACGACGCCAGCACTGACCAACTGCTGACCGTATAACGTCGCCGCCGTCGGATGATCCTTGATATCGGCATACATCAGCGGTTGGGTCAGCGTCGGGTCGTCCGCCTCATTGTGACCATACCGCCGATAGCACTTCAGATCGATGAGTACGTCGCGCTTGAACTCTTGGCGAAACTCAATGGCCAGCCGCGCCGCGTGGACGACCTGCTCGGGGTCGTCGGCGTTGACATGAAACACGGGGGCCTGGATCTGCCGGGCGATATCGGTGGGGTATTGCGTGAAGCGGGACTCCCTCGGCAGGGCCGTGTAGCCCAACTGGTTATCGATAATGATGTGGATCGTGCCACCATTCCAGTAGCCGTCCAGTTGCGACAGGTTCAGCGTTTCCGCCACAGTACCCTGACCGGTGAAGGCCGCATCTCCGTGGATCTGCAGGGGGATCACCCGACCACGTTCCTTGTCGTGCAGATAGTCCTGCTTGGCCAGCACCATGCCTTCGATGATGGGATTCACCAACTCGAGATGGCTTGGGTTGGGGCTCAGAGACAGATGCATCTTGCGCCCCTGGCGCGTGACGAAGTCGTACGAATAACCCTGATGATACTTGACGTCGCCCTCGTCCTCGGCGCCCTCTTCGCGTGATGCGCCTTCGAAATCGGCGAGCATCACTTCGTAGGGCTTGTGCAGGATGTGGGCCAGGACATTGAGCCGACCGCGATGGGCCATGCCGATGACCAACTCCTCTACACCCAGACCACTGCCCGTCTCCACCAGGGCATCGAGCAGCGGCAGGAGCGCATCGCCGCCTTCGATCGAGAATCGCTTCTGCCCGATGTAGCGCGTATGCAGGAACTGCTCGAACTCCTCCGCTTCGATCAGCTGAAAGAGAATACGACGACGCTCTTCCACGCTGTAGGTCAGACGCCCCAGGATGGGTTCGACCTTCGCCTCCAGCCAGGCCTCCTGCTCCTTGTCGACGGTGGTCATCGTATCCATGCCCAAGGTGCCACAGTAGGTGCGGCGCAACGCATCGAGCAGGGCCACCAGTGAACCGTCGGTCTTGTACTGGAATGTGCCGAATCCCACACCCTTTTCGAGATCCTCGTCGGTTATCCCGAATTCAGACAACTCCAGCAGGGGATGGCTTGTCGTATTGTTGCCGAGAGGGTCGAGTTGGGCGATAAAGTGCCCGCGTTGACGATACGCCCTGACAAGAGCGACGACACCCTTGTCGGTCCGTTCTCGTTTGCGGCGATCAGGACCGCCGGACTCTACGGGTTCCGAAGGTTCCGGAGGGGGCGCTTGAATGGGAGCTGGCGGGAGATCCTGAATGGGCGTGGGTGGCGCTACTCGAACCGACTCTGGTGTCGCCGCCGAGGTCCCTTCCACCGCCTCCTCTTCTTCTTCGCTGCGCCGAAAACCGAAATCGAAACCACGGAAAAAAGTGGTCCACTCCGAATCCACAGAGGCAGGGTCGGCCAGATATTGCTCGTAGAGAGCATCGATGTAGTCGCTGTTGGCGCTATTTAGGTCGCTCGGACGCATCTGCTCCACTTCCGGTAACTGTAGACGGTACTAGAAGATAGCCGCTGTTGAGGCGACCGTAAAGCAGCGGGCATGGTCCCGAAGTTAGTTGAA
>DPVW01000036.1:7408-7706 GCA_003529325.1 Candidatus Latescibacterota bacterium | reverse complement strand
GTCCGAGGCCATTACCGCCGCAATACCCCCGATCCGCCAAGCTGGATCCCAAGAGACCTCACGCAGTCGAGGGCTCGCAGCCTTGGAGCCATCGTGAAATTCGAACCACCACAGACCGGCGCGTACAACCGAGTGCCCGGCCGTGCCGAGGCCATTACGCCGCCGCAATTCCCCCGATCCAGCAAGCTGGATCCCCAGAGCCCTCGACGCAGTCGAGGGCTCGACAACCTTGAGAACCATGGTGAAATTCGAACCACCACAGACCAGCGGCGTACGGCCGAGTGCCCAGCCGCGCCCC
>DPVW01000036.1:0-7077 GCA_003529325.1 Candidatus Latescibacterota bacterium | reverse complement strand
CCCCACCAACCCGCAGAGATCAAACCCACTTGCGAATCCTTTTTGTAGCTGATATCTACGCACGACCCGGTCGCCGCGCCGCCGCCGAATGCATTCCTCGTCTGATCCAGGAGCGCGCCGTCGATCTGTGCATCGCCAATGGCGAGAACGCTGCTGGCGGTTTCGGTATGACAGACAACATTATCAAGAAGTTGCACGCCTACGGCGTCGATGTCGTCACCTCCGGCAACCACATCTGGAATCGCGCTGACTTCGTCCGCCACATCGGCCAACACCAACGTGTCCTGCGACCATTCAACTACCCCAAGGGTGCGCCGGGTCGTGGCTCCGTCATCGCCGAGGATCGTAGTGGTCGATCGGTGGCTGTTATCAACCTGCAGGGGCGCACCTTCATGCCCGATATCGACTGCCCCTTCCAGCAGGGACGGGCAGAAGTCGAACGGCTACGCGACGAAACTCCCCTTGTCTTTGTCGACTTTCACGCCGAAGCCACGGCGGAGAAGATCGCCCTCGGCTTTCACCTCGACGGGTTGGCCTCAGCCGTCATCGGCACACACACGCACGTGCAGACAGCCGACGAGCGCATCCTGCCCAAGGGCACTGCCTTCCTCACGGACGCGGGCATGACCGGTGTCCGCGATTCCGTCATCGGGACCCGCCACGAAGTTGCCGTCGGTCGCTTCGTCAACCAGGTGCCGGCCCGCTTCAAGCCCGCCGATGGCGTTCCGTATTTCAGCGGCGCTCTTGTCGAGATCGACGAAACCACCGGCAAGGCGCTGGCCATCGAAAGATTGCAGATCCCCGTCGAAAGTGGTGGCGCCGATGCCGGCGACGAGGACTAGGAAAGTGTCCGCTCCGAGAGCCTGCCCATGAGCAACGCCTTTTCAGAAGCCGGCCTTGCGGGGCCGCTGACGGTCACCGATGTCACCGCTCAGGTGAAGGCTACCCTTGAGCAATCGATGCCATTCTGCTGGGTTGAGGGTGAGATCTCTGAGTGCAGCCGACCCGCGAGTGGTCATATCTACATCACCCTCGCCGATGAGCATGCCCAACTGGGCTGCGTCATGTTCCGTCTGCAGGCTCAGCAGCTGCGCTTCCAGCCCGAAAGAGGGATGAAAGTTCTGGTCTACGGCAACGTGTCGGTCTATGAACGAGGCGGCCGCTACCAGTTCTATATCTACCGCATGCAGCCCTCCGGTGTTGGTGAACTGGCCGTCGCCTTCGAGCAGCTGCGTGCTCGTCTCGACGCCGAGGGTTTGTTCGACGCTGAACGCAAACGTCCCCTACCTACTCATCCACGCGCCATCGGTGTCGTCACCTCACCGACGGGGGCCGCCGTGCGAGACATCGTCCAGGTCATCGGTCGTCGTGCGCCAGGACTGCCCGTCGTGCTCGTATCGGCCCGCGTTCAGGGCTCTGCCGCCCCACGCGATCTCTGTCGTGCCGTCGACCGGCTCAACCGCTGGGGTGGTGTCGACATCATCATCATCGGTCGTGGCGGTGGTTCCCCGGAAGACCTGTGGCCCTTCAACGACGAGTCCGTAGCGCGCGCCATCTATCAGTCCGAAGTGCCCGTCGTCGCCGCCATCGGTCACGAGATCGACCACTCCATCGCCGACTACGTCGCCGACGTTCGTGCCCCAACGCCCTCGGCCGCAGCGGAATTGGTCGTCCAGGAATATGGGGTACTCCGCGAGCGCGTCAGCTTCCTGCGTGAACGGCTCTTGCACCGGATAGGACAACGCTTCGACGGCTTGCAGCATGAGATCGACAAGCACGATCCGCGCCGGTTGGTGACGCGTTTGCAGGACCGAGTCGATCAGCAGAGCCAGCGCCTGGATGAGACCATCGAAGAGTTGGTGGCTGCCGCAGATATCGGTCTGTGTTCTCATCAGGACCGGCTCGCACACGCGGCTGTGCTCTTACAGGCGCGATCCCCCCTGGCCAATCTGGCCCGCGGTTTCGCTTATTGCGAACGTGAGGCCGATGGCCAACCCGTACGCGCCGCCGACGATCTGTCCGCCGGCGACCATCTGCGTCTGCGCTTCGCTTTGGGCGAGGCGCTTTGCCGAGTCGAGGAGACCCGACCGTGAGTGATTCCACCACCGAGACACCACCCACCTTCGAAGGCGCCATGGAGACTCTCGAGGATTGTGTCTCCCGGCTCGAGGCCGGCGAGCTTACCCTCGAACAGTCCCTTGAGGTATTCGAGCGCGGCATCGCCGCCTCCCGTACCTGCTCGGGCCTGCTGGATCAGTCTCGTAAGCGTGTGCAGGTCCTCGTCGAGAAAGTGGGCGGCGAGTTCCAACTCGAGTTCCTCGATCCGGAAGACGAAGATGCACTTGCTGCAAATGACAACGACTGATGCTCGCTAGACTGCGAATCGACAGCTTCGCCCTCATCGACCACGTCGATATCGAATTCGGTGCTGGCCTGTCCGTCATCACGGGAGAGACAGGGGCGGGAAAATCGATCTTGATGGGGGCGCTGAATTCGATCCTCGGCGCCCCGGTCTCGGCCGATCTCGTGCGCGGTGGTGCCAAGCGCTGCGAAGTGGAAGGTCTCTTTGAACTCCACGATGACGACGACGCGCGCCAGCGACTCGCGGCGGTGGACATCGAACTGGACGAGGACGGCCACCTCATTCTCCGCCGCGAGATTCGCGCCGAGGGACGTTCCCGGGCTTTCATCAATGGCGCCATGGTCCCCGTACGGCGACTGCGCGAAGCGGGGCGGCTCCTCGTCGACCTGCATGGTCAGCACGAACATCAGTCTCTTCTCGATCCGGAACGGCACGCCATGTTCCTCGACAGATGTGGCGGCCTGATGCCTGAGTCTGCTGCCACTGTCTCCGCCCACGAAAATTGGATGGAGAGGGTTTCCGGTTTGCGCTTGTTGGAGCGTGAACAGCAACGACTGCGCGATGAGGAGGAGTTGCGGCGTTATCAACTGGAAGAGATTCACCGAATCGCCCCGGAGGCAGGGGAGGATGAGCGACTGGAGCGCGACATCTCTGTGTTGGCCAATCAGGAGACCTTGGAGCGCAGTTCACTCGGGCTCTACGAATCACTCTACGGCAGCGATGACTCCATCGTCGACCGCCTCGGCCATGCGCGCCGCGAGTTGGAACATCTCATCGAATTCGACCCATCGTTGTCAGCCCGCATCGCAGAACTGGAGGGCCTGATGATCGGCGTCGAAGATTCGGCTGCGGGGCTGCGGGCGTATGCGGAAAATCTGCAGGCCGATCCAGAAAGGCTTGAGGCCGCCAGGGAACGTCTGGAGGAACTACGCCGGCTCGTGCGTCGCCATGGCAGCGACCTGACAACGATCGTGGAGAAGGCGACCGAGTTGGAGGCACTTGACGAACGCTCCGCTGAACTCGACGGTCAGATCGCCACTGCATCCAAGCAGGTAGACCGTGCCGCGGCAGCCTTGGGCAAGACCACTACACAGTTGACGAAGGGCCGCACCCGCGCCTCTGGTGAGCTGGCGGTCGCTGTCGCCGAAGGCCTGGTCGATCTGGGCATGCCCGCAGCAAAATTCCGCGCCGAGTTGACACCCAGATCAGAGCCAGACGAGTTGGGTGCCGAAACGGTCGAATTTTACGTCTCCGCGAACCGTGGCGAGCGCGCACTGCCCCTTGCCCGTGTCGCTTCAGGAGGCGAACTGTCGCGGCTGATGCTTATCCTCAAACAGATCATTGCCGAGGGCGACGCCGTCTCGACGCTGGTCTTCGACGAAGTCGACAGCGGCATTTCGGGACGCGTAGCCGCCGCCGTCGGCAGGCGCCTGGTGGCACTTGCCTCTGCCAGGCAAACCCTCGTCATCACCCATCTGCCGCAGATCGCCAGCCTCGCCGACCACCACTTCTCGGTGCGCAAGACGGAACGGCAGAAGCGCACCGTCACCGAGGTCGTGCGGTTGCAGGGAGAAGCCCGCGCCGAAGAAATCGCCAGCCTGTTGGCGGGCGACACGGTATCCGATGCAGCCCGTCAACACGCCCAGGAAATGTTGCAGTAGGCAGCCACCCATGCTCGCCAACGGGCTCAGTCTTTCGCGTATCTGCCTCGCACCGGTCGTCGTGTATGGTCTCTACCGAGACGGGCAGGGAGTGGGTCCGATCACCTTGGTGCTCATGCTCGTCGCCGGTGTTACGGATCTGCTGGACGGCTGGGTGGCACGAAGACTCGGCCAGACCTCGAGACTGGGACGCGTCCTCGACCCTTTGGCGGACAAGCTCTTCATCGGTTCCGTCTGCGTCGGGCTCGTCGTATTGCGGGCCTTCCCATTCTGGCTCCTCCTGCTACAGGCAATCCGCGATATGGCCATCCTTGGCGCTGGCTCTTACCTGCTGCGCTCGCGTCAGATTGTCGTTCCCGCCAGTCTCTGGGGTAAGGTCGCCACCTGGGCGATGGCACTCACCATGCTCGCCCACGCCCTCGGCATGCCATGGTCGTTCCTGTTGCAGGGCGTGACGGCCCTGCTGATCGTTGTCTCAGGCGCCGGTTATGTCCGCCAACTGCATAAGATTTTGAAAACGTAGACCGTGAACTCAGCTGCCGCCGATGGACATTTCCTCGAGCCGGATCGAGGCGTAGCGACCTTCGCGTGAGGTCCGCCCGAAGCGTTCGCGAATCTCGATAAGCAGCTCCCGTTCGGCGTCCAACTCATCCCGCTCCTCGTACAACCGCGCCAGGTTGATGTAGGCGCCACGGAATGTCGGATCGGCAGCCATGGCTTTGTGGAAGCACTCCACAGCCTGCTCCCAATGCTGCTGTTCTCGATAGACTTGTCCGAGATTGTTCAGCGTCTCGGCGAAGGCGGAGTCGATATTCAAAGCCGTCAGATAGGCCTCTTCGGCACCGGCGAGATTGCCCAGTTGCCGGCGCACGTATCCCAGGTTGTTCCAGGTCTCGAGATGGCCGGGCTCAAACGTTGCCGTATTCGTCCATGCCGCTTCTGAGCGCTGCAGGTCACCTGCCTCGAAATAGGTCTCGGCAAGTTGTTGGTGTGCTTGCGCAAAGGGGGGGTAGAGCTCCACGCAGCGCTCCAGCGCCACCAGAGCACTGTCGTTGACGCCATACTTGCGATAGATCTGACCCAACTGGTAGTGGAGGATAGGTGAATTTGGCAGGGTCTTCAGCGCTTCGTGCACGGTGAGTACCTCGGTCCGCAGGCGCTGCCGAGCGGGGTCTTCATCGCTGTCATCTTTGCCGCAGGCGACGGTCAATAGCAACACCGCCATCCCCCAGGTCTTTACTCTACTCAACCTTCATCCTAGTCTGCTGCTTTGCGCCAGAAGATACGGGCGCTGTAAACGCCACCCATACATGGCGAAAGGTGATCGGTCGATATAGGGCCGCCCGAAGGGCTTGGAGGAGATCAATGCCTTCCAGTTACGCACCTTACGGAAGGGAATCGAGCCACTCTCCGGCATGTGGAGTGCGAACAGACAGGGGTATTGCAGAGGAATCGGTTCAGGAAGTTCGATGCGGTTGATACCGAGTTGACGAGGCACGGTCATCGGACTCTCACCGAGAATCTCGAAGTTTTTCGAGCCATCGACGGCGCGCACGATCAGCAGCTTGACCGGTGTCAGTGCCCGCGCTTCGAATTCCCAGGCAAAGACCTCACCACCATCGACCTCACGCGGGAAAATTCGCGTCGTCTCGATGATCGTCAACCCCGCATCGAGGTTGATCGTGTCCCCTTCGGCTAGGTTTTTGACACCCACCGAGTCGACATGCCATCCCGAAAGTTTCGACTCAGCAAAAATATCGACGCCCAGCAGGGCGGTCAATTTGGACATATGTATCGCCGCCACAGTGTGACGGGATCAGCCATCTTCCGCCTCTCCGCGTAAATCCGTAACATTTCGAGAACCTTCAGTCGCAATGCCAGCATGCGCAGGTCGATTTCTGCCATAGATACGGACCCCTCTATTCGAACGCACGGACCCGGGCGATGTCGTCATGCCCACCCGACAACAGATCACCAGGGAAGAAACCGAGACCAAAGTAGAATCTGAACCGATCGATCTTCTTCGGCGCATCGGGGTCATTTGGCAACAGACCATCCGCCAGCGCCTCCTCACGTTGGAGTCGGCTGCGATTCAGCGGGTGAGCGATCTGGAAGAAGGCGCGCAGCGGGACGCGATAGTTGGTGAACATCTCCAGCCGCAACTCGCCGCCGACATCGGAAAGAAAGTCATTCGGTTCGAACTCATCGAGACTGGTGTCGGCAAAATTGCCGACGGCACCGGTCTCAGCAAAGACCTCGGCATACAACTTGGCAAACGTGAAATTGAGAAAGCTCATATTCACGCGTCGGAACACGGGAAAGCTGTACGATGTCCGAGCGTAGAACAGTTTCGACCCGGACTTGGTGAAATATGGGTAGCCACTGAGAAAATTGTGACCACCGATATAGTATCGGAGGGGCCAGTAGAAGCGACCCTCAAAGAAACCGCCATCCGGGTTGAATCCTTGCTTCAACTGTAGATTTCGATAGGCGCCGAGAAAGCGAAAGGAGACGCGGTTGTTGAAGGGCAGACCGATATGCTCGTTGTAGCTGGCGACATACTCGTTGACCGTCAGCGGTTGCGAATCGCCACCGAAGAAATCACGTGGCGTGCCGTCGGTGGGTGTCAACTGTGCCAGTGAATCCGCGACGGTCGTCTTCATGTATCGGTAAGCGATGCTTAAGCTGCGTCCTGTGGGATTCACCAACAGATCCGCCGTCGGCTTGAGATGGCGATACTGCCAGGCCAAGGTCAGGTCATCTGAGTCGAAGAAGTCCAGACCCTGATACCAGTCGAAGGCGGAGCTTCGATCGATCAGCAATGTGTCCTGACGGATCAACTCCTGCGGCAGGGACGCGGAGATGTCGACGCTATCCTGGATGACGTAGAACTGGGTCTGCTGGCGCAGGTGCTGCAGGGACCAATCCTCGTCGTAGTTGCGATGCAGGAACTGGGCATAGAACCGGCTGCGCCGAGTGACGGGCACCTCCAGTCCAACGGCGAACATGTTGAAGACGTCCTTGAATCGGTCCTTCCGGCTTTCGAGATCCACC
>DPVW01000201.1:4567-10577 GCA_003529325.1 Candidatus Latescibacterota bacterium | reverse complement strand
AAAAGGGGGTTTTCCCTTCGTTTCACCTGCCACTATATATTGTGGACATGGCGTCGATCGAGGCCGCTCGCACTTGAAACTGAAAGACCCATCCGAACAGCCGACATATAGGACTCTTTTCCCGGACAGGTCGTCGGGTAGTCCCATGCGGGTCAAGGTCGCGCAGCGCTGGCCGCGTTCAAGGGCTTCATCGACGTGACGTGCTGCCTCCTGCTTGACCTTCAGCGGTCGTTCCACAGCGCGAGCGCACCATTGTGTCATCGAGTCCCCATCGGGAATCGAGTACGTGGCGTCGCCGTGCAGCATCAGGAAGAATTCGTCCCCTGTTTCCTCCCGCACCAGATCGATGCAACGCAGCACTTCCTCCTCCCGTGCGGGGTTCGGGTGCAGGAAGATGGCGTCATGTTCACGGCGCGCCGTCTGGATGAACAGGTCGGCCGGCTGCGAAATTGGCTGGCGTGAGCCCTCACACCGTGCGGCACTACCAACGTATTGGCTTGTTGCATCCCGAGAAGCGACCCATTCAGACGGGGTTCGCGTACGTCTATACAAGTTGCACGCTTTACACCTGCTGTGGGTATTCAGAATCGTGTCCAGAAAACAGGAATCGTCGTGTAACCACCCCGTTGGCAACTCACGACAGCACTTTCCCAAACTCCGGCTTCTTCAGCAGCGTCACCATCAGATCCTCCCACTTCACTTCGTAGATTTTTGTGATGTGTGCTCTCACCCATGAACTTGCCGCCATCGCTGCCAAGTCAAAAGATGGTTATAGTGGCGCAACAGCATCATCAGGTTCATCTCGGCCAGGGCCTCGTCAGGCGAAGGCATCGACATGGGTGATGTCAACCGTATCGGTCTTTGTTTGCGACTGTGGTCTGAGGGAGACACCTGTGTAGTCTCTGGATGTAAGGCTACCCACTCCACAAGCTCGCGGTCGTCACGCTCCTCCGAGTTCTCGGCCAAGAGAGCGTATATGCGCTCGTTCTCTGACAAGAACCAGTTAGCCAATTCAATAGCGCAACGCATCGTTGCTTTGCTTACTTCATCGACAGCGTGGGGCCTTTTCTGCGCGGCCTGCGTCGGGGGACCCACTGTGGCATGCTAGCCAACCGATCCCAAATCGGCGAATTGGTCCGCCCTCCGTTTGCCACGACTGACCGAGTCGGCGTATTCTGCCGTAAAACACTGCAATCTCCTCTTGGCGCCAACTATGCAATCGATGAGCCCGGCAAACTCGGTTATCTCGTCTTCCACAATCCAGGTATTGCCGAGTGACGGCCGCGAGCAGGCCCCGCCCCTTTTCCAGACAATGTGGAAACCCGAAAAAACGGGTATTACCGGGACATCACGCGAAGCTACTGTGAGCTTGACCAGATTTACCGAGAGCGGGATCGTTTCAAGGCCATCGTTGCTGCATCTCGCCGGAGCGAGACGACGCGCTGGCAGATCACAGGGCAGCGCTATCCACGAGTCGAAGGCGGCTGATGCCAACACGTAGGCAAAGCATGCAACTATCACCGGCACAGCTGGACGAGTTCAAAGCAGAGGGAGCGGTTGCGATACCGGATCTGATAACCGCTGACATCCTTGCAGGTTGGCAGGCCCAAATGCGCGCGGCGTGTACGGATGGCGTCGACCTCGACGACCCTGGCTCCTGGCCTGTCGGGCGCTACGCACCGGAAGGCGGCTGGCCTGAGCTGAGTCCCAATCTGTACGAGGTGAACAACCTGGAAGCTATCGTCGAGCAGCTCGGCGGAGGGGCTTTTGCCCCCTCTCATCCGGCGGGGCAGCCGTGGGCGCCGCAGGTGCCGATGACGCGTGTGATTCTACCGAGTGCGCCGGACATTGAGTGGGTCGCCCCGGTTGATGGTCACCTGGATGGCTATGCGACAGGTTGGGGCGGTGGGTTCATGGCGTTTTTCGCTGTGCTGCTCTGGGATGTCAGCAGTCCCAAGGGCGGCGGCACGGGCTACTGGCCCAGATCACACCTGGCAAATCACCGCTACTTCCTCGAACACCCCGAGCAGTTTGATGGTTCGTATCTCTTCACCGAGCCCGTGCGCAGCGGCGGCCACCGGGCATTGCTTGATCAAGACCGCAGCGTCGGTGATGTGGTGTGCATGACGGGGCGAGCAGGCGACGCCATCCTCTTTCATGGCCTCATGACTCATGTCGCTTCGACGAACGCCGCAGGCTTGCGACAGCCCCGAGTGGCGCAGTTTGCGCGCTACTCTCACAGAGAAATGCGAGAGCAGGCACCGATGGTGATGTTTCCGGACAAGGATGGCACGCCGTGGTCTCCACCTGCGGAGGCCGGTGACGGCTATGCGCCCGCGACAGGCTTCTTACCGCCTGGTCACCAGGGCCGAAAACTCACGCGCTACGATGTGCCACAGGACCTCTGGAAATACTGGTCCCTTGACTGAGACATGAAACGAACGAAGATGGCAAAAGCCGGATGGACCCAGATCGATTCGACACCACCTCTCGGACTGCCGATGGGGGGAAGGGGACCCCGGTTCTCACCAGGTACAGAGGTCATTGATCGCCTCGTCGCTCAGGCAGTGGTCCTCGAGGATGCGAAAGGCGCACAGACCCTGTGGCTATCCATCGATATGATCGGTATGGCATGGCCGCAGACGAGTGGCATCCGGCAGGAACTGTCGGCGATGACGGGCATTCCCTTTGACGCCATTGTCATCAACTTCTCCCACACCCACAGCGGCCCAATGTCGGGTTTCGAGGGGTATGCGACGACAAAACAGAAGCCAGAGGACCTTGTGGCTTATGAAGCCGATCTGATCCAGCGGTGCTTGAAGATGTCGATCGATGCGGTCGAGACGCTTCAGGACGTGTCTGTTCGGGTCTGTCATGGAACATCCCAGATTGGTATCAATCGCCGTCGCCGCGATGCGGATGGTGCCATGGGTATGGGGCCAAATCCTGATGGATTCTACAATCCGGATCTCTGGGTCCTGGACCTGCAGGCCGTTGCCGGGAGTGAGCGATGTGTGCTATTCAGCCATGGATGCCATCCCGTCATGGTGTATGGCTTCAACTGGCAGGGAATCTCTGCGGACTGGCCAGGAGTCTGCAGGAATCATCTCACCGAGCATCTGGAGGGCGACGTGCACGCCCAGTTCATACAGGGGCTCGCTGGAAATGTGCGGCCACGTCAGCTGGCAGACATGACAACGGGGACTTTCCGTACGTCAGAACCGGGTGACTACGTAGCGACGGGGAAACAGATCGCCGGTGATGTGATGACGGCGCTGGACGACGTAGGCGAAGTGCTCGAACTGGACCTGGGTTGTGTTGCAGATTTCGCGATGGTACCCAAAGACCATACGAAACTGCCGGAGTTGTCCCATTGGGAAGCTCTGGCTGCTCGGGATGACGAGCTGGAGAAAAATCTCGGAGAGTATTGGGGCGAGCGACTTCGTGCGGGTATCCCTCCTGTGCGGTTTCTGCCATGGAATGTCGGCTTGATACGCCTCGCAGAGGGGTCTCAGATCGCGTGGCTGGCGAACGAAGTGTTGGGGGAGTGGCTGCCACTGCTGCGCCAATGGCTGCAGGATCCGACGCTGATCGCCTGGGGTTACTGTCAGGACGGACGGAACTACATGCCAACGGACGAGCTGATTGCCGAAGGTGGATACGAGGTGGATCGAGCCAATACGTACAGCAAGAACGGCCCGGGACCGGTGGCGCTCGGCATCAACGAGGCTGTGCGGAAGACGTATCTCGCGTTGGCGGATCGACTTCCGACTCAAGGCACTGGTCAATAGGGCAAGAACTACCCGCAGCTACCATCGCCGGAAGACGTCGGCGACAGGATCGAACTTCACGCCCTCATCCAGAGGGATGATCGGTCGCGCACAGATCGTGTGGCCGAGACTCGGCAGGTTCGCACTGGTCGACCCAGGAGCGTCGACGTTGATGAGTTTCGCACACCAGTCGGCGAACATGTGCGGTTCGCAGTGCGGTGATTTCACCACGACCATGTCGAAGTGTCGCGGATCCTGGCCGTTGGCATAGAAGAAGGAGCGGTCGAAGAGACTCACCGACTGGGTACTCACAACCAGTGTCGCGTTATCTGCTACCAGAACAGCGGTCTTGCCCGCATCCCAGGGCCAACCGAAGGACTCACTGCGGAACTTGCCGTCCGACAGCGAGCGCACCTCAACGTCGAACTCCAGCGGCTGATATCGAAGCTCGTCGACGGCGCCGCCGAGGCGCGCGCGAAAGCTGCCGCCGACGCCGGCCTGGAAGGCTCGCTCAACGGTGACCGGATCGACCAGGGGGGCCAGGATAGTGCCCCCGTAGCCCTGATGCAGTGCCTCCCGCAGGATCGCGTTGCTGTCACCTGAGGCACCAGAGCTTGTTGCATCGGCAGCATCCATCATCACAACGGTGCCGGTACCGGCGGCCGCTGCCTGCTGCACTGCGTCTTCCAAGCTGGCCAGTGGGACCTGCATCTTTTCGTGATGAGCCCAGAATCTCTGCGCCAGATCGAGAGCCAGTGTCTGTGCTGTCTCCTCGTCTCCATCCATCACGACGACGGCGTTGCTGCGCAATTCGGGCACATCGGTGAAGGGATTGCCCCACATGACGCCTGCTGCCAGCCCCCGCTCATCGGCCTCGATCTCCTGCGCCTTGACGATGCACTCACCTACGGCTCCCGTCGCCGTGATCATCTCGTCGCCGCGCGCCAGAGTAGGAATCTTCACGCGCGCCGTGACGGGACGAACTCCGTCTGCAAGGATCTTCAGCAACAGCGTCGCCGCTCGAGCCCCGGTCTCGTAGAAGTCGATGTGTGGATACGTGTGATAGACGACGACCGCATCGGCGAGTTGCAGCATGCGGTCCGTAAGGATCCCGTGGATATCGACAGAGATGACAATCGGGATCCGCTCTCCGAGTATCCGCCGAGCCTCGGCCAGGAGTGCGCCTTCCGGGTCGTTCTCGTTCGCTGCCTGCATCGCACCGTGCAGGCAGATATACGCGCCATCGACAGGTCCGCCCGCTGTGTCACATGCCGCTGTGATAGCGGACGAATAATCCTGTAGCAATCGATCGAAACTCTCCGCGGCCAGAACACCACCGGACGTGTTGGAGCTGGCTCCGTAACTGGGGGCCAGTTCTACGTCGGGAGCCTCAGCGAAGACGCTCAGGGCGCCGCCCACCTCTTCACGTGTGCGGCGGTGGAAGTCGAGCAAATCTGCGCCTTTGACGACACGGAACTCTGCGTAATGACTGCGGGCCGGGTTGAAGGTCGATACCTCCTGCTTACACTCGGCGATGAGAATTCGGGGCATGGTGTCTTTCGCAGTGAGAGGAATCTGGGTTGCCGCATGGCGAAGCATAGATGTGTCGTGAGGAAACATCGGAGCAAAAGAGGTCGGGAGACAAGCTGATTGTTGTTGCTCGAGCAAGGATTCAGATGCTGTCGACGTTCGTGCCCACCAGGGACGTGGTGCGCGCGTTGAGGTAGTCGTCGATCAGCTCGCCTCCGCTGCGCGCCAACAGCTGCCAGTCGCCGTCGTGGCGATTCTGCACCTCCCTCACGTCGTCACCGTCATTGTTGTAGATCAGCCGCCGCTTGCGCCAGCGTGCCGCTCGCCGTTTCTCATCCATGCGGTTTCCTCTCTCGATTCCGTGGGGGAAGATACAGACGGGACTGCGGGCAACGCGAGGGTCAGGGTGATTCGTTGTTGCCACCTAGTCGATGTTATATGTTCCTCGACCGTTGTCGTAGCAACAGAGTGGGCACTACCTGACTGAACACAGTTTACCGATGGGGAGCATTCAGATATGGTACACAAAATCCACAAGATCGCGATCATAACCGACGATATCGAAGGAGCGGTTGAATTCTACACACAGAAGCTGGGGCTGTCTGTTGTCGAGCGCTTCGCCAACGATGATGATGAGGATTATGTCTTCCTCGATGCCGGAGGCATCCTGCTCGAGTTGATGCCGCGCAAGACCATGGGGCAGGACAGCG
>DPVW01000201.1:0-4231 GCA_003529325.1 Candidatus Latescibacterota bacterium | reverse complement strand
GACAGCGTCGAGGACAGCGCAGGGGAGTTGAAGGACAAGGGAGTCCCCATGACCGTGGACCCTTTTGAGGTGGGTGGGGGGACCGGCATCACGCTGGGCTTCTTCGAGGGCCCCAACCAGATGAAGCTACAGCTTTTCCACCGTGAGAAGTGAGGTCGCCATGCGCATAGCGAATGCCAATCGAAACGAAATGGAGGAGTTGAGCGGCGTCCACGCTGGTGCCGGGGCGATTCTCTTCGGTCGTTTGTGGGGTCGGTCCGATTTCGAGTCGCCTTTCGCCTTTTGTCATACAGCAATCCTGCCGCCGCACTCCGGAATCGGCTATCACCGCCACGACGATGCCGAGGAGATCTTCATCACGATCGACAATGCCGCGCAGTTCACCCATAACGGGCGGACGGCGATCGTCGAGGGCGGCGCCGCGGTGCCGGTGCGCTCAGGCGAGATCCACGCCATTTACAATCACACCGAACAGGAGACGCGCTGGTTCAACGTCCACTGTGTGGTGCCCGGTGGGGACCCCAAGTCAACGGATCTGGACGACGACCGGGTTGGTGTGGAGCTGGAGTCGACGGACCGGCTGCCCGTGGGGCGACTGGATCGCACGGCGCTCAAGTACGGCCAGCGGCACGGCGGTAAGGGCGAGGTCGGCGCTCGGATGATCTGGGGTCCGCACGATTTCCGCAGCAATTTTCATTGCCTGGCCCATTGTCTGCTGCCGCCGGAGACCTCGATCGGTTATCACCGCCACGACGGCGTCGAGGAATGCTACATCATCATCGAAGGCAACGGGCGGATAACGGTGGACGATGAGACGCAAGAGATTTCTCAATGGGATGTGATTCCCAGCCGATTGGGGGGCAGCCACGGTCTCTACAACCACACGCAAAAAAATCTTGAACTGCTGGTGGTTGCCGTCTGCGTCGAGAAGGAGCAATTCGACTCGACGGATCTGGGCGACGACTTGAGTCAACGCTGAATACACATTCTTGTAGAAAGGACACCAAATGGCATCGGTCAAAATCACATTCATCGGCCACGCATCTTTTCGTTTCGAGTCCGAAAAGACGGTCACCTACTTCGATACCTGGCTCGACGACAATCCCACCGCCAAGATGAAGCTCAGCCAGGTACGGAAGGCCGATATCGTCATCGCCAGCCACGGCCACGGTGACCACATCGGCGATTCCTTTGAGATCTGTAAGCGCACCAAGGCCAAATTCGTCGGCAACTACGAGCTGTGTTTGGTCGCCGAGCAAGTACACGGACTCAAGATGGGCTCTCGGGCGCTGTCGATGAATCCCGGTGGCTCCATCAAGGTCAAGGACGCCACCATCACGATGGTCCAGGGCCACCACTCGCAGTCGCTCTCGACTCATGTGACCGGAGCGGAGTTGCCCTCAGGGTTGATTTTCCACCCTGACAGCGCCGTCAACGGTTTTTGCGTTGCGTATGACAATGGCATCACCATTTACGACACGGCGGATACGTGTCTCTTCAGCGATATGCAGCTGGTAGGCCAGATGCACGGGCCGCAAGTCGCCATCATGCCGGTGGGCGGACAGTACACGATGGGTATCCGCGAGGCGGCACGGGCGGCGAGTCTGATCCGGCCCGATGTGGTCATTCCCTGTCATTACGGGCCGATCATGGGACAGCCGGCCAATATCGGCGAGTTGAGCAAGGCCGTGAAGTTTCTGTCGCCGAATACAGAGGTGGTGGAGATGAAGGTGGGGCAGACGCTGACCTACACGGCGAGCAGTCACAGCCTGCGCTAGTTCAGACGGTGGAGTTCCCATGGTCCGCACGAGAGTACTGATTACCGGCGCCGCCGGCGGCATCGGCAGCTATCTCCGCAAAGCCTTCGCAGATCGCTACCTCATGCGACTGGTGGACATCGTCGAGATCGACGACCCGCAGGGGCATGAGGTCATGAAGGCGGACATCACCGATCTGGACCAGATGCGTCACGCCTGCGAGGGCATGGACGTGGTCGTCCACCTCGCTGCATGTCCGGATGCAAGCGCCGATTTCGACACCCTGCTGCCGTTGAACATCGGCGGCACCTACAATGTTTTTCAAGCGGCGAAGGATGAGGAATGCCGGCGGGTCGTGTTTGCCAGCAGCATCCACGCGATGCTGGGGTATCCGAGGGAGCTTTCTGCGCGCTCAGACATGCCGGTGAATCCGCCGAACTTCTACGGCGTCACCAAGTGCTTTGGCGAGGCTCTGGCTCGCTGCTACGCCCATGACGGGCTGTCGTCGGTGGCGATTCGGATCGGCGCCATCAGGCTTCAGGATAATCCGGATCTGCAGCGGCCGGCGGCAGAGCGTGGGGAAGGGGAGGCCTGGATCAGTCAGCGCGACCTGGCGCAACTCTTCCAACGCAGCATCGACGCCGAAGGCGTCGACTTCGCCATCGTGCACGGGCAGAGCGGGCAGAAGAAACCATACCTCGACATTTCCCACGCCCGTGAGATTCTCGGTTACGAACCGCAGGATCCGCAGTAGGCCACGGACGGCCGAGGGGCTAGCTATCCCTTGTACTTGGGAAACAGCGGATGCACCAGCGCCTCCTCGTAGGTCTGTGGCCGTCCTGAATGGTCGCCGCCGAGCCACCGGTATGGCCTCGGGTAGAGCGTCAATGAGCGGTCTTCCAGCGGGAGCTTCAGTGGCACGCTGCCCCACAAGGCCGAGTACTTGGCGGCGATCGCTACTTCCAATGACTGCCGCAGGTCGTGTCCGGATATCCACAACGCACCGCCGTTCGACACCACATCGAGGAAGGACTGGATCGAGGTGCCCAGGTAGGAGTACCGGGGATATTCTTCTGGCGTGAACGCCCGCTCTACTTTGATGCGGGCGCCGGCGCTGTCGAAACCCTGGTAGATTTCGACGGGCGCCCAGTTCCAGCGGACCAGCGCGTCGTCCGTCCACACGTCGATGCCGCGAGACGGAGTCGTAGTACCGAAAACCGGGCAGATCAGACCGTTGCTCAGACGGAAGTGTCCGTGGATGATCAGGTTCTCGTCGCAGTCGCTCTTGAGCGCTTCTTCGGGCGTACCCCAGGCGACGACTTCCGTTACTTCCGCATCGGCAAAAAGCCGCAGTACGGCGATAGCCTGGCATCCGCCGCCCGAGATTTCGCCCGCCCATCCATGCACGCTGGCGCCGCGCAGCTCCCCGTAATCGCCCGCGCGCAGCCAACGGCCGGCATCCTGGATGTCCGTGCTGGCTCGCTTGAGGTTGCCCCCGGCAAAGACCACGCCGCGCTCGGCACACACGTCGATCATCTCGTCTACGTCCGCCAGGCATGCCCCGATGGGCTTGTCGGTGGAAACTCCTTTGACACCGGCTTGAGCGCTGGCGATTACCGCTTCCTTGATGTGCTTGCCGGGCAGCACGACGGCGGCGATGTCGGGTGCGATCTCCCGGTACATGGCCGCGGCATCCTGGTAGAGCGCCTTGACACCGAAGCGTTCGCCGACGGCCTTGCGCCGTTCCGGGTTGTATTCGGCGATGGCGACCAATTCGGTATTCGGCAGGGTCTGGTAGACCTCGGCATAGTGTTGGCCGAGGCGTCCGCCGCCGATGATGGCAACGGTGTACTTGGGTTCAGCCATGGGTAATTGCCTCCTCAAATTGCACTTGTGGCTCCGTTCGCAAAAAACTCCCGATCGTAGACCGGCTGTGTCCACAGGCTGGCACCGGCCTCGCTATGGGCGCGAACCCGTACGTAGCGCTCGTCTCCACGCAGCCGGTACTGAGCGACTTGCCCTTCTGCGACCGACAGGATCGCGCCGCCCTCGCCGGAAAACAGGCAGCGATTCGGTGACCTTCCCAATCCTTGGATTCAGGCGTCAGTAGGGGGCAGGCCCGTCGCCGGAGGGGATCATGGCGACGAAGCGGTCGCCGGTCTCTTCGCACCATGTTCGAAGACAGGAGCGCTTGCTCGCCAACACGGGTGTGAAGTGTGAGCTGCCAGCCAGGTTCACCATCTCTCCGGAATCCGCTGTCAAGTCAAACAGCTGCTCCCGGTACCGGCCCCAGTCGTAGATGACATACTTGTACTGCCCGTCGTAGACGGCCCGGCCGATCAGGTTTTGACCGCCGTGCTTACCCATCTGTGTGCCCCGGTCGATCTCGATCACCAGGTGCTGGCGCCACGAAGCCGGTATCATGGTCTTCGACTCTTCTTCCACCACCGGCGTATAGTGAGGATAAAGGGTGT
>DPVW01000116.1 GCA_003529325.1 Candidatus Latescibacterota bacterium | reverse complement strand
CGCTGCAGTGACAGAAGCCTGCACTCGCTCAGCGAGATTACCGATGCGGAGCGCGGCTCATCGTCGAGTAGGGACATCTCGCCGACGACCTGTTTGTCCCCCAACTCGGCGACACGTAGCCCCTCATCTCCCGCACTATCGCCGAATCTGCGGACCTCCAATTGGCCGGCAACGACGATGTACATCTTGTCACCCAGCGTACCCTGCTCGATCACGGTCGTGCCCTCGTGCACGGACTCTTCCTCAACCGAGAGAGCGATGTGGTACAGCTCCTCCAGAGGCAGTGCGGCGAAGAAGGGGGATTCCTTCAGGAAGGTAATCTTCTCCATATTGGTCAGCGGCTGCTCACCACCCTCCTGTGTCTGTGTCGGTTCCATGGTATTGGTAATCTCCTTGACAAAATCGGGCGCGTCCGGCCGCAACCGGCTCAGTGATCGCCTGTGGTCGAGAATGTGGGCAGTCCAGGCACCCGCCAGTTGCATCCAGGGGTCGGGTGACTGTAGTACACACTGCAAAGCGTCGTCGAGATCGAAGCTGCCTGGCTCCCAGCCGCTGACGCGCGCTGCTTCAGCGTGCCGCTCTTCATCGTCGTCGGTCAGCAATGGCAACAGTGGCTGCAGCAGCGCCCGGTTGCCGATATTTTCGAGTAACTCGATGGCGTTGTCCCGCGCACCTGGTCGTTCGTCGTTCATCTGCTCTACCAGATCGGAGACGACATCGACGTCACCCAATTGTCCAAGCAGGCTGATAGCGCCATCACGTACGGTGCGACATTCTAGTTCGAGTTGATCCTGCAACAACGCCGCGGCGCTCTCCCCGTGGCCCTGCAGCATGGCCCCGATGGTGACATACCGATTGGCCTCCACCAGGCGCGACTGACATTCGTCGAGCAGCGTCGAGCCAACGGTTTCGTCCTGAGACTGAGCCAGGGAACGGACCAGCCCATCCCATTGTTTCGTCGGCACCGATGACAGTCCTTCAACAAGAAAGAGACCGTGATGCGGTGCCGCCGCTTCGAGTCCAAAAACAGCTGCTTCCACAACATCCGGATCGGGATCCGCCAGGGCAGCCACCAGGGCGACGCAACCTTGTTGACTATTCAGCCCCCCGACAGCTCGCACGGCTGCCTCACGCACGGCGGGATGGGAATGATCGAGATGGTCGAAAACTCGAACATGATCCGCCACCTGCCCGAGACGGTGGACGAGATCAATACCGGCACAGATCTCGGCGACGGCCTCGCTGTTGAGCAGTGCATCGACCTGCTTCTGGCGGGCTGCCAAGGAACCGTCGTCCTGCAGACTGTCAAGGACATACAGAAATTCCGCCTGCAGTTCGGCATCGGCCCCGGGTAGCAGTCGTGGGCCAACTCCGGCGATCACCTGCTCGCGCACCGCGTCAGGCAGAATCTGCGCCCCAGCTAGCTCCATCGTGCGGGCGATGGCACGTGCGGCGCTGAGACTGACCTCGTCATCTTCATCATCGAGAGCCGGAAGCGCCTGCAGGAGTATGCTGGCTTCGCTGCAGCCGGCCAGTGCCTGCCACGCCGCCGCCCGGATGCGCGAATTCTCATGGTCTACCAGTGGCAAACCGACCTCGACAGCGACCTGAGGATTGTGGCGCAGGATCTCGATCCCCATCTCCCGTACGCCGTCACTGCTGTGCAACAACAGGCCACGAGGTACATCCGCCGACCCGGACACGACCTCGCGCATCGCCTCCTCGTCGGCAACATCGACGTTCTGCTCGCGCACGGCTTCGACCAGGACCTCTCGGTAGCGCTGTCGCAGGCGCCAGCCGATGACGACCATCAGCAGACCGATGCCAAATAGCACGGTGAACAGCTGCGACAGCGTCAGCACGCCTTGTGCATGCAGTAGCGTGATCGCCGCACCCAGCAATCCACCGACGAGTATGAAACCACCCTCCATGATCATCCGCGTGCCATCACTGTTGCGATGTGGCACAAGCTTCATCAGCACCTGATAGGTGGGAGCAATGACGGCGTCGAGGAGCACGTAGTTGAGCAGGTTGACGATGAGAATGACCGTTACGGGTGGCAACGACAGATTGCCTCCGAAGACGGCGGCAAGCAGCACTGCCACCGCCGCATGCACGGCACAGACCCAGAGATAAACATTGCCCGCACCGAGAGAGCGTAGCAGCAGACGCAACAGTAGCGTCGTCGTCACCAGTGTCGCCACGCCAGCAAGGCCAAAGAACAAACCGAAAAAGGAGGTGATATCCCCTTCGTCTGGATAGTGTGTGCGGGCGACGACGTTGAAGCCATAGTGGATCGCCGTGTACAGGGCGAAGAGCACGAGAGACAGGACAAACAGCAGACGTAGATAAGAGGAGCCTGCGAAGTATCGCAAATTTTCGGACAACGACGCGCCCACCGCGTCCTCCCCTTCACCGGCAGGGGTGACGAAGTAGCGCCGCATCAGTGGTCGCAACAGGCCGATGGTGATAGCGGTATTTATTACGGCAACGCCGTATACCTGCCAGGAATCGAGGACGCCACTCAACACCCTGACCAGGAAACCGCCGCCGATGTCACCAAGGGTAGTACTCGCCACCAGCAGGGGGAACAGCACCTTTGCCCGGGAGGTGTAGCAGATTCCCCCAGCGACGATCCAGACCTGGAAACCGGCGATATTGCGAACCAGTTCAGAAGAGATGAACAGGAAGGAATAGAAGCCTTCGAAGGACGCCTGTCCCGCAGCTGCCTGGACCCACCAGAGGATGAGCGTGTTGAGTCCGAGAAACATGGCCAGCACAGCGAACAGACTGAACACGAGACGCTGCCGCGGCATCCTCGTCGTCATCCACGACAGGGTGACCATCGTCAGCGCAAACAGAATAGCGATCCAACCGTACATCTCGGGCAGCCGGTCAGGGCCAACCCGGATATTGAAGACACCGGAGGATACGGACTTGACGATGCCGTCATCGACGGCGACGAGGAAGAATACGAGAGCCGCCAGACAGAGTCGGGAGACCTCGTTGCGCCGGAGGTTCAATAAGCGGAGAAGAGATGTCATCGGCGGCCAGCCGGTCGGTGCACGATCAGCGCCCGAGCCGTCGATCCTCCGCTGCGAGCCACTCGTGATAGGGACGGGGCATTTCGGCGGGCTCCTCGAGTCCGGCTTCCTCGCGCCACAAGGTCAGAGGATGGCGTCGATCGACCTGCGGCAGATCGATCTGACGACGTCGGGCGCCGGCCTCCAGGATCGCCATCAGCACCTCCATCACATGGCGCCCTTCCCTGCCACTGCATTCATGTTCGTCCTGCTCGTCGAGAGCGCGCACATACTCGTTGGCAAAACTGTAATCGGGTTCCGTCGCCGCCCCTGTGTGATCGTAGTGCTCGGGGATGATATCGTCTAGGCGTTGCCATACCCCCTCCTCATCAGCGGGGACCTCGTGCGGCACGGGCAGGTGCCAGGCACCGGAACTCCGCCAGAACAGCCGACCCTCCGTACCGTAGACCTGCAGGCAATAGGCGGTGGAGTCCACCTTCGGCAAACGGTGCTGTAATAAGACACCGGTGACATTGTTATCGAAGGACAGGTTCGCCGTGATATGTTCCCCCGCGATCCAACCCATACCGCCCGCCGCCGGGATCACATCCTCCGGCGTCACCTGGCGACCATCTGTAAACGCCGTCGCACTGACTGAACGAACATGCCCGACGAGGCCGATCATATTGTTGACCATGTGGGTGCCGATGTTCATCAGGCCATACCCCGCGTAGTACCCTTTGCCACTGCCCAGCAGGAAGCGGGGTTCCCCGATGCGGCCGGCGTCGATCGCCATTTTTATGGCACGCATGGCGCCCCCCGTGCGTCCCTGGTGGTGCACGGCGATGCGCACACCCTTGGTACTGGCCTTGTCGATGACCTGGTCCGCCTCCTCAAGGCCATGGCACAAAGGCTTCTCCACATCGATGTGGACAGCGTGCTCGAGGACACTCATAGCCAGCGGGTAGTGGAACTCGGTACCTGTTGGGATGGCGACGATGTCGGGTCGTTCCTGTTCGATCATCTTGTCAAAGTCAGCATATCGAGCCAGCACACCAAGCTCGTCGCCCAATTGGTCGAGCCGCTCCGGCATTAAATCGCATAGTCCGACAACCTGACAACGTGGATGCTGGTGGTAGGCTCGAGCCGCCGCCGTCCCCCTCCCCCGACAACCAAGGATAGCTACGCGATAAACGTGATCCATCGCAGATGCGCTCATGACTGACCTCGTATTGAATATCTGGCGTTGGGATGGGCAGAAAATTCCATAGCGAGCGGCCCTTTGCTCGCGCATGGCGGCGATGCCACGTGTGAATCTGTCATCGTTTGACCTCGCTTCAAGTGCTGCGCGGTGCCGGGGCCTGACACCGGCAAGCGGTTCGCCATCTACAGAGCTGCGCCTTCCGGATCGGCGCCGCCAAGGTCGGTCATCTTGGGCCCATCGGCGATGTAGTCGTCTGACTCGACACTCTCCATCGTCCGCAGGCGTTCCGTCACCTCAGAGATCCGCTTTACCTGCGCCTCGATGGTTCGCAGTTTGGTCACGGTTTTCTCGTCCAGATCTCGATTCAACAGGCGCCGCCTGCGCGGTGGTCGTCGAGGACCTGCAGCCCATCATCTACCAACGCTGCAGCGAGGGGTAGCGATCGCAGGCCACTCACGCGCGCTGCAACATCCCTGAGATCCCCATGAATGCGGTCCATTAACCCCTGGATGGTGTCCAGGTCAAAACCCAGCGTGTCGAGCGTGCCCGTCGCCAGCTGGGGGATGCGCCGATCGCCACCGCTGCCAAATCCCTCTGCGCGGACCAGGATGTCCGCCAGGTGCACGGCTGCGGTTCGCTGCGCGTGATCGCCCTGTGGTCGAAAGTCATGATGATCGGCGATAGGATCTGGGGAAAACCATAGAATCCGGAGTTGACAAGCTTGAGCACTTTCGCCGAGACGACCTGGTCCTTGGCGATTTCCGCCCCAAGCTGACGCGCCGTGGTGCGTTCGTCGTCGACCATCTCGACAATCCTGGCAACAAGCCCGGTAATGTAGGCAGGTTGCCGGACTGTTCGATCCGCGCCCGTACGCGTTCCTTTCGCTGTTCGGGGTCGCGCTTGCCTTTGGCCACGAAAGTGCCGCCTCAGCCGCGACGCAACGATGCCAAGTGGCGGCGAGCGATATCCTTGATGTGCATCATCGTACGCATCCTCTTCCC
>DPVW01000293.1 GCA_003529325.1 Candidatus Latescibacterota bacterium | reverse complement strand
CTGCCGCCGCAGTTCGCGCAAGTCGGAGGGATGGTTGTTGCGCTTGGGGGACCCCTTTCGGGACGCTGCCTATTATGTCGAGCGTTATGGGTATGACGTCAAAGCCGGCAGGGCGGCGCCGCACACCTATGATCTGGATACGGCTCTGCCAGTCCAGTTGGCGCGTCGATGCGACGAGCTATAGGAATAGGAGCGGGCCCGAGCATCCCATTTGTGCGCTACCCAGCCCTCGCCTAAAGCGAATACGCGGACACGTGCCAAGACCGCACTATTCCTCCAGAGAGTTGCTATCGTCGGCGACAGTAGGCTCTGAGATCTCCAACTCCGCGACGAGTCTGCCAATGCGAGAGATGCAGACGGCAACGAAGATCTCTCGTGCCTCTGGCAGGTCCATGCGGGCCCGGCACCCGAGGAACGTCTCCAACGCCAGGATCACAAGGTAAATGGACAGTACTTCGTATGGCCGACGGCCCGTCGCTGACAGACCATCACGGACCATACCGGCCACCTGCAGAGCCGCCTCCTCCATCCAATCCAGATTTTCGGCGTCGTGGGCGCGACGCATACGGTCGAGACCTTCGCCTGTCTGTTCCCGGACTTCGACGTCCAGGGCGGCGCTGCGTGCCAGTGCCCCCGAAGCGCGCCGCAGCAACCGCGCCAGTGTCGAGGCCCGACGATCCTCGTCATATGACAACAGGCGGTAAAACTCTCCGCCTGCACCCAGTGAGTGACAGGTGCTGTTGAGAAGTTGCAGCCGTACGGCAGCCGAACGGAAGTGGTCGAGTCTTTGCAGTGTCGGCTTTACGACTCTGTGGTCACCCATGTGACTCAGGACATCGACCAGTGCCGGGAACGTAACCGAATCGTCCAGGTGCTCGCCGAAATACCAGAACAAGAGTTCCCGCGCCTCCTGGCCACCGATCTCACTCAGGCCGCGGATAGCGCTGATACGCACACGTGGGTCGACATCGTCGAGGGAGTCGATCAGGGGATCGATGCCGCCCTGGTGGCCGAGACGCCCCAGCGCTTCGGCCGCCTCCGAGCGGATGTCGGATTCGCCGTCGAGCAGTTCCTTGACGAGGGATTGGGTCGCTTCTGGTGAGCCTGTTTCCCCGAGGGCTCGTGCGGCGTTGCGCCGCACGACGGGGCTGGCGTCGGCCAGCGCCTGGATCAACTGTTCGACCGCCAAGGGACTCCCTGAGCGACCGAGGGACAGCGCCGCACGGGCACGGCGTTCTTCACGACCGGCAATGTTGTACACGGCTGTATTGTAGGTGTAGCTGAGCAGATTGCCACGAAACAGGTGTGACAGCAGATGCCGAGAGGAAATCGAACTCCGGTCGGAGACGAAACCGAGTAACAGGATGGCGGGGATCTGGGCGGCTGCGCTGATCAAGAAGATGATCTGCAAGTGGCCGATGGAAAAATTCTCTACATGGAACGTGACATCCTCGAGTATGTGTGCCAGCACGGCACCCGCAAGTGGGCCCAGGGCACCCATGAGGTTTACCGTCGCCGACCACGAGGCCATGTAATACGGCCGCTGCTCTCCGGCGGGGGCCAGGCCGTAGAGCAGGGGGGTGACGGCGACAAGGATACCGGAGAACAGCACGCCACTGAGACAGAGGGCGACTGGTACCATGTAGTAGGCACCAGGCGCATTCCAGACCCAGAGAAAAGGCAGGAAGATGGCGGGGATCATCAGGATTTGCAGCACCGGTTTGCTGCCAAAACGGTCGACGAGGCTCGCCCACAGCCGGTAGCCGGCAATGCTGGTGATCATGAAGGCAGCGTTGAACAGGGCGATCTCAGTGTAGCTGATGCCAAGATGGTTGATCATGAATACGCCATACAGAGGACCGGCGACGCCCATACCGAAAGTCCATAGACCAAAAAACAGGACGGCGCGAACGAAGTTGCTGTCGCGGAAGGGTTCCATCAGGCGCGTCATGCCGCTCACAGTATCCTCACCCTCGCGCATATCGGTGCCGGTGGCGAAGGGTGTGCGACTCAGAAAGAGATACCCAGCCCAGCCGAACAAAGCGCCGATGCCGAAGACGATATTAAAACCCATCTGCTTCTCGTGTGCGGCGAAGCTGTCGATAAAGTGGCCCACGGCGAAGCCGGCGAACATGGCGACCAAAGTGCTGACGATGGTCTGTCGGCTCGTGAAGCGTGCGCGTATGTTTTCAGGTACCGCGTTGACGACCCAGGTATTGTAAAACGGTGAGAGGGAGTAACCGCACAGCAGTCCGATGCCGACGAAGACCATCAGTGCGTCCAGACGCAGTTGCTCGGCGAATAAGAAAGGGATCAGGGCCGGGGAGCTGCGGAACAGGATCTCCATGCAGCCGACACCGACGATGTATCGTTTGCGTCGTTGCAGCCGGCGTCCGAGCACGGGTACAACCAACTGGCAAACAGCGAGCAGGTAGGCCAGCGACGTGAAGAGGGCGATGTACGACGCATCTGCGCCGAGGAACAAGGCGTACCCGGTGAATACCGATGTGCCAATGCCGACGGTCTGGCCCCACATACCCCAGACACCGCTGGCGGAGATAAAGCCGCGCATCGCACGACTTGCCTCCCCCCGGGTGAGGCCGCCCCGGCCGCCTGCCGTGGCGGCGCTTTCTGTCATGCTCGACTCGTTCCTTTCAGTGAATCAAAAGAAGATAGGGCAGGAGAAGGATCATGGGACTGAAGATCTGTTATGCCGCGTTGCGCTGGCGCAATCCCGATCTGCCGATGGCACTGGCAGCGCTGAAGAAGGCCGGTTGGGACGGCTGGGAAGGGCGTCTACCACTGGACTGGTTGGGACCGCCTCGACGCCTTCAGCAGGTTTGCTCCGACGCTGGAATGCCCCTGCTCGTCTATACGGCAGTCGGTTCTCCCGATAATCGCGATCCAGAGCATGTGGAGCGCAATCGACGGCGCATGGAGTTCGCCGCTGAAATGGAGGCGGACTGCTTTATGTTCATGAACGGGCCCAAACCCGAAGGCAGGGCGGTGACCGACGACGACGTGCGCGCCGCCGCCGATGGCGCCGAGGCATGGGCCGAGTATGCTCAGGATCTGGGATTGGAAATCAGCTACCACATTCACACAAATCTGCTCGTCGACTCGACACAACATTGGCAACTCTATATGAGCTGCCTGCGCAAGGCCGGCCTCTGCATTGATGTTTCCCACGCCCAGTTGTGGGGATATGATGCAGCACAATCCTTGCGTGATTTTCGAGGGCAACTCAATTATGTACATCTGCAGGATTATGCGTCCTGTACGCAGGATGCGGATGGATGCTACAACCCAAAGTGGGTGAGCGTCGGCGTCGCCCAGTGCATGGACTTTGGCCAGGTGATGGAAACCGTCGAAGAAATCGGATTCGATCGGGTCGTCACCTGTTGCCCTGGCGAGCCAGCCTACGAAGGGGAGGACGCCGTCGCCGAGGCGACTCGTAGCGCCCACATGCGACAATACATGCGATCACTGGGTTACTGAAAATGTGTGCTGACAAGCTCGCTTTCAGAACCCCCGACGTTTGTCAACGACGTTGACGAGGGGTTCGTCGCGCAGATACCGACCGAGATTGTCGCGGAAGAACTCGAAGGTCTTGCGCGGTCGGTGTTGGGAGGCGCCGGCGCGGTGGGGAGTAAGGATGAGATTCGGTGCGTCCCACAGCGGGCTGTCGGCTGTCAGGGGCTCTGCCTCGACGACATCCAGTGCGGCACCCGCAATGCTGCCACTGTGCAGGGCGTTGGCGAGGGCGCCCTCCTCGATGATGCCTCCCCGGCTGACGCAGACCAGGTAGGCGGTCTCCTTCATCGCCGCCAGTTCGTCGGCACCGAGCATGTGCCGCGTCTGTTCCGTCAACGGGCAGGCGACAACGACGGCGTCAGAGGATGACAGTAGCCACCGCAGGTTGGTCTCACTCGGGGCCCGTACCTCCTCGACGCCCTCGGGCGCCTGCAGTCGAACCGGGTCGAGAGCGAGAACACGCATGTTGTATCCGGCGGCACGCTGCAGGGTTTCGATGCCGAAGCCGCCCAGACCGATGAGTCCCAATGTGCTCCCCGTCAACTCAACGATCGGTTGGCTGAGTCCCCAACTGCGTTGCTCCATATTCCGGATCGACGGCAACAGGCCCCTGGCGAGGGCGAGAAGAAATGCCCATGCATGCTCCCCGCCCTGCGGTGCATAGAGCCCGGCCATATTCGAGACAACCACCTCGTCCCGCTCGATGATCTCCGGATAGAGAAACTTGTCCATGCCAGCGCTGAAGGACTGAATCCAGCGCAAATCCGCAGCGACTGCGGTCACCGGCGCCGGGAAGTGACCGAGAATGACCTCGCATCCAGGGGCGAGGCGGCAGGCCTCTTCCTCACTGTCAGCATGTACGACTTGGTGGTCGCCACCGGCCAGATCGGCAAACTCCGCAAGCTGATCCGAAGTGAATGGGAAGTAGATGAGAATTTTCATGGATAGTCCTGTCAGGAGGCGACGGGGAGCGGAGCACGACGCGCGAGAATGTCGTCAATCAGGTCGTTCAGTGGTGCCGAGGGGCGTGGACCGAAGGCGGAGACAACGAGGGCGGCGCCGTAGTTGCCCAGCACCGCTGACTGTTCTAGAGACAGTGAGTTCGCCAGACCGTAGAGCACACCGCCTGCGAAGGTGTCCCCGGCGCCGGTCGTGTCCACTGCTTGGGCAGGGAAGCCTGGTACCAGCTGGGCTGTCCCATTGCCATCGATGACGAGAGCACCATCGGCACCCAGGGTGACACAGACGCGTGCTACACGAGCGGCAAGAGCGAGTGACGCAGCGACACGATCGTCAAGTCCGGTGAAGGCCCGGGCCTCGTCTTCGTTGCAGAACAGTAGATCGACACCCGCCTCGACGAGGGCGTCAAAGTTCGGTTTGAAGGCGTTGACGACAAAGGGATCGCTCAGCGTCAGGGCCACTGCGCTCGCCGCACGTCGGGCCGTCACGATCGCCGCCTGACAGGCGGCCAGGCCATCCTCCGTCGTCAGCAGATATCCTTCGAGATAGACGAATTGACTGGCCTCGATGACGGTGTGATCGACCTGGTGTGGTCCCATGGCAGCGCTGGCACCAAGAAAGGTATTCATGGTCCGATCGGCATCTGGTGTCACCATCACCAGGCACTGGCCGGTTTCGCCGCGATGAATCGCACCTGGGTTGCTGGTCACACCAGCCGCCTCCAGATCCTGCCGGTAAAATCTACCCCATTCATCCTCGCCGGCTTGGAAGGCGTAGTGTGCGCGCCCGCCAAAACGGGCGACAGTGATCATTGTATTGGCAGCCGACCCGCCAGAGGCCTGATTGACCGGTGTCACACCGAGGCCGGCGACCACCGCGCGTCGTTGTTCGGCGCTGACGAGGGTCATCACACCCTTGTCCACACCCAGTTCGGTTAGTTTCTCATGGGTGACGGAAAACTGGACGTCCACCAGTGCGTGGCCGATGCCGCACACGTCAAAGCTGCTCAAGATACGATCCTTTCGTAGTTGGAAGCTCGCCAGATGCATCCGTGCTGGGGGGAGACTGGAGAGAGAAGGCGTCAAGATAATCTGCCAGCCGAGTGATGTCACCAGTTCCACCGACTCTTCGGACTCCTCTGCAGGCTCTTGCTCCTCCTCTAATGGAGGGGTATATTCGCCAAGGCTGTATTCGCATTTTTGCCTTAATCATCAACGTGTCCCTGGAGGCCAAGGCTATCGCCAGACAGCAACAGTCTTTCACAAGAATTAACGAGTCCATTCGGGTGCCACAGGTGCGCCTGATCGACGCCGAGGGTGAGCAGGTCGGCGTAATCGATACGAGCGAGGCCATGGAGATGGCTGAGCAGTCGGACCTGGACCTGGTGGAAGTCGCCCCTGAGGCGCGGCCCCCGGTCTGCCGTATCATGGACTACGGCAAGTATAGATTCGACAAGGAAAAGAAGGAAAAAGAGGCGCGTAAGAAGACGCACAGCGTGCAACTCAAGACCGTGCGTATCAAGACCGCCAACATCTCCGAACACGATCTCGCATACCGCCTCGGGCACATCCGCGGATTTCTCGCTGAGGGCGCCAGGGTCAAGGTCAGCATGCGGTTCTTTGGCCGCATGATGGCGTATAAGGATCGGGGTCGTGAAGTGATGGAAGACGTCGCCAAGAAGATGGAGGACGTGGCCGTCGTCGATCAGATGCCCCAGATGGAGGGGCGCGAGATGTCGATGCTGCTGCGGCCTATTTAGCCAATAGCCCAAGCAGAAAAAAAAGACCCCGGTCGCATGTGCGACCGGGGCTTTTTTGTAGCTCAAAATCTGGGTGTCGGTTCGTCGTCCGAAGTCCCAGTACCATCCTCAAGTTTGCGGGTAAAGCGACTGATACGCTCGTCCGCCTCGCTCAGGAGTTGTTCACGCCTGTCCCCAAACCGTAGGATTTCATCGGCGATTTCCATGGCCGCAAGGATCGCGATCTCGAGTGGGACTCGCCGCTTCACATTTCCAGCGATCTGATGCATGCGTTCATCAAGGAACGCAGCTACCTTCTCGATCGCTTCGGTGCCGGCGGAAGCCGACCCGATACGGTACTGATGATCGAAGATCTTGACGACTGTTCTGGTCTGTTCAGACATGTGCAGTCGCCTCGATCCGATACGGAACAGGGAAGATAATGGGGGACTTCCAAGATCTCCCCTTACTCCCGGAAGCCCCCGCTACTGCGCGCATCACCACGTGGCAGGTCACAAGATATGGGGGGTCTTCTGGGTTGTCAACCACCATATAGCGTTTTTCCTTCTTTTTTTGTATCCTCTCAGAACTCGCGAGTGCAAGCCATCGGGGCCGCTGGGGGGCGTTGCGCATATGTCAGCCTTGCAGGATCTTTACCCCTGTAGGCGGGGACCGGCCACAGACCATCAAGAACACGGACAAGGCTTTGTTTTCTTGAAAGATAGCAATGATCTCGCAGATGCGCTCAGTGTCGGGGTGGAGGGGGAGGTCCGTTTCGACCCCCTTGCACGGCGCCTCTACGCCACAGATGCGAGTATCTATGAAATCGAGCCGACCGGGGTGATCCTGCCGCGGTCGACGGAGGACGTCGTCCACACCATACGCGTCGCTGGGGAGTATGGCGTGTCAGTCCTGCCGCGGGGGGGAGCGACCAGTCTGGCGGGTCAGACCGTCGGTCAGAGTCTGCAGGTCGATTTCTCTCGGCATATGAATCGGATCCTCGAGATTGATGAGGCCAAACGCTGGGCTCGTGTCGAACCGGGTGTTGTCCTCGACGAGTTCAACGCCGCCCTCCAGCCTAAGGGGTTGATGTTCGGGCCGGACGTGTCGACGAGCAGTCGCGCCAATCTGGGGGGGATGATCGGCAACAACTCGTGCGGCGCCCATTCCATCGTCCATGGCAAGACGATCGATCATGTGCTCGATCTCACCGTCGTCCTCGCCGATGGTACCGTCACAACTCTGGGCCCCGTGGAGTCGGAGGATCTCGTGCGTCGATGCAGGAGGCCTGGAATCGAGGGTCAGGCCTACAGCGAGGTACAGGCTGTGATGGAGAACTACGCCGACGACATTGCCGATGGCTTCCCGAAGGTCATGCGTCGTGTGTCAGGGTACAATCTCGACGCATTGTGTGCTCCCGCCCCATTCGATCTAAGCCGGCTCGTCGTCGGCTCCGAAGGCACCCTGTGCGCCATCGTCGAGGCCCGTGTGCGGCTTGTCGAACGCCCGACGCATACCGTCGTCATGGCCTGCCACTTCGACGATCTCGTCGAAGCTATGCAAGCGAACCTGCACGCCCTCGATACCGACCCATCGGCGTCGGAGTTGATGGACCGGGTATTGATGGACCAGACGCGAGGTCAACTGGAGTACGAACCGCGGCGTCGATTCTTGCACGGGGATCCGGAGGCCTTGCTCTGTGTCGAGTATTATGCAGACAGCGACGGAGAACTGCGCGACCGCTGTGACGACCTTGAGTCGCGCCTGCGACAGGCAGGGCTGGGGTACGCCTACGTACGTGCCTTCGCCTCTGCCGAGCAGAAAGACATTTGGGATCTGCGCAAGGCGGGACTGGGACTGCTGATGGGTATGCGCGGAGATGCCAAGCCGACCAGTGGTGTCGAGGATACCTGCGTACCTGTCGAGCACCTGCCTGAGTATGTGGAAAAGGTGCGCCAGTTGATGGTCGACAAGGGTGTCGAAGTGACCACCTTCTATGGCCATGCCAGCGTCGGTGTCATACACATCCGCCCCATTCTCGATCTAAAAAAGAGCGCAGGGGTTGCCACCTTGCGCGCGCTGCAAGAACGCATGAGCGACTGGGTTCTGGACTACGGTGGCTCCATGTCGGCCGAACATGGTGATGGTCTAGCCCGCAGCGAGTGGATCGGCAAGATGTTCGGGCCGCGGCTCGTGGATGCCTTCGCCCGGGTCAAGGCGGCCTTCGATCCAGCGGCTATCATGAACCCGGGCAAGATCGTCGACGCGCCACCCATGGACGAGAATCTGCGATATGGTGAGGGCTACCCGGAGGTGGAAGTATCGACCTTCTTTCGTTATGATGATGAGGGCGGATTTCAGCAGGCGGTGGAAATGTGTTCAGGCGTCGGGCACTGCCGCAAGAAGCTGGTGGGCACCATGTGTCCCTCCTATATGGCCACCCTCGAGGAAGAGCATAGCACACGCGGTCGTGCCAACGCCCTGCGCGCCGCCCTCAACGGACACTTGCCTGGGCAAGGGCTGGACAGCGACGAGCTCTTCGAGGTGATGGACCTGTGTCTGGAGTGCAAGGCCTGCAAGGCTGAGTGTCCTTCCAGTGTCGATATGGCGAAACTCAAATACGAGTTCCTCGCCCAATACCACGGCAAGCATGGGTATCCACTGCGCTCCTATCTGTTCGCCCACATCGACCTACTGAATCGACTCATGGCGCCATTGGCGCCACTGGCCAACGCCATTCTGAGGAGCGCTCCGAATCGATGGCTGCTGGAACGTCTCGTCGGGATCGACAGTAGACGTCGCATGCCCGCACTGGCGCGACAGTCATTTTCTTCATGGTTTCGCCAACGGCCGCTGGACGCGCTCGGTGCGGGGGACACGGCAGTTCGGGGTACCGTGCTGTTCTACGTCGATACCTTCACCGAATACAACGAGCCTGAGATTGGTCGCGCCGCGGTCACACTCCTGGAAGCGGCGGGTTACCACGTCGCCATTTCCGAGCAACGTCTGTGCTGTGGTCGCCCCATGATTTCCAAGGGATTCCTCGAAGATGCACGCAAACGGGCTGGGCAGAACGTGCAGGCCCTGATGCCCTATGTCGAGAGAGGCTGGCCCGTCGTTGGTGTCGAGCCCAGCTGTCTTCTCACCTATCGTGACGACTACATCGATCTGGCACCTGATGCCGACTCGGCCCGGCGCGTCGCTGCAGGGGTGTACATGCTCGATGAGTTTCTCGGCCGCCGGCTCGACGAAGAAGAAGGTCTAGGAATCGATTTTTCAGCAGCGCCCAAGCGCGTGCTGTTCCACGGCCATTGCCACCAGAAGGCGTTGTCAGATTCTGCTGATATCCTGCGGCTCCTGCGCCAGCCCCAAGGTTATAAGGTCTCCGAGATCCCCTCCGGATGTTGTGGCATGGCGGGTAGTTTCGGCTATGAACGAGAGCATTATGATGTATCGATGCAGGTCGGCAAACAACGGCTGTTCGAGCCGATCATCGACGCCGGCGCGGATGTGGAGATTGCCACTGCAGGTACATCCTGTCGGCATCAGATCGCCGATGGAACCGGTCGTATCGCCCGTCATTGGGCCAATGTATTAGCCGACGCTTTGCCGTCGACTTCAGACTGAAAACAGACCCATACAGGAGGAAGAGTACCCGTGGCATTCAACGTCAAGGAGCGTGGTCGGGTCACCTACTATTATGGGGGTGACGCACCGACGTTATCCGCCCTGGTTACCGAGAAGCTCGATGGTGGAGATCTGAAGATCTATTTCGCCGGCCTTACGGGTGGACATTCGGCCAAGGGCGTGCTGAATCGGGACGAGTTGGTGACGATGACGCCGAGCATCGAGGTGGAGCTCGTATTTCGCAGCTGGGAGAAATGGCTGCAGGAAGCGGAGATCGTCGATTCCATCGCCAAAATCGACTTCGTTGAGGTCCACGCCTTCGCGTCGCAGCCGAAGGCACCGGATCCGCGTCTCGATCCGGAGGGCTTTCTCGCCGAACAGAAGCGACTGTATAGCGAGTATTCCGCCGCATACAGCGGTTTTTTCCGGGATCACATGGCCCACACCGGTGTGCCGTCGCGGTTCACGGTGCACGTCATCGACTTTCCGGACAAGGCGGCATCCTATGAATTCTATAGCGTCGGCATCTACCAACCGGCATTGCATACCTAGCCGTCGGATCCCCGAATTCGACCATCGGGGGAAGCCACTTCACGAGCTCTATTGCAGATGAACCTGCGCACC
>DPVW01000462.1:8841-10986 GCA_003529325.1 Candidatus Latescibacterota bacterium | reverse complement strand
TGATGAGCCTTGTCCGAGGGCACCGAACTCACCATAATGGGCCCTTGTAATTCCTAGCCGTCGACTGGCAAACGGGTGCCGTCTACTACGGGTCGCTGCAGACCGATGCGGACTTCGCCTTCGTCGTCGATCGTGACGGGCAGCGTGAGATCGGACTGATCAGTGGCTCGCGATTGTGCTGGGACAAGGAGGTGCTTTTCGACATGCCGAAAGCAGAGCACATGTACCAGGGCCCCGTGGACTATGAAGTCCCGGATCGCAAAGACCGCATGCCACGCTGGCACGAGAACCTTAGGGGCACAATCTGAAAATCGTCGATGTAAGGATCCACAAGCTGATTGTGCCGATGAAGCCGGACACGGTGCATTCGGCGGGTGTGGACGACAAGCTGTGTGCGCCCGATCCGGTCAGTGGACGCAGTGCCAATTTCTGGGACTTTCCCAAATGGATCATCGAACTTGTCGCCGACAATGGTCTGATCGGTCTGGGAGAACCTCGACGAGGTGATCTCGGCGACGCCCTGCGTCAGCAGGCGGATCTGCTGATCGGCAAATCGCTCATCGAGCTACCCGTGGGGAACCTGCCACTGCCCCACGGTGAAGACTATGAGTCCTATATCATCTACGAGGCCTTCGAGATGGCCTGGTATGATCTGTTAGGTCAGCACCTTGGCGTGCCCGTCTGGCATCTGCTGGGTGGCAAACGCGTGGACAAGGTGCTCATCGACTACTGGATGGGCAGATGTACACCGGAGGCGACGGCAGAACGAACGAAGATCGCCGTCGAATCGGGATTTCATGGGGTGAAGATGAAGTGTGCCCTCGGTGATCCGATTGCCGAGCGAGTGAGGGCCGTACGCGAGGTGGCGCCATCCTTCAGTGTTGTGCTGGATCCCAACGAACGGTTTGAAAATCCAGAAGGGGCGATACAGGTGTCGAAGAGTCTCGAAGAATTCGATGATGTGCTCTTCGAAAGCCCCGTACCGCAGGATCGAATCGACTGGTATGTGCAGTTGCGGGGTGAGATCCCGCAGAAGATTGCACTGCATCTGACGTCGATTCACCAACTGCTGCCGGCGTTGAAAGCAGATGCGGCGCACGCCTACAATCTACTCGGCCCCCTCAAACCCTTCGTCGACTGGGCAACCCTGTGCCGTCAGGCTGGGTGTCCCACGTGGCGCGGAACGGGCATGGATCTCGGTGTGCGTGATATGAGCAGCGTACACGCCGCGGCGGCTGCGGGGTGTACGCTGCCCAGTGATATCATCGGTCATCTGCTACGTGAGGATGACTTGCTCGAGGAACCGATTCAGTTCGAGGACGGCGCCCTCGTCGTCCCCGATCTGCCTGGGTTGGGAATCAAGCTAGATCGCGAAGCGCTGGAACGATATCGCGTACCCGACTGAGGCGCACGCGACTGAGCCTGACACGTTAGATATATCCCGTCGAGCCATCGGGCAGGACGGGGCTCGTGCGCTGCCAGTGCGGGAGCTTGGCCTTGTCCTCTGCTGACAATGGCCCCGGAACGAGGGCTTCCTCATTCACGTCGATCCCCAATCCGGGACGATCGCGCAACTCCAGATAGCCGTCCTTCGGCATGTAGGGATCGTCAACCCACGAGCGCCACTCGGCACCTGGCACGATGTACTCGAGAATCTCGAAGTTGGGTGTCGCCGCGGCGAAGTGCACGTTCACTGCCGTGGCGATGGGACCCATCGGATTGTGGGGCATGACACTGACATAGTGAGCCTCGGCGATGGCGGCGATCTTGCGCATCTCCAGCAAACCACCACAGACGCACACATCGGGCTGGATGATATCGGCTGCCTGGGCCGCCATGAGATCGAGGAATTCGAATCGCGTATAGAGGCACTCGCCCGTAGCCAGTGGGATCTGCATCTGTGCCCGCAATTTGGCCCAAGCAGGCGTGTGTTCGGGACGCAGGGGCTCCTCGTAGAAGTAGGGATCAAAAGGCGCCAGAGCATTGGCCAGCTGCAAGGCACGAACTGGCTCAAAGATCTTGGCGTGTGGGTCAAAGGCGAATTCCCAGTTGTCGGGGCAATGCTTGCGGATGTCCTCGAAATAGTCAGCTGCCGCTGAGCAGACGCGCCCCCAGCGATTCATATTCATATCGAGCTGGAAGGGG
>DPVW01000462.1:0-8513 GCA_003529325.1 Candidatus Latescibacterota bacterium | reverse complement strand
TGGTCTTGAAGGCGGTGAAGCCGAATTTCTCGTTCAGCGCCTGTCCATGTTCTGCGACTTGCTTGCCGTCTTTACCACCAATGCCCTGGTACACGCGAACGCGATCGCGGACCGTGCCGCCGAGCAACTGGTAGACGGGAAGGCCCGCTGCCTTGCCGCTGATGTCCCACAGAGCGTGATCGACTGCCGAACTGACCGCGAGACCGACGCCGCCTGGTGGGAAGCGATACTGCTGATTGATCTTCATCATGATGTATTCGATGCGTCGGGGGTCTTCACCCACGATCATCTTGGCGATGTAGTCGGCGATGGGCTCAATCGACAAATCCGGGCCGATGGAATAGGTCTCGCCCCAACCGTAGATGCCCTCGTCGGTCTCAACCTTCAGCAGCCCGCGTGGCCGGCTGCCAAAGACTCCCATAAATGTCTTGATCGCTGTAATCTTCATTGTCGCTCAATTCTCCGTCAGGATAGGTAGTTCCGCACTGCCATGGCCGCCTGAATGACTTGTCTCTCGTCAGCTTCATCCAGTGGCGTCGCACGTGAGGACTGCTTGGCGATGACCACCTCCGCACTCCGGTCAACGAACAGATACTGGCCGTGAATGCCCAGACAGAACAGCAATGGTCTGTCGCCATCGATGACATACCACTTGCTGCGATAACGCATGGGCAGGTTCGGGAAATCTTCGGCGAAGTCTCCCACATTCCACGCGGAGGCATCACCGCCTGACAGCATGTCATCGATCCAGGCTTGCGGCACGATCTGTCTGTCGCCACGACGGCCCTTGTCGACGACGAGCTGACCGACGAGAGCCAGATCACGTGTGGTTACACACATCCCCCCGGCGGCACGGGGTGCACCGAGTCGGTCCACGGTGATATAGCCGTCCGTGCTGGCTCCCAAGGGTTTCCACAGCAATTCGCTCATCAGATCTGCATAGCGCCGTCCGGCACTGCGCTCGATGATCCAGGCGAGCAAGTCCGTGTTGGGTGAGACGTAGTGGAAGCGACCTTCGTGTGGCCCGTCTGGCGTCGTGAGGCTGGCGAAAAAACTGCGCAGGTCAGCGGGCATATCCCCGGCTTCCAGCGGGTTCCAATTGGTCGCCTTGCGGTAGTCGATGATCGGCCCCGAGGTGATCAGATAGTCTTCGTTGAATTCAACGCCGACGCGCATGTCCAGCAGGTGCCGGATCGTCGCCCCAGCGTAGGCTGTCGCCGACAACTCAGGCAGATGGTCGGTGATGAGGGATTTCTCTTTCAAGACTCCCTGGTCGATGAGGATTCCTGCGAGCAATCCGAGCATCGACTTTGACACGGACATCAGGATGTGCGGTGTGCGTGCCGTCATGCCGTGATCGTACTGTTCGGCCACGATTTTGCCATGGTGCAGGACGACAAATCCATCCGTCGCGGTTTCTTCCAGGAATGCATCCAGGCCTGTTTTACTGTCTGCATTCTGCCAACGAAGATCAGACCAGTCCATCAACTCCAAATCGAGTTCACGGACCCGATTTGAATCATTCGCAATATTGGCAGAGGGCACGATCTCCCGCACGTGGTGGAAGGCCCATTCGTTGTGTGGGGCGATCCGCCAGTTTGCCAGTGTCACCTGGTCTTCAACCTTGGCTGGGAAGTCCTGCGTCATGTGACGTTGAACAGTCTGGCAGCATTGTTCCAGAACACATCCTCCACCTGCGCGTCGGTCAGCTTCTCTGACCAGCAGGCCCACTTCACGGAACGAAGGTGCTCGAGCCCTATCATGAGGGGATGCACCTTGATGTGCTTTTCGCCCCACACCGGTGTGTCCTCATAGAGCCAGAGAAAACTGTCACCGACGCCAAGGGACTTACCGCGTAGATGAGACACGGGTAGGTCGCTGCCATACATCAGGCGCTCGTGCCCGAAGATGCGCATGATGGCCTGATGAGCGATGGGTTCACAGTTGGCGGCGGTGTCGAACCAGAGATTGTCGAGACCCGTGAGCTTTTCCAGTCCTTCCATGTTGTGCCCGGGTTGAAAACCGCGAGCGGAGTGCGCCAAAATCAACTGCATCTTCGGATAGGTCTCGCAGTAATGGCGGATCCAATGCTGATTGTCGGGGTCGGCGACGGCCCGGGCCTTCACCATATGCAAGGTGATCGTCCAGCCTTCGTCATTGGCGACGGCAACCAGTGGCTCGGGCAGATACGTAGGGATGGATGCTTCCCAGGTGGGGTCGACACCGGAGAAGGAGTGATAACACTTGAGTCCGTGCATACCGAGACGCCGGACCTCGTCGCGGACAAATTCCGGGTCGTGTTCGGGGGTGATGAAGTAGTGAGCTCGGCAGGCGGGGCGATCAGCGATCTGCCCCGCTGTCCATTCATTGGCGGCGGCGATCTGCTCACGATGTTCGGCGACCGCAAAAGAAAGGAAAAGTGCCTCTGTGCGGCGTTTTCCATGAATCTCAGCGATCGCCTCGTCATACAGGGCCAGATCAGCGACGGGCGAAGATCCAAGGGTGAAATTCGCCCATTCCTTCTCCCAGATGTGCGCATGGGCATCGTAGATACGATCCGGGAGAAAGGGATCGATTTCCTTGAGGAAGAATTCGTGGTCGCGCTCGTTGAATCCTGTCTTGCTCGTCATGATTTTCCTGCGGCTGGGCGTTGGAGAAATTCGTCAAAGTCAATGATGCGGCCCTCGTCTGAGGCGACGCCCATGGCTTCCACCATGGCAACGGTCGTCAAATTTTGTCGGCCACTGAATTCGGGTTCCTCATCGTTGTTGATGTAAGCGGCGAAGCCGTCGAGGATGATCGTCGTGCTCTCCTTTACCTCGTCGAGAGGGATCAGTTCCGCCTCCTTCGCTCCTGGTCGCGTCAACGAGATCCCCTCTGCTGTGGGTTCGATGCTGCCGCCTTCCAATTCAACGCGGAAGCTGCCGCCCCCTTTGTGGGCGACGAAGGTGCACATGTAGCCACACGTCGATCCGTCCTCAAATTCCACCCAGCCATGGGCGCCACCACCACCACGATAGGGACTCCAGTCGGGATTGAAGCTGTGTCCCCAGGTTCGCTTGGGCGCAGCACCAAAGACGAATCGCATTGTGTCCAGATCGTGAATCCCGCGCTCCCACAGATACGCATGGCGATCCAAGCCAGAGTGATGGACGCCGGCGCGCCAGCCGAAGGTCGTTTGCAGGCCGAAGGCAGGGCGACCCAATGTGCCCTCACGAACGAGACGTGCCATGGTGACGAACTTGGCACTATAGCGGGCATTCTGGCAGACGGCGACCTTGAGATTGCGTTGTGCCGCCTCATCGACCACCTGTTGGGCGTAGTCGAGTTGTTTGGTGAAGGGCTTTTCGACGAGAATATGTTTGTCAGCGCGCACGGCATCGAGACATTGACGGGCGTGCATATCAGGTGGCGTGATGACGACGACGGCATCCGCCTCGACGGCGTCCATTGCTTCATCAAGGCGTCGGAAGCACGCTTCCTCACCCAGGCCGGTTTGTTCGCGAGCAGCGGCGAGTTTCTCGTCATTTACATCGACGAGGGCGACAGACTCGAAATCGTCGCGGTCCGGTATCTGGCGCAGAGGCCAGGCACCACGGCCGCCGACGCCCAGGTGAATGGTGCGAATCGTCATCGGATACCCAATCTGCTACTGAAAGAGGGAAGTGAAACGTGAAGATCAGCGATATAAAGACCTTTCCGACCTGGGTTGGCAACCGTAACCAACTGGTTATAAAGGTTGAGACGGATGACGGTTACTACGGCTGGGGAGAGTCTGGTCTGTCTGGACGCGAACTCGCCGTTGCCGGCGCAGTCAGTCACTATCGTGAATTTCTACTCGGACGGGACCCGCGACAGATCGGTGCATTGTGGCAGGAGATGTATCGCAGCCAGTATTTCGAAGGTGGGCGCGTGCTCACGGCAGCGATCTCGGCCATCGATATCGCCCTGCATGATATCATGGGGAAGGTCCTCGATGTTCCTGTGTATCAGTTACTCGGTGGCAAGCAGCGCGACAAGATTCCCTGCTTCGCCACAACCGGAGGCGGTTCATTCGAAGAGGTGCTGACGAACTGCCGGAAGCTGCTGGATCTGGGCTGGGATGTTCTGCGTGTCGGTGGCACATCCCGACGGTCGCACGACAAACCAAACACCTACGAGCCACGTGATACGATTGGTGCCACGGCGGAGCGGTTCATCGGGCTGCGCAAGGAACTTGGGCCCGATCCAGTTCTTGGCATCGACTATCACCACCAATTGTCTGTTGCTGAGACGGCGTCATTCTGTCAGCGATTACCCTCGGGGACGCTCGATTTCATCGAGGAGCCTATTCGGGATGAGAGTCCTGAGGCATATGAGTCCCTGCGCACGATGGTGGACGTTCCTTTCGCCATTGGCGAGGAGTTTGCCAGTAAGTGGCAATTCCAGCCCTATCTCGAGCGGGGGATCACTCAATTCGCCCGACTCGATGTGTGCAATGTGGGTGGATTCACGGAGGCGATGAAGGTCGCCAGCCTCGCCGAGACCCACTACATCGATCTGATGCCGCACAATCCTCTGGGGCCGATCTGCACAGCTGCATCTGTGCATCTGGCGGCGGCGGTACCGAACTTCTCATGGCTGGAACACCGAGTCTCGCCGGGGGAGGACATCAAATCCCAGGATCTGGATCTGTTTCCCGTACAGTTTGGAACTGGAAGGCTCCATGCTCGTCGTCCCGAATGCCCCCGGTTTGGGCATCGAATTCAACGAAGAGTTGGCGCACGAACAGAAATTCAAATTCTGGGAGGCGCCGCATCTGCACCGCCTCGATGGTTCGTACACCAATTGGTAGGAATTCGGCTAGTCTGCCCTTCGGCTTGAGCCGGTGACCTGCTCGATCCCCTCGGTGATTGCCTCCAACACCTTTTCAAGACAACCTGGCGCAAGACAGGAGGGCTCTTCCTGATACAGCCCTTTCCCGTAGCGATCTTCGGGTAGCAGGTAGGCCACTTGTGAGTCGCCGGCAATGGGTGAGATCAGCACGGTCTTGTGCGGGAAGCGGCGTCGCACCTGCGAAGCGAGCCAGCTGTAAGGTTCGGCACTGCAAGTGATCCAAAGGGCGTCACCCATCTCCAACACCGAAAAGTGATAGGGGCAGCTATCACCCTCAGGCAATTCAGCGATACGACGCAACCAACGACGACAGCGTTCGGCCCGCGCTGCGGCGTCGCGGGCAGCGATCGTGTCATCTGCCGCGTCGGCGGCTTCCTGCTCTTGTGTAAAGCGCTTCAGATCGACGGCGATGGCGTTGGTGTCTGGCATCTGTTTGATCGGCAGGTCAACATGGAATGTCTCGCCTACCCAGCGGCGAGTGGCGATGTCGCGCTCGTCGGTGAGGGTTTCCCACGTCCAAGTGCCAATGGTGGCTCCCGAAACGACGGGGCCTGCATAGGCGAAATCATGCCCAACTGGCCCGAGGGACGACAGGGCTGACAGGGCCGCGTAGCCGAGCTGCTGGCCATTTCGATCTGCAACGTCTGTATCACCGACGAAGCCGTCTCTTGGTCCGAGGTCACCGCAAGGTGCCTGAAAGAAGACGCAAGGCGTGCCCGTCTGGGATGTGAGCGTGTCGCGCATGGCGCCGACAAAGTCAGGACTCAGAAGGGTGTTGTCCCAAGCCAGGGTGGTTGGATGGCAGCCATAATGCACAATATCGAGACGAGGAACACCGCGCTCGTCGAAGACGCGAGCGGCGATGATGAGATCTTCCGCGACTGCATCAGGATTGAAGCCGGTACAGTAAATGTCTTGAAGAGTGTCTCGATAGTCGCGATTGGCGGCCATGTCGCAACGACCGAGAGCATAGCTGACCGTGGCGGGCCGTGTTTGCTCCAGTGATTCGTGCGTAAGGCGTTCCAAGGTCTGCTTCAGTGAGGCCAGATAAGGCGCGATCAGGTCGCCGCCAGGAAGGGGGATGCGATCAGGGAGCAGAAATCCTGCGGAGTGCGAATGGGAATAGGTGACCAGTACCTGGTCTCGCGACACATCGGCGATTTGAGGGATCTCAGCGACGATCGCATCGGTCTGCTGATCGGACAGCATGACGAGGTCAAGCTGCACTCTGACAAAGCGCCCCTTGCGGTTACTGACTGAGCCTTGGCTGCCGACGCCGGATTCATCGCTTGACTCAAGAATCAACACATCGGCGAGCAAGGGGCGGTGCACCCCCGTCGCTTTGTCATGGCGAGCGGCTCCCCACATGCGATGATAAATGCCAACGGGGGGAGTGATATCGCCCTGTGCATGACTGAATCTCAGGATCGATGTAGGGGATGGGACACTTGTGGTCGACATGGTGCGCCTCAATATCTGTTTGGCAGGAGTCGAAACCCCTGGTATGAATCGCGGCGCCACAATACCATACCCAGCCTCTGCGAGCAACCCATGTGTGTCGTTTACGGCGCAGCACGCATCTGTTAGCGAAGCACCTATCTGTTAGAAAATCGTCAAGTGAGAAACCGGTTCAATGAGTCGACGCACCACTGCCCTCCATACAAAGGCCACCTGGCACAACGGCAACATCGGTTCCCGGGAGCAGTGGACTCTTCGACTGGAGCCGCAGCAGATCGCCGAGTTGCGTCAGGCAGCCGACACGATTCTGGCACAGGGAGGCCGGTGGCAGACGACGACTCGCACCGACATGCACTTGCCGTCGTGGGACGGCCTAGCCCGACAACTTCAGCAGGAGCTGGAAGGAGGGCGCGGATTTGCTCTGCTCAGCTCTCTGCCCGTGCACGAGCTTTCCCTCGAGCAGGTGCGTCTCATGCTGTGGGGGATCGGGCAACACGTGGGCTATCCCGAACCACAGGATGCGGCTGGAAATCTCCTGCATGATGTGCGCGATACAGGAAAGGATCTCGCCAGCGACAACGTTCGGGCCTACCAGACGAATCTGCCGATCAACTACCACAACGATGGGGCCGATGCATTTATGTTGCTGTGTTATCGCGCTGCCCACGCTGGCGGGGAGTCACGGCTGGTGAGTGCGGTCGCTGTGTTCAATGAGATTCTGCGGCGTCGACCGGATCTAGCCGCAGTGCTGCAGGAACCCTTCGATTTCGATGCACGCGGGCAGGAGCGCCCCGGTGCGCGGCCTTTTCAGCGTGTGCCGATCTACACGGCCCATGCGGGTCTACTCAACGTCCTCTATAAGCGCGAATACATCGATCTGGCTCAACGCTGGGAGGATGTGCCCGAACTGACCTCGGCACAGATCGAGGTACTTGATCTCATGGATGTCGTCTGCAACGAACTGGCTCTGTCCTTTCAGATGGAACCGGGTGATTTGGTTGTCGCCAACAACTACGATATCCTGCATGCACGCGCGGCCTTTCAGAATCAGACCGCGGATGACGATGGCAGGCATATGCTTCGACTCTGGTTGTCGTTGCCCAATGGCAGGCCTCTGCCGCCCATTTTTGAACACACGAGGGAATTTTTCCACAGCTATCGGCGACGTGCCTAAAAGCAACTGCCTGAACTGGACGCTACATGAAGATTTCCCACATCATCTTTCTGATCCATCCCTGCTGCTACGAGCCGATCGATGCAGAGACGATCCGCCGCGATGGGTTCCAACTCTATCTCAATCGAGAAGAAGAGGTCAAAGCGAAGTGGTTGACTGAATTGGACGACAGCGCCGCTGAGACGTTGTATGTCCAGCTGGGTGGTCCCGCCTATCTCACCGACGCGGCAGCCACCTCTCTTGGCGCCAACCACGCCCTCTCGCTGAAGTTTCCCTTCCCCGACAATCAAGATCTAGACGTCTACTATCAGGGTCTGGTCGCGGAGATTCGAGCACACCTGCAAGCGCATGGCCTGGTCCTTGACGCCGAGACGGTGACTTCAGAGCTATGGGGCGAGTCCTTCGAGGGTTGTGTTCCCGGGTATGGGGGTGCCTTCGCTCAGTATCTGGCGTTGCAGCAGGCGCCGAAGATGCGCTATGAGATGACCGTCTACGACAGTCGTTTCCTGCACATGACGCGACGGGTCGAGACCCTGGCCATTGCTGATTCCGATGTGGAGGCGTGGCTCTTCGAGTGCCATGACGGTACCAGTGCGGTGACATTCCAGTCGCGCAGTACAGCACAGTGGCTGGATGAGAGGCGTTTGTGTCTGCGGTTACACGATCGCAAGCACCAGATCACGGACAAGCTTGGCCACACGGTCTGGCCAGAGGCGCCCTGGTCCAAAGGAAAGCCTGAACTGGAACATGAGGTGGCGGTGCCGATGAAGGAGTGGATCAGTCGCTGGGTTCGCGGCATCGGCACGAATCTCGAGGGGTTCAGAGATGTCATCGGCGCGGCCCGAATCGAATAAGCGGCGGCGGGTTCGGGTTCACCTTTCAAGCCGAGGGTCCGCAGCGTCACTTTTCTGAAGGAGAGTGAGAAACTGCGGCAGGTAGGTCACTCTGGACATCACCAGAAATCACCTGCCAGCATGGCAGAGTGGTGAAATTGTGGTGAAAACCC
>DPVW01000017.1:16547-22276 GCA_003529325.1 Candidatus Latescibacterota bacterium | reverse complement strand
ATGCGGCGTGCCTCATCGTGACGGCCCGTCGCCAAGGCGATCCCGGGGAGAGCGATCATCGTGTCCCGCCCCCAGTCCGTGAACCAGTGATATCCAGCGATGATCGTGCGCAGATCCGTCCCCCGCCGTACGAGAAACTGATCCGCAGCAAGGTGCAGATGCCGGGCAAGTCTGTTGTCGGGCACGTCGGCGAGCAGCTCCTGCCGACGCAGTTGCTCCGTTGCCAGCAACGCATCTCCGTCGACAGCACCATCCTCGATCGTCGCCACCAGAGTCAGTTGGTCGCCAGCGCGCACCGCCAGTTCGACAACACCGTGGGTGAACAGATCCTCCCGGCCGTCGAGCCCCCGGTAGAACTCGCGATCGTATTCGAAGTCGTAATACCATTCTGGTGCGGGCTTGAATGCCGCTGCTGCTGGTAGATGCAGACGCACTTCAGGTACTTCCTCATAGGAGGGCAGACGCAGAACGCGACCATCGAGGACCGCTTCCTGGCGAATCGACTCGTTGGCACGGGTCAGGTGATGATAGTCACGACCGGCAACAAATGGTCGCACCTCCAGGAGAAATGCGCTCCCCGGCAGAGCCGCCGCTGTTGCTTCCACGTCATAACGGATCACCACGGTGTTCTGGCCGTGGATGGCGGCAACCGTACGTCGCACCAGGAGCTCATCGATGTGGTAGGTGAAAATCGGAAACAGGCCACGCTCGAAGCGTTCCAGATACTCGTGTCCCCGAGGATGTACGACGCCGGGAAAACGGTTGCACGCGAGTTCGTGGCGTACGCCATGTATCTCGACCGTTTCCTCCAGCCTGGACAGCAGGACGGTACGGCCTACAGGTGGATCCAATGCGGCCACGAGCATACCGTGATAACGTCGCGAATGGGCACCACAGATGGTGGAGCCCGCCCAACCACCAAGTCCATTCGTCTCCAGCCACTCGCGACGACTTGCCGCCTCGAAGTCTCCGGTGACCTCGGCACCGAGTACAATGGGCCACGCCTCCCCCAGACCCGCTTGGGCAGGCGCACGCGTGTCGTTCACCGAATGGCGCCTCGTGCGTGCACGGGCCAGAGGGCCTCCACGCGATCGTCTCGAATGGCCGCAAAGACGTCGTGCTCGTTGAATGTGGGACAGGGGTGGACGGGTATGACCTGCACTCGATCGCCAATCTTCGGCTGCGGATCGCAGCGGGACACGTCCACCTGGCCATGCTCCTCCGATGCGTCGGAGAATCGGGCTTCGGGGAATTCGATGATGTGACCCATCAAAGAGCCGCGCTCCTCGTCGGCAAAGAGGGCGGCACTCAGAGACTTGCTACCGCCATCAAAAATGGCACGATTCGCAGTCGGCCGGCTGACACAGGTCATCAACACCCGGACCGCACATTGCGCCACCGTGTGTGTCTGCAGCTGCAGATGTTTCATGCCGCCCACAGGATACTCGCCGGCACGAAATTCGGTCAACTCAGGGATCTCGTGTGCCGTAAATGCCGCCGGCGTAGAACCACCGCTGACCATGGGATAGGGCAGACCTTTGGCGTCGAACTGCGCCAGACACTCCTGTAGGAAGGGGCGGATCTCCGGCGGCGCTGGCATGATCATGACCCCGCGGAGTTCGACGCCGGGCAAGCTGTCAGCCAGTGTCGCCAACTCGCCGGCGAGCTGCGCTGTCTCAACGCCACAACGGCCAGCACCGCCGAGTTCGATGACGACACCCACCGACACACCCGCAGCCGTCGTCGCCTCCGACAGACCGCGGATCGTGATCTTCGAGTCAGCCGCTACCGTGAGTGTCGTTCGTCGCGTTAGCGCAGTGAGTCGTTCCAGCTTGGCGCGACCCATGATATTGAATGGGATCAACACGTCTCGATCGACGCCACCGGCAACCATGACCTCCGCTTCGCCCAGCTTCTGGCAGGTGATACCGATGGCCCCACGTCTCATCTGCATATGAGCGATGGTCAGAGACTTGTGCGTCTTGATGTGTGGTCGCAAACCGATACCATGTTTGGAGAAGTAATCCTGGTAGCGGTCGAGATTGTCTTCGAGTCCGTTCAGTTCGACCAGTAGATGGGGGGTGTCGAGTTCCTCTATATGCATGTTCGGTCTCCGTAGCGGGGAGCGTCAACGGTAGAGGTGGATCCCCCTGCGGGCAAGCGCACCGGTTGCCGGTGCGGCAGGCCAACCTTAGCCTCTGGTCATGCCCCTCGATCTGAATGACGACAGAACTGTCGCATTTTTGTGTGCCGTCATGGCACCTGGCGCCGCCGCAACGCTGCAGGCAATAGATGAACTGGCCGCCGAGTTCGGCGACGTGCGCCTGTGCAGCCCCGTGTATGACTTTGACATGACCAGTTATTACGAGGCCGAAATGGGTCCAGATCTGTGTAAGGCCCTGGTCTGGTTAGGCCCACTGGTGGCCCCTGCCGAACTGGCTCAGCGCAAAGGGTCAACCATCACCTTCGAGCGCTCCCGGGCCAATGTGGGGCGGCGCACGGTCAACGTCGATCCTGGCCTGCTGTCCGCCAACAGTCTCGTGCTGGCGACGACCAAGTCCAGCGGCCACCGCATCTGCATCGCGCCGAGCCTCTGGGCAGAGGTGACGCTGCTGTTCGAAAAAGGCGCCTATCGCCCACAGCCGTGGACCTATCGTGACTATCAGCGTGAGGACGTAGGTGCGTTTCTGCTCAGCGTGCGTGGCGCCCTTGGCAGCTAGATGCTCAAGACATCAGCTACGATCCCAGGGAAAGGCGAAGGTCGGTTGACTGGCGTAGCGTTGCGTGGCGATCTCCAACGTGGCGCCGGCGCCTGGGGCAAGCTGCACCGCAAAAGAGGTTCCGTCCACCTTGGTTTCCTTGCCGTCTATGGTGACCTTGTCAAAGCAGTGCTCCGCATACGCGCCTCCCTGCACGATGACCTCGCGGCCTGCGACTTGATCGGTGTTGACCAGGGTGACCGTCGTGGAATCGGCCCCCAGGTTCTCGATCAGGGCGCCCACACCCTCAGGCATTCCGGGACGCTGCCGAGCCGGGTCGAAATACCGCAGACGACAGTGCAGTGGACAACCATGTTTGGGCGCCAAGCCACCCAGCATGAGTTCGATCAGCGAACCTGTCGTGGCCGGGTTCAGCGGATTCGGATTGTCTGACAGCCGCGTATCCGGCGTCGTTGGGTCGTTGCGGACCTTCTCCATCTGCCCCCGCACGCGTCCGAAGTCCCGTTGCAGGGCTTCGACGGGATACTCTGCAGCATTGCCCTCCAGGAACCCCACCCAACCACTGTCGCTATTGAGACGCTTCAGGTCGTCGCGGTCCATGGACCAGTAGTAGACGTCCAAGGCGCCGGCGGAATAGGGTGACTCTTTGAAGTCGTACCAACCGTCATCACCGTGCATGTGGGGATAGACCTGCTTGCCATCGACGACTTTCGCGTGGCTGTTGATCTTGTCGATCATCTGCCGCCACGCATCGACATAACGTTGATCGCCGCTGAACAACAGCGCATTGCCGAAGCCGGCGATGCCCAGGTAGTGCGTATTGCGGCTGGACCTGGCGCCCGTCTGCGGCACCGTAACGGTGAAAGCCCAGCCATAACAGCCGCCATACCATTTGCCATCACACTCGCCCCCGATGGTACCATCGAGGCCAATGTTGGTAGGGATGATCCCGTCGTTGTCGATCGTACGCTGGCGCCACGCTTCGGCATACTCGAGCACCCAATCGCGATAGCTCCCTTCACCGGTTAGCGCGAAGGCATTCAGCCCCAATGTGGTGGCAACCATGTTCGACGGGTGGTCACCGGCGACATCGGTGTAGTCCTCGAAATGCGCCAACATCTCCTCGAAGTTACGCTCACCGTGCAGGGGGATATAGCGCTCCTCCACCTCGTCGAGGGGATCACCTGCCCAATCCAGAGCCGTCGCCTTACGCAGCATGGGTCCACGGCTGCCATTGATCAGGCTGCGGATGATCTTGTGTTCTTTGTCGTAATTCGGCGACTGCGGGTCGTCACCCATGTAGAAGCCGGCGAAACGCCGCACCCGGTTCTCGAATTCACGGGGTGTCGGATCCATGAGTCCGTGCAGATTGAACGTCGTCAAACCCTCGCCATTATGGACCCAGTCGAACATGACGGGAAACTCGCGATAGTACATGCCATCACGGGCAAAGGGGACTTCTGTCGTCTTTGCTTCGGTGTACTGCCTGAGATGACCCTCCCAACCGAGCTCGCACATGGCGCGCAGATCATCACAACCGCCGAGTAGGTAGAGCACAGGCCAGTTGACGAGATTCTCGATGGCATCGTCGGGACCATCGTTGCCCCCCCAGCGAGGGATGCATTCCAGATACCCACGCTCATCGAAATATTTCTCAAAGAACTCGGTGCAGGCACGTTCCTGGGTGCGAATCAGTTCCCACTCCATCAGCGCCCAGGCGGGTGGCGCCATCGGTGTGTCTATGCTGATATGGCTCTGCTTCAGATATGTCACGGGCTCTTCTCGCTCAGGTGATTCTGCTCATGGGATGAGATTTGGCCAAGACACAAAGCCCTTGCTCGAATCAGGTCAAGCTGATTTCACGCTTGGCGCCTGCAGCGCCTGTCGGACCGCCGTCACGAGGCGGTTGATGTCTGCCTGAATCGTGCGAAAGTTACTCAGCGAGATTCGCATGACGTGCATGCCCCTGCCACATGGTTGCTCCAAACCAGGCCTCACCAGTCTTATTGATGGCCTCGATGATCTCGACGGTGCGCGCATCGTGGTCGCCATTGGGGTCGAGAAATCGCACCAGGCCCTGGTTGATGATCGGTTTGGTCATCGAAGCCCTGTGTGAATCAGCGTCGGCGACAAATGCGATGCCACTGTCGTACGGGACATTCAGCCATTTGTGGCCATCGGTGGCCCAGGAGTCAGCCTTTTCGATCCCTTTGACCAGATGTCTAAACCGGGTGCTTGCGGCGGACCACAAGCCGAAGGCGCCATCGATGTGGACCCATGCCCGATGGCCCTTGTAGTCATGAGCCAGGCAACAGACTTCGTCGAATGGGTCGAAAGCGCCACGATTCAAGTCACCGGCGGCGAGGGACACGATCGTTGGCGCTTCAAGATCCCGCTCAAGCTCCACTCGCAGGGCCGCAACATCGATCGTGCCGTCATCGGTCAGCGCCACCTGGACGATGGCATCGGTGCCGATGCCGAGATGACGAACTGCGCGTCTTAAGGTCTCGTGATGTTCCCCCACTAGCACACGAATCGGTGGACCTCCCGCCAGACCTTGCTCCTCGACAGACCAACCCTTGTCGGCCAGAATCTTGTGCCGAGCAGCAGCCAGGGCGGTGACATGAGCCATCTGGCAACCGGTGACGAAGGCATAGGAGGCCTGCTGTGGCAGGCCGAGGATCTCCTTCAGCCAGCCGCCCACGACCTCTTCGATGATCGATGCCGAAGGCGCACAGGCATAGGCACCAGCATTCTGATCCCAGACGGAGGTCAGCCAGTCGGCGGCGATCGCCGCCGGGATCGTGCCGCCTGATGACCCAGCCGAAGAAGCGGCCACCGGCGCTGTGCAGCAGTCCGTCCCGGGCATCCTCGACGAGTTCCTCGATGACTTGCTCCTGCGGCAGACCGGCGGCGGGAAGCTCCTTGCAGAGCTTCGCCCTCAGAACCGCTGGATCCTGCAAGCGACTCGCTGGCTGTCGAGAGACTCGAGATATTCGGCGGCGCCCG
>DPVW01000017.1:8141-16262 GCA_003529325.1 Candidatus Latescibacterota bacterium | reverse complement strand
TCGGCGGCGCCCGTCGGTTGACCAGGAATCATCACTTACCAAGCGCCGTCAATTGATCTACGGGTGTGGAGCCATGAAGACTAGGACGGTGAGTCGCCCGCTGCCGGTATTGACGACGCCGTGATCCTCGCCTGGGGGGCACAGGACCGTCCAGCCCGCCTCCAGTCGGCGTGACTCCGCGCCGACGGTGAAGGTGCCCTCACCGTCGATGACATGATAGATCTTGTCGTTGTCGGTGTGACTGTGCAGAGCCTGTTCCTGGCCCGGTTCGAAACAGTAGATGTCGCAGAACATCCGTGCCGAATCGAAGAGATTGACCTTCTGGAACTTCTCGCCCGCAAACTTCGCTTCCTCTGCCCAACTTTTGGCGTCCATACGCTCCCGTCGCTTTAGCGCTCAGCCAGCGGGCGAAAGACCTTACCCTCGGGCCCGGTGTAGATATGATTTGGCCGCAGGATGCGATTGCCCTCCTGCTGCTCGATGATATGCGCCGCCCAACCCGTGATGCGGCTGGCGACGAAGATCGGTGTGAACAGTGGAATCGCAATGCCCAGGGTGTAGTAGGCATAGGCACAGGGTGTATCGACGTTGGGGAAGATTCCCTTCTCTTCATCCAGAACCTTCTCGACAGCGTCGGCGATATCCGCCCATTTCGTCTCCGATGCCTCTTCGGCGAGACGTCGACCAACCGTTTTCATCACCGGCACGCGCGAATCACCCGTCTTGTATTCTCGGTGACCGAAACCCATGATCTTCTGCTTCCCCGCGAGTCGGTCGAGCACGTAATCACGCGCATTCTCCGGTGCACCGATGTCGATGAACATCTCCATCGCCGCCTCGTTGGCGCCGCCGTGGAGGGGTCCCGCAAGGGCACCGATACCTGCGGTGATGGCGGAGTGCAGATCGGCGAGTGTCGAGGCGACGACGCGAGCTGCGAAGGTCGAGGCGTTGAAGCCATGTTCGGCATAGAGGATGAGAGAGACATTCATCGCTGCCACCGCTGAGGCTGTCGGTTTTTCACCGAGGATCATGTAGAGCAGATTTGCCGCATGTGACAATTTGGGGTCGGGTGCCAATGGCTCGAGGCCCTGGGCATGGCGGTGACCGGTGGCGATCATCGTTGGCGCCTTTGCCAACAGTCGCACACTCTTGCGCAGAGTTGCCTCTTTTGAGATGTCCTTTGCCTCCGGGTCGGTCGTGCCAAGGGCCGACACCGCTGTGCGCAACAATGCCATCGGGTGTGTCGTCGGCGGTGCCTCGCGCAGGATCGCCGAAACCTGGGGCGGCAACTCTCGTTCCGCCGTCAGTGTCGCGTTCAACTCGTCCAACTGCGCCTGCGTTGGCAGGTCGCCGTAGAGGATGAGCCACGCCACCTCCTCGAAGGAGGCTTTGTCGGTCAGATCCACCAGATCATACCCTCGGACGATCAACTTGTTGCTGTCGAAGTCGATCCGGGAAATCGCCGATTCACCGGCGATGACTCCCGCGAGTCCAGGACTGTACTCAGCCATCTTCGTTGGTCCCCCCGTGGCCACTTGCGGCCAATTTTTCGTCCATATCGTTGTAGTCGTCGTAGCCGACCAATTCGTAGAGCTCAGCCCGAGTCTGCATGCGATCGAGCCAGGCGACAGGTGACCCCTGATCCCGAATCTCAGACAGAACGCCCTCCACGGCCTTCATCATCACACGAAACGTCGTCATCGGGAAGATCACCATGGCATATCCGAGATCGGCGAACTGCTGCACCGTCAACTGTGGCGTCTTGCCGAACTCGGTCATGTTCGCCAGCAATGGTACCTGCACCCTCTCGGCATACCGGCCAAACTCCTCTTCCGTCTGCAGGGCCTCGATAAAAATCGCATCCGCACCGGCATCGACATACCTGAGACCCCGTTCGACGCTGGCATCAAAACCCTCGACGGCGCGAGCATCGGTGCGAGCGACCAACAGGAAGTCTTTGTTGCTGCGCGCCTCAACGGCGGCGGTGAGCTTGCGCGCCATATCAGTGCTGGAGATCAAGCGTTTACCTGCCAGATGGCCACAACGCTTCGGCATGACCTGATCTTCGAGATGGATGCCTGCAACCCCCGCCGCCTCGAAAATCTGCACGGTGCGCATCACCTGCAGGACTTCGCCAAAGCCCGTGTCAGCATCACACAGGGCTGGCACGCCAACGGCGTTGGTGATGTAGCTGGCAGCACGCGCCACCTCCTCAACGCCGAGCAGGGCGATGTCGGGATACCCTGTGGTGCCATTGATGATGCCGGCACCGGAGATGTAAATCGCCTCGAAGCCCAGTTTCTCTGCCATCATCGCCACCGGCGCATTAAAGCAACCCGGCATGGACACAGTCCCTGCAGCGATGGCTTGTCGCAGGGCGGCGATCTTGTCAGCGGCACTCGGGCGGGGCGTGAGTAGCATGCCTTTGTCCTTACACCTCGATCGTCTCGTCGCGCTCGGGGCCGACGGAGATATAGGCGACGGGCGTGCGACTGAGTTCAGCGATACGCTCGACATACGCCATCGCCTTCGGCGGCAGGTCTTCCACCCGACGTGCCTGAGTGGTCGGTGCACACCAACCCTCGATCTCCTCGTATACGGGTTCACATTTCTCGAGGACCCGCGGATCAACAGGGAACTCATCGAGCACCTGGTCACCATATCGATACGCCGTGCACACCTTCAACCGCTCGACGGTGTCGAGAATATCCATACGTGTCAGAGCCAGACCGGTGAGGCCATTCACCCGTGCCGACATGCGCGCGATGGTGGCGTCAAACCAACCACAGCGTCGGGCACGACCCGTCGTGGCGCCATACTCCTGGCCGAGTTCTCGGATGCGCTCACCCTCGTCGTCGTGCAATTCCGTTGGGAAAGGTCCATTGCCGACACGCGTCATATATGCCTTGGTAACACCGATGATCTCGTCGATACGCGTGGGGCCGACGCCAGAGCCCGTGCAGGCGCCACCTGCTGTCGTGTTCGACGAGGTCACGTATGGGTACGTGCCATGATCTATGTCCAGCAGCGTACCCTGTGCCCCCTCGAAAAGCATCATCTTGCCTTCGTCGAGAGCCCTGTTCAGAAAGAGAGACGTGTCCAGCACGTAAGGCCGAAGGCGCTCCGCATACGCGAGGGTTTCGCTGATGATCTCGTCCGCATCGAGTGCTTCGGCGCCAAAGATCGCGGTGAGAATTTCGTTCTTCGATTGCACTGCAATTCGGAGCCGGTCACTCAGATCCACATCGAGCAGGTCCATCACCCGGAAGGCGTGGCTGCGATCGACCTTGTCGCGATACGCCGGGCCGATACCACGGGCCGTGGTGCCGATCGCACTCGCACCAAGATGCGCCTCCGAAGCCCGATCCAGTGCCTTGTGGTATGGCAACACGACGTGGGCGCAACTGCTGATGTAGAGTTGTCCCGGCAACACCTGATAACCACGCTCGGCAAGCTCATCGAGTTCAGCGAACAGTGCCTCTGGATCCAACACGACCCCATTGGCGACGACACATGTCGTACCCTCATTCAGTACACCCACGGGCAAGGCGTGAAAAATGTGGGTCTCCCCAGCAACGATGACGGTGTGACCGGCGTTGGCCCCCCCTTGAAAACGGACCACGATCTCCGCCTGTGCGGCGAGGTAGTCGACAATCTTGGCTTTGCCTTCGTCACCCCATTGGGCGCCGAGAACGACTTTGGTCGGCATGAGTCTCTCTTGCTCCTAGTGTCCTGACTAGAGGGCGACCTGACGGGCCCAGGAGATGTGCGGGTCCTTGAGGATTTCGTCGAGTACGGGCTGCGGGATGTGGCTGTCGACATTCAGTACCGTGAGGGCATTGCCCCCGATCTGCTGTCGACCGCAGCTCATACGCGCAATGTTGACCTGATGGCTGCCCATGGTGCTACCGACGCGGCCGATAATCCCCGGGATGTCGTCGTTAAGGTAGAACAGCATATGACCGTCGGGTGCGGCGTCGATGTCGTACTGATCGAGCCGCACGACGCGAGGATCACGACGGCCAAAAAGGGTCCCGGAGAGCACGCGTCGCTGACCACCAGCCTCCAGAATTACCGTGAGGAGGCTGGTATAATCCTCGGGAGCACTGCTCTTTAATTCGTCGACGCGTATACCCCGTTCCTGGGCCACCACCGGCGCGTTGACGAGGTTGACGGAACCTGCGGTTGCGAACGTCTCCATGACACCCTTGAGCACAGCTGAGGTCAACGGTGACGTCGCCTGGCCGGTCACTTCGCCGCGATACTCGATCGTGATACGCTCCAGTGAACTCTCCGCCAGTTGGCCCTGAATCCGCCCCATACGTTCGCCCAGATCGAGATAGGGGCGCAACTTTTCATACGCCTCCGGCTCGATGGAAGGCACGTTGACGGCATTGCGGATAACCCCCTGCACGAGGACGTCGCGCACTTGCTCGGCGACCTGCAACGCCACGTTGGACTGCGCCTCCTGCGTCGATGCTGCCAGGTGTGGGGTGCAGATCACATTGTCGTGGGCGATCAGCTTCGAAGATGCCGCTGGCGGCTCCTCTTCGTACACGTCGAGAGCCACCCCGGCGACTTTGCCTGATTCGAGTCCGGCGAGCAAGGCCTTTTCATCGACGACGCCGCCTCGTGCACAGTTGATGATGCGCACGCCGTCCTTACAGCGCGCCAATTGCTCGGTGGACAGGAAATATTTCGTCTGTGGCGTGAGGGGGATGTGAAAGGTCACGAAGTCAGCCTCCGCCCAGACCTGATCCAGATCGGCCGGTTGTGCACCATAGGACTGGATCGTCTCGTCCGTCATGAAAAGATCATGGCCGATCACGCGCATGCGCAGTCCATTGGCGCGCTCCGCCACTTCTCGCCCCACCGGGCCCAGGCCGATCACGGCGATCGTCTTGCCCGCCAACTCGACGCCGGTGAAGGCACTGCGCTCCCACTTGCCTGCCTTCACCGAGGCCGTTGCCGATGGCACGTTGCGTGACAGGGCCATGAGCATCGCCACGGAGTGCTCCGCCGTGCTTACCGAATTGCCACCAGGGGTGTTCATGACAACGATGCCCCGTCTCGTTGCCGCCTCGACATCGATGTTGTCAACACCAGCGCCGGCGCGACCAACGGCGCGCAATCCGTGGGCGCGCTCGATGAGTGCACCCGTCACCTTGGTGGCGCTACGCACGATCAGGCCGTGGTAATCGCCGATGGCCTCGAGTAAGTCGTCGGCAGAGAGTGCGGTATCTACGTCGACATCGATCCCGCCCTGCTGCAGAATAGTGACACACCCCGCATCGACCTTGTCGCTGATCAGAACCTTCATCTAGCCTGCTTCTTCCCTCTTTTTGGTGACCCATCATCTGCTGTTACCTCTTCAATCCAGCGTAGCAGGTCGTCGCGACCCACACCTGTTTCGGCAGAGAATGGCAGGTAGGCGAGGTCGGACAACTCGCCGCCACTCTCAAATTTCTCAATCTGTAGATTCAACTTGGGGCGAGACAGCTTGTCCGCTTTCGTCAGGACCAGCAGAAAGGGACGCCCACCCTCGCGCAGACGGGTGACCATCTCCAGATCGAGGGCCGTCGGCCCATGGCGGGCATCTATGAGCAACACGACGGCGCGCAATTGGCGCCGACCGCCGAGGTACTTCTCCGTGAGTTTTCCCATCGCCCGCCGCAAATCGAGACCGCCGCGAACATATCCGTACCCCGGCAAATCGACGAGATACATCCTGTCATTGACACGGTAGTAGTTGAGTTGCTGGGTCCGACCGGGCGTCGAGCTGGTGAAGGCCAGTTTGCGTCGCTGTACGAGCCGATTGATCAGCGACGACTTGCCGACGTTGGATCGTCCGGCAAAGGCCACCTCCGGCAACTCATCTTCAGGTGAATGCTTCTCGCCGACGGCGCCGACGACAAACTCGGCCGATACAATACGCATCCGACTGTGATGCTACGCGCTCTTGCGCAGGAACTCGTCGCCGTCATCCACGTTGGACACGCCCTTCTCGATCATCTCACCCGTGACGACCACCTCCGTGAGGTCGTCGTGAGAAGGGGCATCGTAGAACACGTCCATCATCGCCTGTTCCAACACGGACCGCAACCCACGAGCACCGGTACCCTTCTTCACCGTCAATTCCACGACACGATTCAGCGCATCTTCGGTGAAAGTTAATGTCACACCATCCATCTCGAACAAACGGCTCACCTGCCGAACGATGGCATTCTTCGGTTCCGTCAAAATGCGGAACAGATCCTCCTCGGACAGTGCGTCGAGCGTCGTCAGCACAGGTACGCGCCCGATAAACTCCGGAATCAGACCATACTGCAGCAGATCCTCGGGCTGCACTTCGGGCAGGATGCTCATCAGGTCCTCCACATGCTCGGCATCATCACCCGCCGAGGCCCCGAAACCCATCGTGCGTTTACCGACGCGTGCGGAGATGACCTTCTCCATGCCTTCGAAGGCGCCACCGCAGATGAACAGGATGTTTCCAGTGTTGATCTGAATCATCGGCTGTTCGGGGTGCTTGCGTCCTCCCTTCGGCGGAATGTTGGCCACCGTGCCTTCCAGGATTTTGAGCAGCGCTTGCTGCACGCCCTCGCCTGAAACGTCACGACTTACAGCAGGGGTGGCCGACTTGCGGGCGATCTTGTCGATCTCATCCAGATAGACGATGCCCTTTTCGGCTCGGGCCACATCGTAATCTGCCGACTGTAGCAGCCCCACCAGGATATTCTCTACGTCCTCGCCGACATACCCGGCCTCGGTGAGGATCGTCGCGTCCGCCATCGAAAATGGGACCTGCAGTACTTTTGCCAGTGTCTGCGCTAGTAGCGTTTTGCCTGTGCCGGTAGGTCCAAGCAGCAGAATATTGCTCTTCTGCAATTCGACGCCATCGAGATCGACACTGGTACGGATGCGCTTGTAGTGACTGTAGACCGCTACGGAGAGAATCTTCTTCGCGCGATCCTGACCGATGACGTATTCGTCCAGATGAGATTTGATGTCGATCGGCTTCGGCAGGGTGCCGGTCTCCCACGGAAGAGTCTGCTTCTTGTCTTCCGCCAGAACATCATTACACAGTTTCACGCACTCGTTGCAGATGTGCACGGAGGGACCGGTGATGATCTTGTCCACCTGGCCCGCAGTGCGAGCGCAGAAGGAGCATCGCGGCTCAGTTTTTGACGGACGTCGTCGCATAACGCATCAGCTAACCTGCTGCCTCGGCGGTGAGGGCGAGCTTCGAGGGAGTGATGATTTCATCAATCACGCCGTACTCACGGGCCCCTTCTGCGCTCAAGAAGAAATCGCGTTCCGTGTCAGACTTGATCCTGTCCGCCTCCTGGCCGGTGCATTCCACCAGAATGGCGTTGATCTGCTCGCGAATCTTGATGATCTCGCGGGCATGGATCTCCATATCTGCTACCTGACCACTGATACCGCCCATGGGCTGGTGCAGCAGCACACGAGCATTGGGTAGGCTCTGACGCTTGCCCTTGGCGCCCCCAGCCAACAGGATCGCCCCCATACTCGAAGCCTGACCGATGCAAATCGTGGCGACGTCGGGCTGGATGTAGTGCATGGTGTCGTAGATCGCCATGCCAGCCGTGACCGACCCCCCAGGGGTATTGACGTACAGAGAGATGTCCTTCTTTGGATCCTCTGACGCAAGAAACAGCATCTGGGCGATCACCAAGTTGGCGATACCGTCTCCCAAGGGTGTTCCGATGAAGACGATCCGTTCCTTCAGCAGACGCGAGTAGATGTCGTATGAGCGCTCGCCACGCCCAGTCTGCTCGATGACCATCGGTATCAACGACATATCAGTTCTATCCCTATATAGCCTTGCCAGTGATTTTCGCACCGCTTTGGAGGTGTTCGAAGATCTTGTCTTCCTCGAGGTCGCGGCGCAAGTCAGCTGCCCGCGGTGAACGCTTCAACTCTTCAAGCTTCATGCCCGATTGCTCAGCACGTGTCGCGAGATACTCCTCAAACTCCTCGTCTGACACTTCCACGCTGATTTTCTTGCGCAGACCTTCCATGATCAGGTAGGTCTTCAAGCGACGTTCTGCCTGCTCGCGTTCCTCATCCGACATGCTGTCTTCGTCATGATCATGG
>DPVW01000017.1:0-7801 GCA_003529325.1 Candidatus Latescibacterota bacterium | reverse complement strand
CTTCGTCATGATCATGGCCTTGGCCTTGGCCCTGCTGCTGCTGCTCGCGCTCCCGACGCATGGACTCGACGTAATTCTGTACGAGGGACGGTGGCAATTCGACCTCATTGGCCTGCACCAGAGATTCCATGACGTCGCTGCGCAGCTTCTGCTTCGCCATGTATTGCCAGCGCTCTTCCATCTGCGACCGAATGTGGTCCTTCAGGGCCTGCAGTGACTCGAACTGGGCGCCCACGTCTTTGGCAAATTCGTCATCGACTTCGGGTAGGACACGCTCTCTCACCTCCCGAACTTTGACTTCGAAGTGCTCCTCTTTGCCTGCGAGCTCTTCATTGGGAAGATCGCTGCGATAGGAGAAGCTGACCTTGCGCTCCTGTCCCGGCTCGATGCCGATGAGAGCCTCCTCGAATTCGGGACTGGGTGCGTCGTCGGAGCCGATCTGGAAGTATCGTTCCTCGTACTTCTCGCCGATCACCACAGTGCCCTCTTCGTCGAGGCGCTGCAGATCGGCGATCAACACATCGCCAGTGGCCAGCGCTCGCTCGACACTGCGCTCGGAGGCATTGCGCCCGCGCAGCTCTTCGATCTGCTCGTCGATTTCCGCATCGGTAACCTCGTGCGCCAACTGCTCCAGTTCGAGAACGTCGTCGCCCTGCACCTCAACTTCCGGCCAGATATCGATGCTCGCCGTAAAGGTCAGACCACCATCTTCCACTTCGTCGAGAGCGGTGATCCGGGGAGAACCTGCCGGCACGAGTCCGGTTTGTTCGGCGGCTTCACGAATCAACGCCGGCAGCAGGTCCTCGATGACACCGTGACGAATGGACGGGCCAAATCGCTTTTCGATAACCTTGAGGGGAACCTTGCCTTTGCGGAATCCGGGAATCTCCAGACGCTTTTGGTAGCGACGCATGGCGGCGGTCATTTCCCGGTTGATCCGCTCTGCGGGCACCTCGACTTCGAGGTCACGCTCCCACTTGCCTTTTTCGATAACGTTCGTTTTCAACTCGCTCGTTCTTTTTTCAGGCCCGGAGGGACAGAATACCTTGGAGAGGATAACCTGCGAAAGGGGGGACTCGAACCCCCACGCCCTTTCGGGCACTGGATCCTAAATCCAGCGCGTATACCAATTCCGCCACTTTCGCAGACCAGAGGGGTGTGCGGCGCAGGCTGCGGCACTCTAACGTAGGAAAGCACCGAGTCCCCACGGCGCTCGGTGCTTTGCATGCAACCGAGCAGAATATACCGTATACCATATATAGGTCAACTTCCGGATGGGGGGCAACCGCCGGAAGATCTACTCACACCAAAGGGCATTCAGGTGATCAGCTATCAGGGTGCTTCCAGGCGTCCATCCTGTTGGTGATTTCTCCGAGCAGATCGGAGATCTTCACCCGCTCCTGAGCCATGGTATCCCGCTCGCGGATGGTGACGGTCTGATCCTCTAGAGTCTCTGAATCGACGGTGAGACAGAACGGGGTGCCCACCTCGTCCATCCGTCGGTAGCGCCTGCCGATGGCGCCACCCTCATCGTAGAACACGCGCAGATGGGGCCTCAGATCCGCCTCGATGCTGCGGGCGACATCCGGCATTCCGTCGCGCTTGACCAAGGGCAGGATCGCGACCTTCAGCGGGGCGATCCGCGGATGAAAATGCATTACGGTGCGTACATCTCCCTCCTTGATCTCCTCTTCGGCATAGGCATTGGCGAGCACCATCATCGACGCCCGACTGGCGCCGATCGCGGTTTCCACAACTCCGGGCAAGACCTTCTCCCGCGCTTCCTCGTCAAAATACTTCATCTGCTTGCCGGAAAATTTCTCGTGCTGGCCCAGATCGAATTGGCCTCGGTTGTGGATGCCCTCGACCTCATCCCAGCCAAAGGGAAACTCGTAGTGCACATCGAAGGCCTGTCTGGCGTAATGCGCCAATTCGCCACTACCGTGCTCATGCCAGCGCAGACGTTTCTCAGGAATACCGAGAGCCTTGGTAAACCAGTCCCTGCGCTCCGTCTTCCAGTAGTCGAACCACTTCTCCTCCTCCCCCGGTCTGACGAAGTACTGCATTTCCATCTGCTCGAATTCACGGGTACGGAACAGGAAGTTCTTGGTCGTGATCTCGTTGCGAAAAGACTTGCCGATCTGGGCGATGCCAAATGGCAGTTTCTTGCGCATTGCCTGCTGCACGTTCAGAAAGTTGACAAAGATGCCCTGCGCCGTCTCGGGTCGCAGATAAACAACACTCGCCGAGTCCTCTACGGGACCTACGTGGGTCTTGAACATCATGTTGAACTGGCGCGGTTCCGACAGCTCGTTGCCCTTCGGACTCCGCAGACCGAGTTCGGTCAGCTTCGCCGCCATGGCGGCAAAATCCAGCGCACTGCAGTCGACACCGGCCTCTTCCAACATGTGATCGAGGCGAAAGCGCTCGTTCGTCTTGACGTCCTCAACCATGGGATCGTTGAATCCCTCTACATGGCCCGATGCCTCCCAGACGCGGGGGTGCATGAGAATGCTGGCGTCGATGCCCTCCACGTCTTCACGGTAGGTCATTGCCTTCCACCAGGCCTCTTTGACGTTGCGCAACAACTCCACACCGAGTGGACCGTAATCCCAGCATCCATTGAGGCCACCGTAGATCTCGGAGCTCTGAAAGATGAAGCCCTTGCGTTTGCACAGGGAGACGAGCTTTTCCATGGTATCGGACATCGTCAGCTTTCCTTGTGTGTCGTGAACCGCCAGACTGCACTTCGTGCTCTCAACTGAGCAAGCATCAGTGCGTCACGGCGTCTAAAAATTCCAGTGAGCGCAGGCGACCATTGGTACCACCATGGTACTCCAGGAAGCTGCGTAACAGGGCTCGCACCTCATCCCGTAGCAGTGGTGGTGCCACCGGGATCGCCTCGCGCGAGTAGGTCCGCAACCCTTGCAGCAGGACGAGCAGTCGCAGACTGTCGGCGCTGATCTTCCGCGCTCGCAGGTAATCGGGTGCCCCTTGTCCATCCTGTTCGGCGGCGTCCTGCCGGCCACAATCCCGACAGACGCCACCACCCAACCCGGGGCTGAACCAGGCAGCTTCGGCTGGCAGGAGGGTGCCACAGTTGGCGCAATTCGCCAGCTCCGGCCGATATCCAAGGGCCTCTGCCACGCGCAGTTGAAAGTACCAGAAGAGCGCTTCCAGTTGCTCGGATGCGACCTCTTCGATCCCACCCAGCACACCTGTCAGGCACAGATAAAGCCGACGGTTGGGTTCGTGATCAAGACTGAGTCTATCGACGATCTCGCAAGCAGCCGCCGCATACGAAAGACGCGTGAGATCGGCGAGCAACCGCGGCCTCGCCCGCACGGTCTCGGCTTCGGTGAGATTGTGCAGATCGCGATCATCACGAACGGGGCAGGCGATGTGCACCTGCCAACTCACTTCGAGACTACCGGCAAACTTGCTCTTCGGGCGACGCGCGCCCTTGGCAGTGACCTTCAGCTTCCCATGATGCTCGGTGAACAGCGTAGCGAGTTTGCTCGTCTCCCCCATCCGCATCGTGCGCAGCACAATGGCGTCGGTCTTGACCAGGGTCCGAGCCATCTCTCACTCCCCTTGCGGCGCGGACCCGCGGATTCGGTAAAGGTGCTCCCCAGAGCGAATCATGCCAAGCTTTTCCCGCGCTACCTTCTCGAGGAAATCGGGATCGTTCGCCATACGCTCCAATACGAGACGTAGACTGTCGTTCTGCGCCTGCAGACGCGCTACCTCCGACTGCAACCCTTCAAGCTGTTGGCGCTCACGACGCAGATTCAACCAACCGCTGTCACCGGCAAGCAATACATAGGCCCAGACCGCCAGCACCCCGAGCACCGCCACGCCCTTCCACACTCTGCCCCGCGGGCCTCGATCAGCCAGTGGTGTCGTGCCGCGACCACCTGTCATACTTGCACGATTCATGTCAAGACCAGGTCATTGCGATGCACGACTTCCATCGCTGGACGATTGAGAATGCTGCGGACTTGTGGAGAACTTCGTCCTAGAATCTGCGCCAATTCCGCAACCGCGTAACGGCAGATACCGCGACCGACTTCACGACGACGAAGATCTTCGATGCGCACCACATCCCCCGTGGCGAAAACCCCCTCGCAGGCGGTGACTCCCGCCGGCAGCAGAGATCGTCCCTGTTCGGTGATCGCTGCGACGGCGCCGTCATCGACGGTGATGGCCCCTTGCGTGGGGGAAGCATAGCCGATCCAACGTTTGCGACTTCCCAGGCGTCGCCCGCGTGGTAGAAACAGGGTGCCAACGTTGGCGCCGGCGACGATGTCAGCAAGGCGATGCTTGCGTGCGTGGGCGATGACGGTCATCTCGCCACACGCCATCAACAACTGTGCGGCACCAATCTTGGTCGCCATGCCACCCTGACCCAATCGGCTCGCGCTTCGGCCGATGACCCCACTCATGTCGTCATCGCCGCTGGCCTCAGTGATCAGCTCTTCGCCACGACCTCTGCTATACCTCCTATACAAACCCTCGACATCGGACAGGATGACGAGCAGTTGTGCCTGCACCAGATTGGCGACATAGGCAGCGAGCATATCGTTGTCGCCGAGCTGCCGTTTGAGTTCGACCACACCTACCGAGTCGTTCTCGTTGATCACCGGCACGGCACCGTAGCGGAACAACTGCCGGAAGGTGTTGCGCACATTCACATAACGCTGCCGGTCGTCGAGGATATCCCCCGCCGTCAGCAGTACCTGGCCTACCGCTACCCCCCGCCGGGCGAAGAGACTCTCGTAAGTATGGACGAGAAGATTCTGCCCCACGGCGGCGGCGGCCTGCAATTCCGCCACCACTCGAGGGCGCTCCGTCAGACCGAGGCGTCCCATGCCCGCAGCGACGGCGCCGGAGGAGACGAGAGCGACTTCGACGCCGGCGTCCCGCAATTGACAGATCTCTTTGACAAGACGACGAATCGTCGGCATGTGCAGGGGGGTGTCGTCGCCGGCAACACTCGACGAGCCGATCTTGACGACGATGCGTTGCACCCGCGCCATTCGCTCGGTCCGAGTAGTGGCCTGTTGCCGAGAAGTCAAGATGACCCGCCGAAAGCGAGCCCGTCAGGCCGCGTGGTGTCGTACTGTGACACCGCGGTCGGACAGATAGGTCTTCACCTCCGGGATCGAGTAGACCTGGAAGTGAAAAATCGACGCTGCCAATGCCGCACTCGCCCGGCCCTCGGTCAGCACTTGATAGATGTGCTCCGTCGTGCCTGCGCCTCCGGAGGCGACAAGAGGCACATCGACCCGTTCGGCAACGGCGCGGTTGAGTTCCAGATCGTACCCATCACGCGTGCCGTCTGCGTCGATGCTGTTGAGCACTAGCTCACCGGCCCCTCGGTCGACGAGCTCATCAACCCATTCCAGCGCGTCGAGGCCCGTCGCCTTGCGGCCACCATTGATATAGATCTCCCAACTTGGCTTGCCGCTGCCATCATCGGGGCGTCGCAACGCATCGATGGCGCAGACGATGCACTGGCTGCCAAAACTCTCGGCCGCCTGGGTGATGATCTCTGGCGTGTGCACTGGTGCCGAGTTGAGTGAAACCTTGTCTGCGCCACCCTTGAGAATGGCCCGTACGTCGTCGTAGCTGCGAATCCCACCCCCTACGCACAACGGAATAAAGATGCGTTCCGACACCTGCTGCACGAGATCCATGACGATGTCGCGACCATCGGAGGAAGCGGTGATGTCGTAGAACACGAGTTCGTCGGCACCCTCGGCGTCGTAGCGGGTTGCCAGTTCGACCGGATCACCGGCATCGATGTCGGCGGAAAACTTCACGCCTCGAACATTGCGCCCATTCTTGACGTCGAGACAGGGAATGATGCGCTTGGCTAACATGAGGCGAACAGCCGTCTACCTGTCAGTTGAGGGCGGCGAAATTGGCCAACAGGCGCAGGCCCACCTGTTGGCTCTTCTCCGGGTGAAATTGGACGCCGAAGATGTTGTCCCGAGCGGCGATCGAGGTGTACGAAAGACCGTAGTCGGTGAGTGCCACTGACTCACTTTCCACGTCGGCCTCAACATAATAGGAATGCACGAAGTAGAAGAAGCTGCCCTCCTCGACACCATCCAGAATGGCGCATGGCTGTTGAATGGAGATCTGATTCCAGCCGATCTGCGGCACACGTTCCTGCACTGGGAACCGTCGACAACGACCGGCAAACAGATCGAGACCGGTATGCTGACCCATCTCTTCACTGCTGGCAAACATCAACTGCAGACCCACACAGATGCCTAGAAAGGGGCGTCCCGTGGCGATATGGTCGGCAATGGCGGTGTCCCAACCGGCGGCGCGTAGCTTGCGCATGGCATCACCGAATGCGGCATCCCCCGGCAACACAAGGTGCGATGCGTCACGCGTGCGTTGCGGATCGTCGGTGACAAAGGCGTCGTGGCCAAGGAACTGAAACGCCTTTTCGACACTGCGCAGATTTCCCATGCCGTAATCGGCGATTGCGATCATTGGCCACCCAACTCCCGCGACCGCCGCGATGCTGCATCGACGGCAGCGATGAAGGCATGGCGCACCCCGCCCTCTTCCAACGAAGTCAGTCCGGCGATCGTCGTGCCGGCTGGCGAGGTCACCTGATCCCTCAGCGTTGCCGGGTGCATGCCGGTTTCCAGCACCATGTGGCCCGCCCCGGCCACGGTCTGTGCCGCCAATTGCAGCGCCACCTCTCGTGTCAGACCGGCGCGAACACCACCATCTGCCAGGGCCTCAATGACGGTGTAGATGTATGCCGGGCCGCTGCCAGAGAGACCGGTGACAGCATCCATCTGTGACTCGGAGACTTCCACCGTGATGCCCACCTGATCAAACAATTCACGCACTGCGAGTATCGATTCGGCGGTCGCCGCCGATCCAGCACACACGGCGGTGGCACCGACGCCGAGTTGCACAAGCGTCTGCGGCATGACTCGCACCACCGCCTGGCCCTCAGGCAGATGCACTTCCAGTGTCGCCGTCGGCATCCCCGCCATAACGGAGACCACAATCTGCCCCGGCGTCAGCTGGGCGGCAAGAGCGGGCAGGACTGCGGGCGCAACCTGCGGCTTGAGTGCAACGACGACGAGATCAGCGGCCTGCACGGCGTACAATTCGGTAGACGTCGTCACGCCCTTCTGCGACAACGGCGTGAGCAGTTCTTCGCGTAGATCGATGGCATGGAGCCGTGTGCCCGAAACACCGGCGGCAAGCAAACCGGTGAGCAGACAGCCGCCCATGTTGCCGGCGCCAACGACGGCGACGGCGCTTTCTGACGCGGGTGCCGTCACGAGCCGTACCTCCGGGACATGAAGTTTGTGGGAATGGAAGTCTAACGAGGAAGATGCTGGCCTCCCCGTATAGTGTCAATCAAACCTTTACGTCTCACAATCATGTATTCACACACGGTGGCATGTTACCTCGATTGTGCGTGCGGCGAAGTCACGTTCCTCTATGTACAGGCCGAGTTTCTGCTTGACGAATCGAAAAACCGCGTGCTATCTTTTACACATCTTAACGACTTACGCGCCTGTTTCAAGAGAGGGAGGGAGATTGTAACTAGACGGTTACGCAGTCCTAGTTGAAGAGCGCGACCGTCGAGCGTTGTAGCTTCAAATTCTGGGGAGAAGAGAACCATACAACGCCAGTCGAGATAATGATTCTTGACTGATGCAAATCGCGCACAAAGGAGAAAGCAGATGGCGAAGCCCAAGGCCGCCCCTAAGAAGGCAGACAAGAAGAAAGCAGCACCTAAGAAGGCAGCCCCTAA
>DPVW01000243.1:20110-48135 GCA_003529325.1 Candidatus Latescibacterota bacterium | reverse complement strand
CCTCATACCTGGAGATTTCGATGGCGATGACACAGTTGGCTATGACGATTTTTCATGTTTGTCGACAACTTCGGCACGGGCACCTGAAACCACGACTGTTTATGCCGCGATGCTGATCTGCCTGCTTGCGGGCGCCGTCGTTGTCCCCTTGATCACATCAGACTCACAGAAGTTTCCCCTCGCGCTGAATATGCCCAGGAAACTCAGTCCCAGTACTTCCCATACAAGAGCCGCAACCGCGCCTTCGCCTTCGCCGAAATCGCCTCAGGTGAAGTAATCGTCGCAAACCGCGCGGCACTCAGACAGGCACACGAAGAGACCTCCGGCAACAATCCCGCCGCCACCTGCACAACCCGGTTCGCCATCTCCGCATTCGCCCGCAGAATGGCGATCACCGCTTCCACCGAGACATCCTCCTCCGTCTCATGCCAACAATCGTAGTCGGTGCCCATCGCCAGCATGGCGTAACACATCTCCGCCTCACGAGCGAGTTTGGCCTCGGGGATCGCCGTCATACCGATGACGCTGGCATCGACGGCGTTGCGGTAGAAGTGTGATTCCGCCCGCGTCGAGAACTGCGGTCCTTCCATACAGACGTAGGTGCCCCCTTCATGCACCGTGGCTGAACAAGAGCGCGCCGCCTCGGCCAGGAATTGACGCAATTCGTCGCAGAATGGGTCGGCCAGCGAGACGTGGCCCGCCACCCCATCGCCAAAAAATGTCGATGGACGGATGCCCTTGGTGCGATCGAATATCTGATCCGGGGTGACCATGTCCCCTGGACGGATGTGCTCCTTCATGATGCCCACGGCACTAACCGCCAGCAGGTGTGTGACACCCGCCGACTTCATCGCATGCACATTGGCGCGATAGGGCACCTCCGATGGCAGCAGACGGTGTCCCTTGCCGTGGCGTGGCAGGAAAAAGACGGTGCGCTCCCCGACACGGGTCTCCACCAGCCCATCGGAGGGGGGACCGAATGGTGTCTCGATCTCGTGCTCGCCGACAATTTCGACGCCATCCATCTGATATACACCTGAGCCGCCGATAACCCCGAGTTTCACGGGGGTGGTCTCGGTTTCACTCACTTCTTCCATTCTCCCGCAGAGATTTTTGTATTTCAGTGCCCCAGCCACCACATCGCGGGAAGCTAACCTGTTATATTCCAACGGTCCACGAATCATCACACCATGCCCGACGACTCCCTACTACAGACATCCGTCCGCGACCTCGTCGCCTTCTGCCTGCGCTCCGGCGATCTCGGTTCCTCTTTCGTCAGTGCTCAACGGGCTGTGGAGGGCACACGAGGACACCAGTACGTGCAGGACCAGCGTCCACCCGAGTATCGCAGCGAGGTCTCCGTCCGCAGCCGGGTCGATGATGCCGACAGCGACTTGTCGCTGCAGATCGTCGGCCGCGTCGACGGCGTCCTGCTGGCGGGGGATGAGTTGCTCGTGGAGGAGATCAAGACCACCTACGGCAATCTGGCCGAAGCTCGGCCCGACAACCTCCACCACTGGGCGCAGGCCAAGATCTACGCCCATATCCTGGCCGAGGAACACAAACCCCGCCGCATCGAGGTTCAACTCACCTACGTGCAACTCGTCTCCGGTGAATTGCACGAGGATCGGCGCGAATTCACCGCCGAGGAGTTGCAGGCCTTCTTCCTCGAAATGGCGCAGCGTTATCTGCGCTGGGCCCGCATATGGCACCTGTGGCGAGCCGAGCGCGACAGCTCCATCGACAAAATGCCCTTCCCCTATGACAGCTTCCGCCCCGGTCAGCATGAACTGACGGAGGCCGTATTCGAAACGGTCGTCTCCGAGGGCCGCCTCTTCGCCCAGGCCCCCACCGGTATCGGCAAGACCGTCTCGGTGCTGTTCCCGGCGGTTAAGGCCATCGGCGAGGGGGCGGTGGAAAAAGTGTTCTACCTGACGGCGAAGACGAGTGGCCGCACCGTGGCGGAAAAGACGCTGGAAGACATGCGCGGCGGCGGCTTGCGTCTCAAGTCGTGTACGATCACGGCGAGGGATCGCATCTGCTTCAATGCCACCAGTGGCAAACCCTGCGACGCAGAATTTTGCGATTTCGCTTTAGGCTATTACGATCGCATCAACGACGCCGTGGAGGACACCTTCGCCTCGCGCGACGACTTCACCCGCACCACCATCGAAGCCGCTGCCCGCAAACATCAGGTCTGCCCCTTCGAACTGGGTCTCGATCTGTCCTTGTGGTCGGACGTGCTGATCTGCGACTACAACTACGTCTTCGACCCCAAGGCCTACCTCAGACGCTACTTCCTCGAAACCGGTGGCAACTACAGCTTCCTCGTAGACGAGGCGCACAATCTGGTCGACCGCGCCCGTGACATGTACTCCGTTCAGATCCGTCGAAGCGAGATCCGCGCCGTCATCAAGGCTCTCGGCGAACAACTGCCCGCCGTGCGTCACACTCTCGGCACCCTCGACCACTACTTCAAGACCCAGATCCAGCGTTGCGCCGACGAGGGTCGAGGGGATGGGTGGTTGGATCGTGACCCGCCGGAGGATCTACCGCCCCTGCTGCAACGGGCGCAGGCCGAGATCGAACCGATCCTGACGCGAAATCGTCCGACGGCGTGGAAGGATGCACTCACCGATCTGTTCTTCACCATCGTCGCCTTTTTGCGTGTCTTCGATCTGTTCGACGAGCACTACGTCACCTATGGCGAGAAGCGTGGCACAGGAGATCTCATCCTGCGCCTCTACTGTCTCGACCCATCCAATCGCATCCGTGAAGCCTGCAAGCGCGGCCGCTCCGCCACATTCTTCTCCGCCACCCTGACCCCCGTCGATTATTTCCGCCGTCTGCTGGGAGGGGAACGCTCCGACTTTACCATAGAGCTCGACTCCCCCTTTCCACCGGAAAATCTGCTCGTCATGGTCGCCGACCACATCGACACCAGCTATCGTGGCCGTGGTCAGTCGTACGACGACGTGGCGCGCTCCATCGCCGCCGCCGTCAGTGGCAAACGGGGCAACTACATGGTCTACTTCCCCTCATACAAATACCTGCAGGAAGTGCTGCCCCGATTCGAAGCCGTGGCGGCGCGCAACACGCTGGTCATGATGCAGGTACCGCGCATGACGGAGCCGCAGAAGGAACAGTTCCTTAATGTCTTCAATGTCACCAACCCCGAGACCGTCGTCGGTTTCGCCGTCATGGGCGGCATCTTCGGCGAGGGTATCGACCTGGTGGGCGAACGACTCGTGGGCGCCATCGTCGTCGGTGTCGGCCTGCCGCAGATCGGTTTGGAGCGCGATCTCATCAAGGGCTACTACGACGATCACGAGAACGCAGGCTTCGCCTACGCCTACACGTATCCGGGTATGAACCGCGTCTTGCAGGCGGCTGGACGTGTCATCCGCTCCGAAGTGGATCAAGGACTGTTGCTGTTGATCGACAAACGTTTCTCCCGCGAGGACTACCGGGAGTTGTATCTGCCATCGTGGGGTACGCCGAAACGGACGGGCAGCATCGACGAAATCAGCCTCGCCGTGAGTCTGTTTTGGGGTTGACGGGACCACCGATTGCCGCTCCGGATGACTTCCCGGTTACCTGGCTGGAGCCGAAGGACGCCGAACGGACCTGGCATCAGGAGCGCACCCATTGTCCAGATTCGACAACCTTGCTCGGCATGGATTTCTGGGAGGTCGTCTTCGACTGCATCTCGCTGACGGAAGAACGATTCGGCAGCCCCATGCGATTACAGCTGCGCAGACATCAACACGTATGTGTACTTCACCAAACACATGGCGGTGGACCCCGAGCAGGTGGAGGCCGCCAAGCAAAAGAGCAAGGAAGTCCAGCAAGCGCTGGCGCCGACGCTGCGGAACCTGTGGCAAGAAGACGGACATGGGCAGCGCCTTTTGGGCACTGAGCAATCCCAGCGTCGCTCCGTGACTTGCTCACCGACACCGTGCCCTCAGCCGCCATCGAGATGTTGGGATCTTCAGAGGCGGGTCGCTCGTGGCTGGCCGATCTCGCCACGTTTTTGGAGCGATACGGGCACCGGGGCATCACTGGGGACTGCAGCACCCGACTTGGATCGGGGATCCAACCGAAACGTTCGCCACCCACGCGGCCGAACGCGAAGCGGCGGTGATCGAAGTCCATGCTCGACTGCAAGGTTTTCCCGCACCCGCGGCTGCAAGACGGGTGAACAAGGGTGACATCCTGAGTCATTGTGCCGTCGTGGCGCGCGATATCGGATTCCAGCCATCGTCGGCCTCGAGGATGCACGAAACAGAATCACCGATGGGCAATGGAGCGAGGTAGATGGGGATGCGGGTGTGGTCCGTCTGATCGATCCCGAGACTGTGGAAAAGAGCTATAAGATGACGCCGATTGATCTGAGAGGTACCTGGCAGCTTCGCGGGGCCGGGGAGGCTGTCGCCGTAGAAATCCCCGGCGACAGCCACAGCGCCTTGCTGGCAGCCGGAAGGATTGCCGATCCGTACTGGGGCAAAAATGAACTCGACCTGCAGTATCTGAATGGGGAGGACTGGGTCTTTACCCGGACCTTTGAGGTGGGGGAGCAAGTGCTGGCAGCACCGGCGATATTCTTGCACTTCGACAGCATCGACACGGTGGCCACAGTGTTCGTAAATGGCCAGCTGGTGGGTGAGTGTGACAACATGTTCTGCCGGCATCGATTTGACGTGCGGCAACAGTTGCGTGTGGGCCGTAACGAGGTCGAGGTCAGGGTGCGCTCAGCGGAGCAGGTCGCCGCCGAACGGGTCGGGCGCATGCCCTACGAGATTCCCGGATCGGATTACCCGGTGCAATCGGCTCACCGCAACATGGTGCGCAAAGTGCAATGCCATGCGGGGTGGGACTGGGGCTGTTGTCTGATGGTGGCGGGCATTTACGGCGACGTATATGTAGGCGCTCAAGCACCTGGCCGCATCGAATATGTCTACACCCGGCAACGGCATGAAAGCGGCCACTGTGAGGTGGAAGTTTGTGTGGAGGTGGAAGTGGCAGCGGCGGTGAATTCGGAATTGGTGGTGGAGTTGGCGACACAGCAGGTCCGACGGCAAGTATCCCTCGAGGCGGGTTTGAATGTGCTCAAGGAAACCGTCGTCGTGCAACAGCCCAGGTTGTGGTGGCCCAACGGACACGGCGAGCCAGAGTTGTACTCCTTGTCCGTGCAGATCGCAGGGGGCGAGATGCATAAGAAGGTGGGACTGCGGCAGTTGGAATTGGTGGCGGAGCCAGACGACATCGGACTAGGTTTCACCTTTCGCGTCAATGGCCTCGACATCTTCGCCAAGGGGGCGAACTGGATTCCGTGTGATGCCTTGCCCTCTCGACAGACACGGGCGGCGCTCGACGATCTGTTATCCAGTGCCGTCGCAGCGCACATGAACATGGTGCGCGTGTGGGGTGGCGGGCAGTACGAGTCCGATGACTTCTACGATCTCTGCGACGAAAAAGGCCTGATGGTGTGGCAGGATTTCATGTTCTCCTGCTCCACGTACCCGGCGACACCGGACTTTCTGGCCAGCGTCGAACAGGAGGCAAGGCACCAGGTCAAGCGTCTGCGCGACCACCCCTGCATCGCGCTGTGGTGCGGCAACAATGAGGATCTGGGGGCACTCAACTGGTTCGAGGTGTCGCGGGAAAATCGCGACCGCTACATCGTCGACTACGATCGACTCACCGAGGGTGTGTTGGGTCGTGTCGTCGACGAGTGTGATCCGACGCGGACCTACTGGCCCTCCTCGCCCTGCGGTGGCCGCGGGGACTACTCGGACAACTGGCACGACGACAGCCGCGGTGACATGCACTACTGGCAGGTCTGGCACTCGGGCAAGTCCTTCGACTCCTATTACGATGTGACACCCCGATTCTGTTCAGAATTCGGCTATCAGTCGTTCCCATCGCTGGAGACGATTCGTACCTACGCTCCTGAAGACCAGCTGAATGTCACAGCGCCGATCATGGAACACCACCAGCGCAACGTGGGGGGCAACTCCAAGATCACCGAGATGTTCACCCGCTACTTCCGCATGCCCGATGGCTTCGAAAACTTCGTCTATCTGAGCCAGGTGCAGCAGGGGTTGGCCATCAAGACGGCAGTCGAACACTGGCGACATCTGCGTCCGGTCTGCATGGGCACTCTCTACTGGCAGCTCAATGACTTGTGGCCGGTTTGCTCCTGGTCGTCGCTGGAATACGGTGGCAAGTGGAAGCTGCTGCACTACATGGCCAAACGGTTCTATGCACCGACGATTCTGTCCGCCTTCCAGACCCGGGACGATATGGTGGAGGTGTGGGCGACAAACGACTGCAACCAGGCACTGCAGGCGCGGGCCCGCCTGCGCCTGCTCGATTTTTCCGGTCGTGAAGTCAGAGTCCTCGATCTGGACCGGGAGATCCCCGCGGCGGGGGCCCTGCTTCTGGGGCGTTATCCGGTGGCTGAACTGGCCCCGGAGCCAGAACAGGTCTTTGCCGTGCTCGATCTTCAGATCGGCGACCTATGCCAGCGCAACGAGCATGTCTTCACGACCTGGAAGTCCTGTCAACTACCCGTCGCTCAGGTAGAGCTGGCAGTGCAGCCGATGGCTAGTGGTGATTTTTCCATCGCCCTGACGACGGATGCACCCGCCTTTTATCTGACCGTCGAAGCTGCAGGTCTGCGCGGCGAGTTCGACGACAACTGTTTCACCCTGTTGCCGGAAGAAACCAAGCGGCTCGTATTCACCAGCAAGGGCGAGGTGCCGACGACTGCGGCGCTGCAGCAGGCGCTGACCGTGCGCCATCTACGCACGACCTACAACTGAGGTGTCATGAAGCTACAATACATCCTTGCCTCCTCCCTCTACGGGACGTTGCCCCTGTCTGAGATTATCCCCGAAGTCAAGCGGGCAGGCAGTAGCCACATCGACATCTGGCCACGGGTTCATGGGGATCAGCGTGAACAGATCGAGGCGATGGGCAACGACGCCTTCGCCGCTCTGCTCGAGGCGAATGACGTACAGCTGGGGATCTCGACCCGATTCGATCTGGGCCCCTTTGAACTGCAGCAGGAGATGGCCTTCGTCAGCAGCCACAAGGGCTCGCTGTTGGTCTGCGGCAGCAAAGGCTCCAAGGACTTGCAGGGGGACGAACTGCGGGCTGCCGTGGCCGACTTCGCCGAGGCCCTGCGACCACACATCGACGCCGCCGGGGAGCACGGAGTCACCATCGCCATCGAAAACCACGGCAATGCGCTCATCGAAACCCCCGACTCGATGAAGTGGCTCATCGAGTTCACGCGGTCACCACATCTCGGGATTGCCCTGGCGCCATATCACCTACCCGACGACAGCACCCTTGTGGCCCGACTCATCGAAGAGCTCGGGCCAGGCCTGGCCTTGTTCTACGGCTGGCAGCACGGCATGGGTTGTCACGAGAAGCTGCCCAAGGAACAGGAACTGATGCAGCTGCCTGGGCGCGGCACACTGGATTTCCGTCCCTTGTTGGCGGCCCTCGAGAAGATCGATTACCGCGGTTGGACCGAGATCTTCATGCACCCCGTACCGCGGGGCATTCCGATCCTGGAAACGGCCGGGCAGGTGACGGCCGAGCTCGAGCGCGCGCGGGTCTATCTGGACGACCTGGTGCAGGATCTGTGAGTGGCCGCGCACATCGCCATCGGCCTCGGCTCGTCTGCTCACGGCGGCGAACAGCGCCCGAAACACCCCACGTCGGCGCGCCTCGGAGTGCACATAGACACTCTGGATCCACCACAGATTGCTATCGCGCCAGTCGCTCCACTCGTGGGTGATCATGAGACAGCCGATGACACGTGCATCGATCTCGGCAACGAGGTAGAAGCCGGCGCCCTGCAGAAAACGCCTCACGCCACGCGTCACCGTCGGCAGATCTAATTCCTCCTCTTCCGTCTCCAGTGCCAACGCACAATTGAACTGCGCGATCAACTCCGCGTCCTCCAGACGCGCCGCGCGAATCGCCAGATCGTTGGACATGATCAGTTCCCTTGCCAGTCATCGGGCAGGTCTCGCGTCGGTTTCCAGCCCGCTACCCGCGTGGCGGGGTCGTCGGCCAGCGCCGGGTCGAGATGCGGTGGGATCGTCGTGTAGGTGATCATCGGGCCGTCGGTGCGTGGTGGCCATGCCACGGGTTCGTCGGCACGAGCCTCGGCGTAGAGCCGTTGATCCTCTTTCGCCGCCAGATCGACCGCCTCCGGATCGAGGATCGCACGGAGACGCGACTCCATCTCGGCCACCACCGGTGCGTGTTCGGGTGTCTGCACCAGGTCGTGTAGCTCCTCCGTGTCAGCGGCGGCGAACAGCTGCGGTTCGTCATTGTGGTAGTGCACGTACTTGTGCCGCCGATCACGCAGCATGTATACGGCGTGACGTGTCGCCAGCGCGTGGTTCTCGCACAGGATCGTGCGCTCCGCATCCGCATGACGAGCGATATCCAGCAGCGACTCACCGGGGACATCGGCATCAGCCGCTGTCGGTGTAGCGCCGACTGACTGCATCACCGTGGGGAAGATGTCGACGAGAGAGACCGGGGTTTCACAGACATGTTTCTCTGGCACGTCGGGGCCAGCCAGCAACAGCGGCACCGCAGCCGATTCGTCGAACATGGTAAACTTGCCGACAATGCCCCGCGCCCCCATGGACTCACCATGATCTGTGGTATAGATGACACGCGTGTTCCGCCCCTGACCACTGCTCTCGAGTGCGGCCAGCACCTCGCCCACCAGATCGTCGACGAAGGCGCATGTTCCCAGATACGCCGCATTCGCTTTGCGCACGACCTGTTCCGTGAATGGCTCCTCCAGGTTGAGGCGATTGCGCAGAAATTTCATTGCCGGGTTCTGCGGCCAATCCTGCTCGCGCCAAGCCGGTGGCAGGGGCACGGTGTCGGGGTCAAACCGTGCGTAGTACTCGGGAGGCGCGATGAAAGGTGTGTGCGGCGAACCGATACCGAGAAACAGGGCCCACGGTTGCTCGGCAGCCTCCGTCGGTCGGTCACGGAGCCACTGGCAGGCGTGGTCGGTGTTGCGACGATCGTAGCGCAGATAGGATGAGTCCCCCGGACCGGCGGCATCGAAGTCGATGCGCAGGGTTCGCTTCGGCATGTCGGCACGGGCACAGGCTGGTACATCCCCTGAACCACGGCGATACAGTGGAAAGTGCTCCTGCGAAAAACCATTGTCGTCCCCCTTGTCGCCGCGGAAATGCAACTTGCCGATGGAGTCAACGCGGTAGCCCTGCTGCCGAAGGCGGTGGTGCCAACTGTCGGTGCTGCCGTTGTAGGGATGGGCGTTGTCCCAGGCACGGATCTGATGCACGTAGCGCCCCGTCGCCAGAGCCGCCCGTGCCGGCATGCAGATCGGACAGTTGGTGTAGGCATTGGTGAAGCGTGTGCCCCGCACCGCCAGCGCATCCAAATTCGGCGTGACGTCGAGGGGGTGACCGTAACATCCTGTCATCTGTCGATTGTGCTGGTCGGAGCAGATGAACAACAGATTGGTGGGAGCCATTTTCAGTCTCGTCTCGTGAAGTGCTTGAGGGCCTCTTCGTCGACCTCGACGCCAAGGCCTGGTCCCGTCGGCACGTCGAGATAACTGTCCTGCGCCTCGAATCTGGTCGTGCACAGTTCGTCACGAATCGCACTCGGCGTCTGATCAAACTCCATCACCGGCTCCTGGGCATATGGCAACGGGTTGCGCGCCGGTGGACAGGGCGGCAGCGTCGCCGCCAGATGCAGACTGGCGGCGATCATGATCGGTGAACCCCAGACGTGGGGGCAGACCTGGATGCCGCAGGCGTTGGCCATGGCGGCGATCCTCTGCATCTCCGTCAATCCACCACAGTGGGCGACATCCGGTTGCACGATATCGAAAGCCCGCCGTGTCAGGAAATCGCGGAAGTCGAAACGGGTGCGCAGATTTTCTCCCCCGGCGATGGCCATGGGCAACGCCCCCTTCACCTGCAAGAGCCCATCGATGTCACGTGGGTTCACGGGCTCCTCGAACCAGAACACATCCAGCGCCGCCAGCTGTTGACCGATGCGGATCGCCGTTGTCGGACTGTACGCCAGATTCGCATCGACCATCAGTTTCACCTCCGGGCCGATGGCATCACGAATCGCGGCAACGCGCTGCAGGTCATCCTCGAGTGACAACCCGCCGATCTTCGTCTTCATGCCTTCGAAGCCGGCGTCCACATACCCACGCGCTTCGTCGAGCAGACGATCCGGAAACTCCCCTTCCGTGTAGTACAGACCGGTGGCGTAGACAGCGACACGCTTGCGCACTCGCCCACCGAGCAGATCACACACCGGCAGCCCCGTGGCTTTGCCTGCCAGATCCCATAGAGCGATGTCGATGGCGCTGAGAGCACTACCACCGATGCCGACGAAGTTGTTGGCATTGTACAGCGCCTGGAAGCATCGCTCCCACAGACCGGTGCGGTCCATGGGATCCTCACCGATCAACAACGGCGTCAGTGCTTCGACTGCCGTGCAGCCTTCACCCCAACCGACGAGACCATCGTCGGTACTGATCTTCACCACAAACACATCGCGGCTTTCCACCCACCCTTGAGACCAGCCGAAGGACCGCTCAAGGGGACAACTCAGATCGAATGTCTCGACACCGGTAATTCGCATCTCTTCTCTTCTCAGTCCTGTGGAGGGCACTATGTTAGCGTCGACACGGTACTCCCCCTGCCCCTGAGACGTCAACGTCATGGCCCGTCGCCCGCCCAACATCCTGCTCTTCATCAGCGATCAGCAGCGCACGGACACCATGTCCTGTTACGGCAACGACTGGATCCATTCGCCCAACCTCGACGCCCTTGCCGCCGGTGCGTACGTGTTCGATAACAGCTACTGCTCACAGGCGGTCTGTACAGCGGCCCGAGGTTCACTCATGACCGGGCTGCACCCGCACAGCCACGGATGTGTCGTCAACAACATCGGCCTGCGACGGGACACGCAGACGATCGCCGAAATGTTACCCCATGGCTACCGCAAGGCCCACTTCGGCAAGTGGCACCTCGGTGATGACGCCTTCTGTCAGCATGGCTTCGACGAGTGGATCAGCGTTGAGGACGACCGCAGGCCACGTTACACGCGCCAGGATGCTCCCTTCAGTGATCTCCGACATTGGCTCGTCGAACAGGGACACACGCCGACGACAAGGATCGGCGGCACCGATGAATTCCACTTCGGCCACACGCAGCGCGCAACACTGCCCGCCGAGCATCAGATGGGCGCCTTTGTCGCCGCACATGCAGAGCGTTTTATACGGGACAATCCCGACGATCCCTGGCTCCTCGTCTTCAGTACCTTCGAACCGCACCCGCCATACTCAGGTCCCTACAATGGCATGTACGACCCGCAGTCGCTGCCCGTTGGCCCCGCCTTCCTGCGTTATCCGGAAGGTCATTCGCAGTTCAACCGAAGTCGCGCCGATTTCTACCCCACAGACAGAGTAGACGGCCAGCAACTCGATGAGGAACTGGGTTGGCGGAGGCTACGTGCGCAGTACTTCGCCAACGTCAAGATCATCGATGATGCCGTGGGTCGGGTGCAAAGGGCTCTCGACGAAAGTGGTCAGGCGGATCGCACCTTGTTCGCCTTCACCAGCGATCATGGCGAGATGGCCGGCGACCATGGCATGCTGGAGAAACGGGTGTTCTACGAAGAATCGGCGCGCGTCCCCTTGCTGCTACGGGTTCCCTGGCTCAGCGATGATGCGCAACGCGTGTGCGGCGTCTGCAGCCACGTGGACCTGGCACCGACGCTGCTCGACCTGGCGGGGCAACCGGTGCCCAGCACACTTCCCGGGCGCAGCCTCGCCGGCGCCCTCACGGGGGCCGACGACCTACGCCGGCATGACGCCTTCATCGAGTGGAATGGCGACTCCCCCGACCTGCCCGATCGCAATCTCGGCAGTGCCGCCATCAACGCCGCCAGTGCAAGACCATGGCGCTCGGTCGTGACCGGTGATCGCTGGAAGCTGAATCTGAGTGCCTCAGATGATTGTGAGTTGTTCGACCTGGCCAACGATCCGCACGAACTGACGAATCTGTTCACCGATCCCGCCCATGACCAACGTGTCCATCTGCTGGCGGCGAAAATTCGCCAGTGGCAACTCGACACCGGTGATAGCGCCCCCCTGCCGCAGATGTAAGCGCCTAGTTCGGCAGGCCGCGGCGTTCGCGCCAGATCAACAACACGAACGCCGCGCCGACGATGGCCGTCACCAGCAGCGCCGCCTGGTTGAGTTCATACCAACCGATTCGCTCCTCCAATGGACCCGCCGCAAAGGTCGACACGATCATCGTCCCATAGATGAGAAAGTCGTTCGCCGACTGCACGCGGGCGCGTTCTCCCTCGGTTTGATAAGTGCCGGTGAGTAGCGCGGTGCACGAGACGAAAAGAAAGTTCCAGCCCACACCAAGCACTGCGAGTCCGATCATATACGACATCACCTCTGTGCCCCCCATGTTGATCCACGCCGAGACGCCGATCAGGGCAATGCCGCCCAGCAGCATGGGTCGTTCACCGAGACGCTTGATGAGACTGCCGGTGAAGAAGGAGGGGATGTACATGCCGAGTACGTGCCACTGGATCACATTCGCCGTATCGGCGAAGGCATGATGGTGACGATCCATTGACAGGGGTGTGGCATTCATCAACAGGGACATCAGTCCCCAGCTGGCCACCGCGCCGAGTACGGCCATGACAAATGTGGGACTGCCAGCGATGGTCCCAAGGGGCCGACCATCATCGGCCTCTGTCTCTGGCGTCGGCGCTGGCAGTTTTGTGCGCGACACGATCAGCAGGATCAGCCCCTGCAACACGGCGATACAGGCGAAGGAACCGACGAAGGGATGACCGACGACGAGATCCTTGGTCTGCGTCGCCAACGTCGTGCCCAACACGGCGGCGATCACCCCACCTGCCATGACCAGGGAGATCGCCTGTGTGCGGAACTCAGGCGACGCCACCTCCCCGGCGGCGAACCGGTAGTAGGTGGCGAAGCCATTGACACTGCCGATGAGGAGAGCTCCCACACACAGCAGCAGGAACAGATCCATCCAGACGGCGGCAGCGGCGACGGCGGCACCCAGGATGCCGATGACGGCGGCCAGGGCGAACCCGGGGCGACGGCCGCGACGACGCATGAAATGGGCGGCCGGGATCGTCGTCAGTGTCGTCGCCACCGGCACCAGCGCCAGGGGTAGTGTCGCCAGTGTTAAATCGGGAGCCAGTCGCCGGCCCACCAGGGCCAACGTCGTCAGGACAATGATCGCCGATGAGCGTGTCAGCGCCTCACATAGAAACAGCAGGCCGATCTGCAGCTTCGCACGATCAGGCAGTGGAACCCGCCTGCCGCTTGTCGCGGCGCGCTCGCACAGCTTCGGCAAGTTGCTCAAGGACCTGCGCCGTCGTCTCCCACGAGAGACAGGCATCGGTAATGCTCTGACCGTAGGTGGCGGCGGCGCCGTCGACGAGATTCTGGCGCCCTCCGACGAGGTGACTCTCCATCATGACGCCAAAGATATTGTCGGAGCCATCCGCCAACTGCGCCGCCACGGCGGCGGCCACGGCGGGTTGTCTGTTGTGGTCTTTTTCGCTGTTGCCATGGCTGAAATCGATCATCAACCGATGCGGTACACCTTCGGCTGTCAGTTTGGCTGCCAGTCCGTCCACCGTCGTCTGATCGTAATTCGATCCCTGACTGGAGCCACGCAGAATGATGTGGCAGGCGTCGTTCCCGGTGGTGGCGACAATGGCGGAGATTCCCTGCTTTGTCACCGAGAGGAAATGATGGGCCCCACGTGCGGCCTGGATGGCATCGATTGCCAGCTGCGTGCTGCCCCCCGTGCCATTCTTGAATCCCACCGGCATGGACAGTCCGGACGCCAGTTCGCGGTGCACCTGACTCTCCGTCGTACGCGCCCCGATGGCCCCCCAGGAAACGAGGTCGGCGATGAACTGCGGGCTGATCGTATCGAGAAACTCGCTGCCCACGGGCAGTCCGAGATTGCACAGATCCAGCAACAGTCCACGCGCCAGACGCAGTCCTTCATTGATTTGGAAACTGCCATCCAACCGCGGATCGTTGATCAGTCCCTTCCACCCCACCGTCGTGCGTGGCTTTTCGAAGTAGACGCGCATGATGACGATCAGATCGGCGGCGTGCCGATCCGCCGCCCCCTTCAGGCGAGTGGCATACTCACGCGCTGCGTCCGGGTCGTGGATGGAACAGGGGCCAGTGACGACCACCAGTCTGTCATCGGCGCCTGTCAGGGCGGCATTCACCTGCTCTCGCCCACCACGCACCGTGATCGACGCCTGTTCCGACACCGGCAACTCCTCCATCAGAATCGCCGGTGGAATCAGCGGCCTCAGTTCTGCAATTCTCAGATCATCTGTCGTCTGCAACACCCGTGTTCTGTCCTTTCACTGGTTGTCTGAAAAATCTCGTCTCATAAACCAGGACGGTCACAGCGACGATGGCGCCCATTTGCCCGCGTCCCGTTATTACTTGGCTTGCCTTCGACGCAGGAGAGATTTGTTTGGGAGCCAATCTACCCCCGGAGTCCGGAATTCGGGTACCCGCCAATGCCCTTCGTGGGCTCGTGGATGCACTGTTCCAGAAGGTGGGGATGAATACGGAAAATGCCGGCCTCATGGCACAACTGCTCGTCGCAACCGATCTGCGCGGCGTTTTCAGCCACGGCACGCACCAGACCAGCGGTTACGTCAGGATGATCCGCGACGGTCGCGTCAACGCCCGACCTAATATAGAGGTGACCTCCACTACCAGCACGACGCGCATCTACGACGGGGATGGGGGTATGGGCCATTTGCCGAGTTGGCAGGCGGCCAACTTCGTCGCTGACACGGCAGCCGAACTCGGTACCGCTGCGGCCACCACGGGCAACCACTTCCACTTTGGCGGCGCCGGCAAATACACACGTGTTGCCGCCGCGCACGACTGTATCGGCATCGCCATTTCCTCCCACCGCTGGGAGCGGCAGGGCATGATCGCCAATGGTGCCACCGGCGCCTCTCCCATGAGTATCGCCATCCCCACCAGTGCCGATGTGCCACCGCTCGTCATCGACATGGCGACACGTCTGCTGCCCTGGGAAGAGGATCTGTTCGAGCAGATGCCATTCGCCTACTTCAAGGAACTGGGACTGGGGTCGATCGCCCATGCCCTCGGTGGTGTATTGGCCGGGGTCTGGCAGCCCGGCCGCATGCCACCCACCTCGAAGTGGGAATCCAACCAGGGAGGTTTCTTCGCCGCCTTCCACATCGCCGCCCTTTGCCCGATCGATCAGTTCCGGGCGGAGATGACACGCTACGTCAGCGAGTGTCGCCAACTGGCTCCCTTTCCCGGCCACCAGCGCGCGGAGCTTCCCGGCGGGATCGAGTGGCTGAACGAAGCCGAGTTTGGTCGCCTTGGTATACCCATTTCTGAAGAACATGAGAGCAGCCTGCAGGCTGTCGCCGATGAGTTCGGTGTCGACACTCCCTTCGCCCAGTTCGAGAGCACGCGTTTCGGCGCCGGCTCCTAACGAAAGGTACCCTCCAACCGTGAGTGAAAATCGCTGCATCATTACCGTGGGTCTCGAGATTGGTGGCGGCCAGCCCGCGGCTGACATCCTCGACAGTGCCGGCTTTCCGTGGGTGCACCGCTACGGCGCACCTCACTGGGAGGACGACGCCACCCGGGACGCGCTCCAGGGCGTCAGTGCCATCCTGGCAGGTTCCGAGCGCTTCGACGCCAGTACTTTGGAAGGCGCCACCGAGTTGCGGGTGATCGCCCGCAATGGTGTTGGCTACGACAATGTCGATCTCGGTCAGTGCACGAAACGGGGTATCGTCGTCACCTACACCCCCGGCGTCATGGCGGATGCCGTCGCCGACCTGACCTTCGCCCTGTTGCTGGGTCTGGTGCGACATATCCCTACGGGGGACCGCACCGTCAAGGCCGGGGACTATAACGTTCCCATCGGCGAGGATCTGCCCTCCATGACCCTTGGCTTGCTCGGCTGCGGGCGGATCGGCGCCGAAACCGTACGCCGTGCCAAAGGTTTCCGCATGCGGGTCCTGGTCAACGACCCCTTCGTCGATGACGCCACTCTGCAGGCGCTGGGCGCCGAGGCGGTGGACCGGGACAGGCTGCTCGCCGAAGCGGATGTCATCAGCTTGCACGTGCCCATGTCAGCTGACAACGCCAACATCGCCAACGCCGACTTTCTTGCAGCCATGAAGAAGGGCAGCTTTCTGATCAACACAGCCCGTGGTGGCCTCGTCGACGAACCAGCGCTCATCGCTGCACTGCAGAATGGTCATCTTGCCGGCGCCGGCCTGGACTGCCAGGCGTCGGAGCCCCCGGTGGGCGTTTCGGCTGAACTCGTCGCCCTCGACAATGTCGTCGCCTCACCGCACTCGGGGTCGTTTACCGTCACCGCCCGCATCCGCATGGCGCAGATGGCGGCACGTAGCATGGTCGACGTATTGCAGGGGCGGGTGCCGGAACAGGTCGTCAACCGGGAGGTCCTGGAGAAGTTGGAGCTGAGCTAGCTGGCCTACGATGACAGATCGCGGGAAGCTTGCCGAAACTGGTCGAATTTCCTGTGCACAGAGCCATCCGCCAGCAGCTCCATGCTGCGCTCACAACCTGCCTTGATCGACGCGACGGCACCCCACAGTACATGGCGACGCCGGCACTGTCACAGACCATACGGGTGATCGAATCGGGCCCATCACCGGCCAGCAGTTGTTCGAAGATCATTTTGTTCTCTTCGGCGTCTCCTCCGGGGATCGCCTCGTATTCGATTGGCTCGATACAAGATCCTGGGGCGAAATTCTCATAGAAGACACGTCCTGTTGTGATACATCCAGGATCTGGGTGGCACAGGAGATCGAGACCTCGTCGATGCCGGGTTCCCCGGTGACGACAAACGACTGGTCCGACCAAGACGCTGCAGGATCTCGGCCAGCAGCTGGGCATTTGTCTGCATCGGTGTGCCAACCACCTGAAATGCGGGCATTGCCGGATTGCTCAGCGGCGCGGCAAGATTAAAGATCGTGCGCCGGTCTGCCAGCACCCTCGCCCTGGAGACGGTTTTCATCACCGGGTGATACAATCGGGCATAGATGAAGCAGAGCCCGGTCTGCTCGAACAACTCCCTGAGTCTTCGGCAAGCTCGAAGGGGCAACCGAGTGCATCCAGCAGATCGAAGCTGCCATTGGGGCGACGAGAGCCACGATTGCCGTGTTTGGCAATGCGGATGCCAGCGCTGGCCGCCACGAAGGCCACCGCGGTTGAGACATTAAATCGCGACAGCCCGCTGCCACCCGTACCGCATACATCCATGCAGTCCTGTGTCAACGTCAGTGGCTGCGCACTCTCCTGCAGCACACGACAGAATCCCACGACCTCGTCAGCTGTTTCGCCCTTCTCTGCGAGGGCGACCAGTAACTCCGCCATCTGCTCATCAGAGACCTCACCACCGAGCAGGACTCGCAAGCAGGCCGATGCTTCCGACTCGCTCATCGAGACCCCTGCTTTGACATCGTTCAGCCAGGCAGCTCATCCTTGTTCACCTCTTTTGCCATAAACTCGGCAAAGAGGCTGAAATCCTCGCTGCACGAAACGCCGCTCTTCCAGCAGCTGCCAGTCCCGTGCCACTTCCTGCCCCAGGGCGTTGATGGCGCCTTCGTCCTGCGTGTACACCACCAACTTGCCATCGGCCTGACACAGTCGATGTGACTCCACGAATGTGTCTCTGTAGAGAGAGACATTGGACTGGCGTGTGCCGACACTCTCCCCCCACGGCAGATCGACGCACAGCTTGTCGAAGCTGCCATCCGCAAATGGCAGACGTCGTACATCCGCCCGCAGCAGCAGACTCCGTTCACGCACACCTGCGGCGGCACAGTTGCGTGCTGCCGCAGTCAACGCGGTGGGTGAATTGTCCACGCCAACCATCGTCGCTGCCGCAAATCGCTCGAGTGCCTCGATCATGATCGTACCACTGCCACACATGAGATTGAGAAACCGGTCCCCGCGCACGGGTGTGGTCAGTTCGACGAGGGCGGCTGCAACCGTACCACTGACGCTGCCGAGATAGTTGACCTGTCGGTATGCGCGTGTTCCCAGAGGACGGTTGCCAACCCGACACAACACCTCCCAACCCCCTTTGCCAGGGCGCAGTGTGACGACGAGATCACCTGTTTCGTTTTCGAAGGGCACGCCGAGTTGTTCGGACAACTGCTGGCCCAGACGCTGGAGTGTGGGCGAATTGGCGCCCGCCGCATCAAATCGTAGTCCTGTGTAATGATCTGCGGACGTGACTCTCATGACGGCCTTGAGCTCTCGACCCAACGTCAGCAGATGCTCCGGGGAGAGCAATGTCCTTGGCCGGGTCACGGCAAAATCCCGCCGCCGATAGAGCAGATGGCAGAGCCTGAGTGACAGCAATGTTTTTGGGCGGCCGGCGAAGCGGAAGTGGCACTCGCCTGTCTTGGCATGTGTCAGGAAAACAACCTGACCCTTGAACCGCCTGGAAATCTCCGCTTTCAGCAGATCCTCCAGGCCCGGCAGGGCCGCCGCTACCCAGATCGCCGGCGGATCCGCAGCAACCTTGGCGCCACGCTTGGCAGCGCGCTTCACACGCCGTCCTGGCGCGGCCATGCCAACGGCAGCGGACACCACGCCAACAGGGGGCCCAACGTCTGTGGCACATCGGCGACCGCCGCTGCTGGCAGGGGGCCGAAGAACACGCGCATGGCGGTAAAGGCATCCCAGGTCACGGGAGCGGATTCTGCGACTTTTTCGCAGACCACCTCATTGGTACAGACCTGCACGTGCAGGCTGCCGTAGCCCTCGATGCCGAGGAGGATGTCGCCGTCAGCGAGAGCGCCACCCACACATCGCACCTGTAACAATGCACCCACTGTCCGCGCCCAGTCGTAGATCTGCCAGTTACCCGATGAATTGGCACCACCACCCTCGCCAATGGCCGAGAGTCGTCGCAGCAGTTCGTAGCGCGTTGGCCCAATATCGAAGCGCACACCCTCCTCCTGCCGTGACTGCACCCAGGAGCGCGCCACTTCCACCTCCATCGAGGCATCACGAGCCACCAGTTCCAGAACGCTGCCACCACTTGCGTCTGCCACGAGGTATCCGACCATGGTTCCGTCCTCGTCCAGCGCGGCATACGGTTGGTGATGCCAGGATGCCAGGAATCTTGGAAACAGATCGTTGCCCCCGCGACGGCAGTGCACGAGTAGGGCATCGTGCAACTGTTGCGCCGTGTCGATGCGGGACCGATCCTCTGCCACCAGGGGCTCGAAGCTTAAGCCTTGCCGCTCGCCAAACACGTGTCGCAGATTGGTCGAATTCATGCTGACACTCAATTGCTGACCACACTTTTCATAGCCGAAGTAGCCGTATCGTTGGCGCTGACCGCCCAACCATGACAAGTCATATCCTTCCGCCTTCATCAACTTCACGCAGTGCTCCATCAGCAGCTTCATGTAGCCCTTGCCACGAACCGAAAGGTGCGTCGATACACCGCCGATGCCGCCGACCTTCAGCAGATTGTCCCCCACCTGCCAGTCCATGGGAAACAGACCGACGACGGCACGGATCTGTCCATTTTCCCTGACGGCGTGATTACATGCCATGAACTCGTCCGTCGGCTGGTAGATCGATGGCAACAAGGTGGCAAAATTGAATTCTTCCTTATCATCCCCGAACACACCGTTCAGAAACGCCAGGCCTTCCTCCCAATCCGCTGCTGTGAGTTGTTCAATCTCTACGCTCATCGTTGTTCCCCCTGGCGATCGATCGCTGTGTTGATTTCCTGAAGATTGACTCGTGGCGCGTCCCATTCCGGCCGCAACTCGGCGGCACGTTGCGTCGCCTGTCGCGACTCCTGCAGACGACCAAGCCGGGACAGCGTCACACCACGGTTGAGGTGCGCGTCGGCAAACTCAGGTCGCAGAACACACGCCTTGTCAAAGTGCGACAGCGCCTCTTCGTATCGTGCGGTTCCATGCAATAGGATTGCCAGATTGTAGTGTGCCGTGTCAAAACGAGGATAGATTTCGATGGCCGAGCGGTACTCTTGCTCCGCCTCCGCTACACGTCCTGCATCCTGCAGTGCCTTGGCCAACCCCTTGTGACCACGGGCACTTTCGGGATAGGCCGCCACGACAGCGCCAAACAGCTGCAGTTCATCTCGCCAGTCGGTGCAGCGCGCCGCCGTGCGCAGACCGAGGACGAGCAACAGCGCCAACCCGAGTCTCTGCACGACTCGATATCCCAGGTGTCGTCTTGCCCCATCCAGGGCCCAACCCACACCGAGGGCATACCCTACAGACGGTGCATAACTGATTCGCTCAGCCAGAATCGTGCCGATGGGGAACAATACATTCACGAATGGCGCAAAGCAGACCATCAGCCACATGACGGCCAATCCCGGTGTCTCCGGTCGACGCACAAACCACCAGGTCGCGACGCCGGCGAGCAACACCAGCAGCAACCCGTCGGCGATCTCTCCCGTGGGCATGTGGCGTACATCGATGGCGCCAAAGGAGTAGTCCGCCGACAGCCGCGCCGGCGCCACCAGCAGCAGCGCGTAACGTGACGCCACCGCCAGCGCTGCAAGCACTCTCTCGGCTCCATGCAGTTCGACGAGAGGGTTGTCGAGTGCCTGGATCTCGGTCACAGCGATGCCGCCGAGCAGGACCTGTCGCAGCCCCAGATAAACAGCCAGAATTGCAGCCGAGGCGACGAGGGGTGGCCAACGCCAGCCTTGTCCATCCCGCCGATGTTGCAGCCAGCCGACGCACAACAACAGTGCGGGCACGACGGCGGCCTGTTCCTTGCTCAGCAGTGCGAGGGCGAAACAGCAACCCCCACCCAGCGTCCGCCGCCAGCCATCGGCGCCAGTCCAGACGAGCAACGCGGCCAACGAACCCACCGTCGCCAGCAGATCGGCACGTCCGACGATGGCGAGCACCGCCTCCGAGTGTCCGGGCAACACGGCAAATACCGCCGCCCCCCACAGTGCCGTGCTGGCGCCGGCGAACCGCCGAAACAGAGACCATGACAGCAGCGTGACGAGCAGATGCAAGAGCAGATTGTTGAGGTGATAGCCCAGTGGCTGCCGACCGAACAGGGCGAATTCGGCGGCAAAACTCGTGAGGGTTACCGGTCGGTAGAGGCCGGATCGGAGACTGCTGTCATAGCCCGCCCAGTAATCCTGACCCCAGAGTGTGGCCAGGTCGAAGGCAACGACCGCCTGGTTGTGCAGAATGAGACCGTGGTCGTCGAGGGTGAAGTCATTGGGAAGGGCGTTGAGATATGGCAGCAAGGCGGCCACAATCAGGACCCAGAGGGTGCGCCCCGCCAACCGACCTGTCACTTCTTGTGGACCTGGGTGCGCACCATCTGTTCAAGGATGCGCAGACGAACATCCATCTCCACGGTGTCCGCCCGCCCCGTGCCGGCCAGATTGTCCTGTTCCTGAGGATCGGCGACACGGTCGAACAACAGATATAGCTGACCCGCCCGATTGACGGCCCCCTTCCACCGCTCGTCGAGCAGCATCACCTCGCCTTGGTGCTCGCAGAACGCCTCCCGTCGATGTGGTCGTGTCGGGTCGGCAACCGTGGGCATCAGCGAGCGGCCAAACTGCGTGTAGTCGAGACTCACACCTGCCACTTCCGCCAACGTTGCCCCGACATCGAACCATTCTGCGGGTGTGTCCGTCGTCGCCCCACCTGCCAACGCCGTATCCGGTGTGCGCACGATCAATGGCACACGGACAGCGCCGTCGAGCAGGCAACTTTTGTAGATCAGCCCAAAGTCACCATTCAACTCGCCATGGTCGGAGGTGCAGACAATGACTGTATTGTCGAGCTCTCCCCGCGCCTCGATCGTATCCAGGATGGCGCCGATCTGCGCATCGATGAGTGTCACATTGCCAGCATAATTGGCACGCATCGCCGCCGTGTCCCCCGGCTCCAGTTCGGGAGGTTGAGACAACCTTTCATGCAGATAGCCCCGGGGGCGGCTCTCCTCTCGCGTCCACTCCGGCAGAGGTGCAGCCTCGGGCATGTCGGCGGGGTCGTAGAGACTTGCAAACGACTCTGGTGTATCCCAGGGTTCGTGGGGACCGCCGAAGCTCACCCAGCAACACCATGGTTCGGCGCGGTCATACGCCGCCAGATACTCCCGTGCCCGACGCCCTACATAGGCGTCGGCGTATTCGTCGACAGGCAAGGGAGAGGGTCGCGCAACGTGCGGCTTGGTGGCAAACCGATCGCGTATGTCGGCACGATACGCCTCCCACAACCCAAGCTCCTGCCAGCGTGCCGTCATGTGCGACAACACCCGTTCACTTGCCCGGGGTCCGCCGATTTCGTCGACATCGTCGAGGCCATAGGCATGCATCAGCGACTCCCGCTCGCGCAGGTCTCCGGAGTGCGGATGCAGATGCGTCTTGCCGAACAGCGAGGTCCTGTAGCCGGCGTCGCGCACGTGGCGCATCCACGTGGGGGACTCCGGGTCGAGGGTATGTCCCTGATTGTCCCAGACCCAGGTATTGTGCGGGTACAGCCCCGTCGCCAGACTCAGCCGTGCGGGGATGCAGACAGGGGAATTGGTGACACAGTTGCTGAATCGAACCCCTTCCGCCGCCAATCGATCGAGTGTTGGCGTGCGCACCCAGCCCCCGGCACAACCCAATGCGTCAGCACGCTGCTGGTCCGTCATCAGTAGCAACAGATTGGGACGCTGTGCCATCCCTATGAGTCCTCGAGGAGTGGCCTGAAGAACTCGAAGCGGGATTTATCGTCGTGATCGGCAATGTCGGTGGAAGCAAACCCGGGGGAATTTCGCGCCGCGAGTACGATCTGCTTGTTGAAGCCACTCACCTGCTCTGCGTCGAGATACTCCTGCACCGGCATCCAGCGACTCTCGGCGATCTCCTCCGCCTCAATCGTGATCTCTTCGCTCAAGGGCTTGAGACGACAGACGAAATAGATATCCGACTTGCCGTGGCGATACCCGTGCCAGTGACGGAAACAGACGAGGGCATCGAAGCGCGTGTGCACCCCCGTCTCTTCGAGAACTTCGCGCACGACCCCATCGGCGAGGTGCTCGCCTTGGTGCAGTGCCCCACCGGGTAGCTTGAAGCGAGGTGGTCTCTTCGGGTCGCGGTGGTAGCGCTCGCGCACGACGAGCAATTCGTCACGGTCATTGATGGCCACCCCACCGGCGCCGATGTAATGCGTCGAATAGGCTGGCACGAAAGCTCCCTGTTCCAGCTGCAAGGTCAGCATCAGATACTCGACGTTGCTATGATGGAAGCCGAAGCCGGCGGTGACGGCTACGGGGATCAGTGCCGCCCGTTCGATCGGCACCTCTAACCAGACGACGCGGTAACCGCCTTCACGCCAGGTGTCGATCGAGTGCTGCAGACGCTGGGCGAAGCGCTCCGGATCGGCATCGAGACTGTCGGCTTGCGGCAGGATGCCACCGAAGGGATTCTCGGTGGCAGGCAGAACGTCAGGCATATCTGTCACAGGTGAACTCCGAGACGGTAGGGGTCTAAAGGACTGTACATGGTGGGGGGAGGTGATGGACATGTCAAGATTTCGACATCTGCCACATGGTACATGGCCAATTTTCGAGATTGTCGGTATTATTGCAGGGACGACTTAAGCAATACCAACACCGGATTCTACGAGCCGGTAACTGTCACTCCACGAAAGGAGCCCTCCACATGCCGTTTTCCTTCACGAACTCAAAGGGAAAGTCCTACCTGTTGCACCAACGGACCACGCAGTTGAAGAATGGGAACTCGCAAACCATCTACTTCTTCGGCAAAGAAGCCAAGGAAGGTGCAATCGACGCCGTTCCTGAAGGGTATGAAGTAGCTGAGAGCAAGAATGGTCTCCCGGTCCTGAAGCGCTCCAACAAGTAGCGCGCGGTCGCTGCAGATACAGACTTTTGGGGCGCTGGCCATATGCCGGCGCCCTTTTTTTAGATTGATCATGGCAGTCGAAGTCAGCCAGACCCCCGTACGCAGCATCCTGACGCGCACCAGTGGGTTTCTCCGCACCGTCGCGTCCCACTCCCTGCAGCCCTACCGTGGCTGCTCCTATGGCTCAGCCCTCTGCGGTGTCGGCTGCTACGTGCGCCACAATGGACTTCTCACACGTGGGCGGCCCTGGGGATCGTTCCTCGAAGTGCGCGTGAATGCCGCACAACGATACAGCGAGCGGGTCGAGGCCGAGCGTCGTTGGGCACATCGGCAGGGCCTCTTCTCGATCTTTATGTCCAGTTCCACGGACCCTTTCGTGCCCCAGGAGCGAAAGTTCCGCATCACACAATCCCTGCTGGAGGCCATGGCCGATGCCCCTCCCGACGAACTGATTGTGCAGACCCACAGCCACTTGGTGACAGAGTACTCCGATCTCCTCGTCGAGTTGGACAGTCGCTGCGCTGTTCGCGTACATCTGTCCATCGAGAGCGATCGTGACAAGCTGCCCGGTTTGCCACCACCGGCAAGCACCGTGGCCCGACGCTTCGCCGCCGCTGCCGCGTTGCGCGACGCTGGGTTGCGTGTCGTCATCACCGTCGCCCCCCTGCTCCCCATCGACGAGCCCGACGCCTTCTTCGCCCGCATTGCCGACCACGCCGACGCGGTGGTCATCGACCACTTTATTGGCGGCGACGGCTCCACTGGCGGGGCGCGCACGAACCGCACCGCATTGCCAAGGGCCATGGCCGCCATCGATCCCGCCAGTGTCACAATTGCTTATCGTGATCGCATGATCGATCTCGCCCGAAGACATCTACCTGGACATGTGGGCGTCAACATCGACGGTTTTGCCGGACGTTTCCTCTCACCTTAAAGACTCGACATGCAACGCCTGTTCTCCCGCCAACTGCTTGGCAAGCGTGCCGCCAACAAGGCCTGGCTCGACATCCTCGACGAAGCCCTGCCCCGACTCGACAGGTTGACGACGGCTGCCGCCTGGCATCGGCGCGCCAACCAGACCCGTGCCGAGCTGCTGGAACTCTTTTTTGAGGGGCACCCGAAAGGATTGCTTACCAAACCCCCGAAAGTGCAGTGGCGGGGCACGATCGGTGCGGGCCCGGGCTACCGTATACGCAAACTTCGATATGAAGGATATCCTGGTCTGTGGGTGCCGGCGCTGCTCTACGAACCGACCGGGTTGCGGGGCAAGGTGCCCGTCGTCCTCAATCCGAATGGCCACCATGCCGGTGGCAAAGCGATGGACTACAAACAGGCGCGATGCATCAACCTCGCCAAACGCGGGATGCTGGCACTCAATACCGAATTCATCGGCATGGGAGAACTCAACGCCGATGTCGAACATCTGCGCATCGCACTCTTGGACCTGTGCGGTGTCGCTGGCATCGGTGTTTTCTATCTGCTGATGAAGCGGGGTCTCGACGTCCTGCTCGCCCACCGCCATGCGGATCCGAAACGTGTGGCGATGACCGGTCTGTCAGGTGGTGGCTGGCAGACGGGGATCCTCTCCGCTCTGGATGAACGGATCAAGGTCGTGGTTCCCGTTGCCGGCTATTCGGCGATGTGGCAGCGTCGCGGTTGCCCGCAGGATATCGGCGACCTGGAACAGTGTCCGAATGACATGTGCAGTGTCGCCGACTATGACGTGCTCACCGGCATGTTTGCCCCACGCCCCACGTTGCTGATCTATAACCGCAACGACGATTGTTGCTTTCAGACCAAACGCACTCGTGTATCCATCTACCGACCGGCCAAAAAGGTCTTCGAACTGCTCGGCGCCGGTGCGAACCTGGAGCTGTACGACAACACGGACCCGGGCACGCACAACTACGAAGCCGACAACCGCAGCCAGCTCTACCGATTCCTCAACAAACACTTCGGTCTGGAGACATCTGAGCAGGACCTGCCCTATGCCGACGAGCTGCTGACCGAGGCCGAGTTGAACGTCGGCCTGCCCGCTGACAACGCCACACTGCACTCTCTGGCCTTGCAGCAGCTGCAAGGGATTCGCCGTCAACGGCAACGACGCCAACCGCTGCGACCAGCAGCAGCCCGCACACGACTGCGACAGCTGCTGCGTCTTCCACGTTACGACAAGGTGCAGGCGACGACGAAAGGGGCTGCTGTACAACGAGGGGGGATGATCTGCGAGCAGCATGTGCTCAACGTCGGACCGTGGCTGATTCCGGCGACAACCATTGCACCCTCAACCGGCGTCCGGGGTGGCACGGAGATCGTCATCAGCGACGCCGGTCGAGCCGGAACTGCCAGTCTGGCGGCGGTTGACGAGGGGCGGCGGGTCGTCAGCATCGACCTGTTCGGCACGGGTGAAGCTGACACGACTTTTCAGCATCCGATGCTGCTGGCCTGTGCCGGACTACGGCCTCTCGGAATCCAGACGGCGCAGCTGTTGGCTCTAGCCTTGTGGGTGCGGAAACGTTACCAGTGTGCAGCGGTGCACCTGCGCGCCGGGGGTCTATCCATGCCCGTTGTCGCGCAGTTGGCGACGGCACTTGAGCCCTCCCGATTCGCAGGCCTTATTACCTATGGTGCCCTCGATTCTCTCGACCGGCTCGTCGACCTGCCTCGCAGCTACGCGAACTATGCCGAGTTATTCTGTTTTGGCTTGCTCGCCGAATTCGACTTACCTGATCTGAAAAGACTGTCGGCTCCCATGCCCCTCATCGACGGCGCGCGTGGGCCACAGCGACCGGTCATTAGGAGCGGCACCGCCTCTCAGGCATAGATCTCGCGCAGACGTTTGGCCGCTTCGGTCTGGTAGCGCAGCTTCTGGTAGACCTCGTCCAGATCGACACGCGCGGCGGATCCCGGGGCGAAGCCACAATCCGGATTGAGCGCGATACGCTCGGCACCGACGACTTCTATCGCCTGCTCGACACGTTCAACGATCGCGTCCGAGTCATCCACCTCCCCGGGATGAACACTGACACACCCGAGACCGATCTCGAGGTCGTCGGGCAACTGTTCGAGGACATTGACATCACCGGCGCCTGGGCTGGAAAACTCGAGGGTGAGATGGTCGGTCTGCAGACGGGCCAGATCTTTGACGATGTGATCGTAGTCTCCGGAGTGGTAAGCCTCCCCGCGGACGCGGGCACCCGCTCGACGACACAGGTGCACGGCGCGTATGACATCATCTCCCACGTCGGCGAGAACCTCATTGTCCATATCCGCGGAAAACTCCGCCTCCGCATCGGCGCCATCCCATTCGTCATCGTACTGGGCGCGCACCTCCGGATCGACGAGCAGACACAGATGTGGATCATCGACCTGGATCATGTCGGCACCCGCCTTGGCGACCAGCGCCGCTTCGGCCCGCAACAAGGGCACGACGGCCTCGGCGAAGGCACGCGGCGATTCGTAGACCGACGACGACCGTTCGGGGTCCCACATACGTTCCGCCAGCAGGGCGGGTGACGGTAGAGTCGCCTTGATCAGGCGATTCGTCCGTCCTCTGACAAAGGCGATCTCGTCGGCGATGACACCCGTCGCCTTCGATGTCACTTCGCCCGTTACCACCGTCCATGGTCGGCCGTCCGGTGCATAACCCAACTCGAAACCATGGGCCATCTCGGCGATGATGCCGATGTAGGAAGCCCGCCGCCACTCGCCATCGGAGATGACATCGATGCCCGCCGCCTCCTGCACGCTGATGGCGTAACAGACACCGGCGTCGAGATGGCGCTCCCAGCCTTCTCCGCGCCAACCATCGACGACGATTTCTCGAACGTAGTCGGGTCGCGGCAGAGAACCGACGACAGCTGTGGGAAAGAGAGTGCCACTTCGTTCTACGAGACTCGGCATAGCTGCACCTCCCTAACGGAGTACGAAGCGTCGGCAGAAAAGACTGAACGTCATAAGGTTACGATGCGGCGGATGCATATG
>DPVW01000243.1:5221-19773 GCA_003529325.1 Candidatus Latescibacterota bacterium | reverse complement strand
TATGGCCGTCGTGGCAGGGGCGAACTAGGGCGCTCCGTATTGGGCCGGCCAGCGTTGGTTGGCCAGGGCGAAGTCCTCTTCCGTGTCGACTTCCATGTATTGACCGTCGGTGGTCGCCATGCGAAACGAGTGGCCAGCCTCCAGCATCTCCTCATAGAGATGAATGAGGTAGGCCTTGCGGAATGTCGTACCGCCCTTCCACTGCTGGCCCGCCAGCCGTTGGTGTACCTCATGATAGGCCTGCCGCAGCGACTGCGCCCCCGTCTTCGAGAAGCGGGCGACACCGATATACTCGCCGTCGGCGTCGGCGGCGGCGATGGTGCGACTCACCCGTTGAATTCGGTCGTCGCTGGAGATCACTTTTTCGGCGTCGTCCTCTGGGTGTTGACTGCGGTGGGCATACCGTGAACGCCATTCCGTGTCGATGCACAGCACCCGATCCCCAGGATGATCGAGGGCGCGTCGAACAACGTCCGCACGGTAGAGAATGTCAGCATAGGTGACGACGAACCCTTCCTCCATACAATCCTCGGCACACATCAGCGACGCCAGAATGTTCGTCTCTTGCCAGTCCGCATTGTGGCGGAAGGTGAACTGTGGATAGTCGCGTTGTACGAGATCGATGCGGTAGCCGCCGACAAAGACCACCTCGTCGATGCCCGCTTCGGTGAGAGCCGCCAGCAACCAGTCGAGAATCCGGTGCCCCCCGATAGGGGCGTATGGTTTCGGTTGCTCATCGGTGAGGGCCTGCAGACGGCTGCCACGACCGGCGCCAAGTATGATAGCTCGCATGGGCAGGAGTATAGCCGCCGGCGAACGACAGAGCCAGCAGGGGGCCGATCGGCTGCTCGCAGGGTTGCATGCCCACGGGATTGCAGTTTCTTGGTGTCCTTCGCTTTGTCCTTCTACCCCGAACCGAATGGGAAGCGGCTACTTTGTTGACGCTGACGGATTTGCCTGGGAGGTCGCCTTCAGTGGCTGACGAACCCTTCCGCTTTCAACTGGTAAAAGATGACCGCGTTTTCATCTACCATCAGCATCGCCATGTCGTCACCCTCGCCGGCGACTCGGCCCGCGGATTTCTGCAGCGCGCCGGGGTCGCCCGAAGAATTTCAAGAGAGGCAACGAAAGGCCCACACGATGAAGATCACCGATATTCGCCTGCTGCCGCTCACCGGGGCCACCATGGACGGCGGTTGGGATCAGGGATTCCAGGAGGCGGAAAATCTGCACACGCTGGTGGAGGTTGTCACCGATGAGGGTGTCACCGGTCTCGGTTCCATCTACACCTCGCTGAAAATGTGCGAAGGTGCCCTCGGCATCCTGCGGCCATTGGCGCTGGGTGAATGTGCCATCGAACCCGCACGCGTCGCCGAAAAATTGCATCAGTCCACGTTCTGGCAGGGCCGCGGCGGCGCCATCACCCACTTCATCTCCGGTATCGATATCGCTCTCTGGGACATCTTCGGCAAGGTCACCGGTCAGCCGATTTCGCGTCTGTTGGGTGGCCGTTACCGCGACCGCATCAAACCCTATGGCTCCTTGCTGATGGCCGAACCGGAGGTGCTCGTGCCGCGTCTCGAAGACGCCATCCAGCGGGGCTTCCGCGCCATCAAGATGGGTTGGGGGCCCTTTGGCCGGGAGTCGCGGCAGATGGACGAACTGATCGTGCGCACCGCCCGCGACACGGTGGGACCGGATGTCGAACTGATGGTCGATGCCGGTGGCTCCGACCGCTACTGGCCCCATGGCTACAAGTGGGCGCTGACGACGTCAGAGATGCTGACCGACTTCGACATCACCTGGTTCGAAGAAGCCCTCCGCCCCGACGACCTGGCGGGGTACATCAAACTGACCGAAAATGCGCGGCTGCCGATCACCAGTTGTGAAGTCCTGACCCGGAGGCAGGCCTTCATGCCGTGGATCGAACAGCGCGCCGTCGATTATATCCAACCGGATGTGACCAAAGTGGGTGGCCTCACCGAAGAATTCCGCATCGCCATGCACGCCTATGATCATTCCATCCTCTTTGTCCCGCATGGATGGAATACCGCCATCGGTCTGGCCGCCGATCTGCAGCTCGTCGCCGCCGTGCCCACAGCCCGTTGGGTGGAGTACATCACCCCCGCCCCGTACATTGAAGACCTCGTGGAGCAGCCTTTTTCCCTAGATGAGGAAGGCTGTCTGTCGATTTCGGAGGCACCCGGCCTCGGGCTGGTTTGGAATGCCGAGGGCGTCAAGCGTTACTCCGGGATGGACCTGACCCCGTCTGATCTCTAGAGAAACCCTATATGACAGAAACCATTCCTCTCGCCATCGTCGGCTGTGGCGGTATGGGCCACCGGCACATGTATGGACTCGCCGAGTTGACCCGCGCCGGCCTGTCTCCCTTTGCCCTGGTCGGTGCCTGTGACCCGGACGAGGGCAACGCCAACAGTCTCGCCGATCAGGCAGCCGAACTGCTCGGCACACGCCCCGCCGTTGCCGGCAACCTCGAGGCACTCGCCGCCGCCACCGATGTGGCCGCCATCGACCTGACGACGACGCCACGCTATCACCACACCGTCGCCGTCGAAGCCTTCGAACGTGGCTGGCACGTGATGAGCGAAAAACCCCTGGGTCTGACAGCGCGCGCCTGCCAGTTGATGGTGCAGGCCGCCGCGCGACATGACAGGGTGTTGTCCACCGCCGAAAATTACCGGCGCGACCCGATCAACCGCCTCGGCAAAGCATTGCTGGACAGTGGCGTTATCGGCGATCCCCGCCTCATGTTGCACCACACGATGGGTGGTGGCGATGGCATGCTGATCTCGGTCTGGCGGCACCAGAAAGATGCCAGTGGTGTCCTGCTCGACGTGGGTGTGCATTTTGCGGACATCCTCGAATATTATCTGGGTCCGGCTTCGACGATTTATGCACAGACACGGCTGCACGAGAAAACGCGCAAGAACCCCGTCGCCGGCAAGGGCGTCACCAAAGGCGGTGGCGTCTACGAGCGCTGGCAGACAGACATGCCTGCAAAATTTGAGGCAACCGCCGACGATGCAGGTTATTCGACCATGCTCTTCGAGTCGGGTGCCGTCGTCTCCTATATCGAGGACCACGCCTCACGTGGTGAGGGCATGTGGAAACGGGCCATCTTCGGCAGTCGTGGGTCGATGGATCTTCCTGGTGATCGCAGTGGCCGCCGACTCACTCTGCACCTCCCCGGGCAGGATGCGGAGTCCGGCGCGGCGCTGCTGGATCTGGTGCCGGAGTTTCGACTCGATGCAGCGACGGCAGCCTTGTTTGGTGGCGACCGCTTGTTCGAGTACTCCTTCGAATTCGTGGAGACGGATCGCAAGCTGATCGCCGTGGAGTATGCCGACTTCGGTCTCGCCATCCAGGGTCAATCCGGCCACCCCGAAGTAAGTGGTGCCCAGGGCCAGCGCTCCGTCGCCATCGCCTACGCCTGGATGGAATCGCAGGTCGCGGGGCGGTCCGTCACGGTCGACGAAGTCCTCAATGATGAGCTCAACGCCTACCAGGCCGACATCAACGACAGTCTGGGGATCTAGAGAACTCGATGCCTGCCATCCTCTGCCCAAGTTGTCACAAGCTCATCAGCGATGACGTTCCGCGTTGCCATCATTGCGGCCAGGTTCGACCTGGCATGTTCGGCCTCGCCAGTCGCTTCCGCAAACTCGGCATCAGTCTAGACTTTCCGCATATCATCACCGTCATCTGTGGCGCCCTCTACCTGCTGTGCCTGGCACTCGATCCAGGTGCCATCCTGCAACCGTCGGGCATGATGGAGATTCTTTCACCCAGTGGGCGCGCCTCCTTCGACGCCGGCGCCACGGGCGGGATCCCCGTCGGCAGATATGGCCGCTGGTGGACGGTGATTACCGCCATCTATCTGCATGGCAACCTGCTGCACATCTTCTTCAACATGATGTGGGTACGACAACTCGGTCCCGTCGTCGAGGAACTCTTCGGCCCATTCAGGTTGTTCGTCATCTTCACCGTCGCCGGCGCCGTCGGCTTCATCGCGTCGACGATGATGGGTTCGCCCCTCACCCTTGGCGCCTCTGGTTCCATCTTCGGTCTGCTGGCGGCTGCCATCGTCTACGGCCGTCGTATCGGCTCGGATATGTTCACCCGTCAGTATCTGCAATGGGCGCTGATCATGTTCGTCTTCGGCATCATCATGCCCGGCATCGACAACTGGGCCCACGGTGGCGGATTTATCGGCGGTTACGCCATGGCGTGGCTCTTCAGCCGCACACCGAATGATCGCGAAGGCCTCGGTGCTTACGTGCTGGCCGGCGTCTGTGCGCTGCTCACGGTCCTGGCCTTCGCCCTGCAGTTTCTTGCCACGATTGGCTGACGACGAAGAGCTACTCGACGTTCTTGATGGCGAAGATCTGCGCATCGTCGGACAGAAGACGCGCGCCCAGGTGCATCGCCATCACGACTGGCACGCCATCGTCTTCGTCTGGTCGGCGTGGGAATCGGCGGGAAAACGGCGCATGCTGCTGCAACAGCGGGGCCGGGCGGACGATCCCTTCGCACAGCAGGTGGACGCCCTCGCTGGTGGCCATGTGGGTGCTGGCGAAACGGCGATCGACGCGATTCGGCGTGAATTGGTGGAAGAGGTGGGTCTGCAGACCGAGGCGAATGAGTTCATTCACCTCACCTCGAATCGAGTCGAACGACCACGGAGTCAGTGCCGACGGGTCCTGCAGCACTTACTCCTCTACCCACAGTCCCTCGCCATTGGCGCCATGCAGTTCTCCGACGAGGTCGATGGTTTCGTTGAGGTCGATCTCGATGGTTTTACCGATCTCGTTCACCGGCGGCGTCGGCAACTACCGGCGACAGCTCGTTACCTGCGTGACGGGGGTAGCGAGCAAATCATCGACCTCCATGAGGGCGCAGTCCACGGCTATCCCGACGAAATCCTCGACACCTTCCGTCGCAGCCTGGCCGCCATCGACAGCTGGCTGCGCGATGGGCGTGTGGATCCCATCCACTTCGCGTGATGGGCGAGCACTATAACAACAGGCTGATCTCGCCGTCCTCGACACGCGCCGCAAAGCTCTGCACCTGCTCACCGGGGCGGGTCAGACAGTCTCCCGTGGTCACGTCAAATTGCCAGCCATGGCGGTGACAGGTGACGACGGATCCATCGAGAGCGCCGCAGCCCAGTTCGCCGCCCTGATGCAGACATGCATTGTCCGTGGCGTAGATCTTGCCCGCCACATTGTACAATGCCACGGCGCGGCCACGAGCCTCCACAACCGTCACCGTGCCAACAGGGATGTCATCGACGGGTCCCACATTCACCCACTCCGGCGCCTCGACCGCAGGGGCTGGCGTCGTAGTCGCAGCGACCGAATCCAGATCGAGGGAGCGCAGCACCTGCACAGCATCGATCACATTCGTCAATCCCGCAGCCGGGTAGGCGCACAGAATTGCGTCGAGGACCTCGTCGGGTGTCGCCCCCTCCCGTATGGCGCGGGGGATATACTGGCGCAGACCACGCTCGGACAGGCGCACGACCTTGGTGACGATGGAGATCAGGAAGCGCGTCTTGGGATCGAGATGTTGCCCCGACTCACGGAAGAAGGCGAGCAGGTGCTGCATGGCCTCCGGTCGTTCGCGGGACAACCACTTGAGTCCACTGAGTTCTTCCTCGGCCACGTCTCGTCCTCCCCGTCTTCAAGAGTGAAGCGTACAATATATAGATGAAGGATTTTGCCGCACTAAGAACGCTGCTCGAGCGCCTCGACGGCAGCAGCTATCGAGCCTACGGCGAGTTGCGGGGAGACTGGCAGGGTACTGATGACACACCCTACCTGCTCGGTTTCGACCACGTCCAGGGCGATCCATTCGCCGCCCCCTCCCGGGTACATGTACGCCTGCCACAACAACTGTCCGGGTTCCCCCAGACGGCGCTGCATCCCGAACCCCGTCGACGTGCTCTGAGCTGCTGGCTCGCCGACCGCTTCGCCCGGTGCGTCGATGAGCATGCACAGCGACTCGGTTCCGGGCACTCCGGTCTCATCGACATCGACCGCCCGGGACAACAGCTGCTGCAACGTTCGTGCATTCAGATCGATGACGAATACCTGGAGGCCCGGTTCGTCGTCGGCCTGCCCGCCGCGGGCCGGCGCATCCTCGGCGACGCCGCCATCGACCTGCTGTGCACGCGTTTACCCGCCGTCGTTATGCGCAGTCTCTGCTTCGACGAATCGCAAACAGCCGAGATCGACGCCTGCACGCGGTCGGCAGAGGACACCGACGCTCTGCGCCGACAACTTCACGCGCGGGGTTTGGTCGCCTTCATCGGAGATGACGCCGTGCTGCCGCGGCACTCCGGTGTCGATGACCGTCCCATGGCGGATACCGCCATCCCCTTCAGCGCCCCCGACAGCCTGCGTGTGCAACTACAAACCCCGAATGCGGGAACAGTCACCGGTCTCGGCATCCCAACAGGGATCACCCTCATCGTTGGCGGCGGCTTCCACGGCAAGTCCACCCTCCTCGACGCACTCGCCAGAGGCGTCTACGATCATCGCCACGGCGATGGCCGCGAACGGGTCGTAACCGATGCCAGCGCCGTCACCATCCGCGCCGAGAGTGGCCGTCGTACGGTTGGCGTCGATCTGTCCCCCTTCATCGGCGAGTTGCCCTGCGACGGCGATCCCAATGCATTCTGTACCGACGACGCTTCGGGCTCCACATCGCAGGCGGCGAACATCGTCGAAGCTATCGAAGCCGGCGCGCACGTGCTGCTCGTGGACGAGGACACGTCGGCGACAAACTTCATGATCCGTGACGAGCGGATGCAGCAACTCATCGCCACGGCCAACGAACCGATCACGCCCTTCGTCGATCGCATACGGGCGCTGTATGACGACTACGCTGTCTCCACGATTCTGGTCATGGGGGGCAGTGGTGACTACTTCGATGTCGCCGACACCGTCATCGCCATGGAGTCCTACCGACCCCGTGACGTCACCGACCGCGCCCATGCCATCGCCGCCGCCAGTGGCAGTCGGCGGCGCACGTTGCCTGCATTTGCGCTACATTCCGCACGGGCCCCCCTCGCTCAAAGCATCGACCCACGCCAGGGGCGACGAATGCAGAGCTACAAAGTGAGAGGCCACGCGCAGCTGCAACTGGGAACGTGTGACATCGACCTGAGTGCTGTGGCCCAACTGGTAGATGCAGGACAGACGCGGGCCATCGCCGCCGCCATCCTGTTCGCCCGACAATACATGGACGGCCACCGATTTCTGGCCGACATTCTCGCTCTCGTGGAGACGGCCATCGCCACCGGTGGCCTCGACTCCCTGACCCCCTTTCCTTGTGGTGATCTGGCCATGTTTCGCCGCCACGAACTAGCTGCAGCCATCAACCGCCATCGCACACTGGAAGTGACAACCCGAAAACTGGAGCTGCTTTGATCCGCGTCGACTCCGTGACCCGCACCTATGGCGCCATCACTGCCGTCGACGATATCTCTTTCGCCGTGGCAGCTGGCGAGATCGTCGGTTTTGTCGGCCCCAATGGCGCCGGCAAGTCAACGATGTTGAAGATGCTGGCCACCTTCCTGCGGCCCACGGCCGGCACCGTCACCGTCGGCGGTTTCGACACGCTCCAGGCACCACTCGAAGTCCGACGCCGCATCGGTTACCTGCCCGGCGACACCCCTCTCTATCGGGACATGGTCGTCGATGATCTGGTCCGTTTCGTCGGCGGCGCTCACGGCCTGGTGGGCGCCGATCTCGAGGCGGCCCGCACTCGCGTCATCGACATCTGTGACATCGGCCCGGTACTCGGTCAGAGGGTGCGCGAGTGTTCGACCGGATTTCGTCAGCGCGTCGGCTTGTCCTGTGCACTCGTGCATGATCCACCCGTATTGCTGCTCGACGAACCCACCCACGGTTTCGATCCGTTGCAGGTCATGGCCTTTCGTGACCTGCTCATCGGTCTGAAACAGGATCGCGCCATCCTCTTTTCCACCCACATCATCGCCGACGTCGAAGCCATCAGTGACCGTGTCCTGATCATTCACCAGGGACGCATTCTCGGCGATGGCAACCTCGACGAACTGGAGCAGTGTGCGGGACTCGGTGGTGCCGGTCTCGAGGCCATCTTCGCCCACCTTGTTTCCACCACAACCACCACACAGGTGTCCCAGTGATGGCCGGATCTCTGCTGGTGGCACGCCGCGAGGTGCGGGCGTACTTCGACTCCCCCATCGCCTACATCACCGCCGCCGTGTTCCTCGTGCTGGCGGGCACGTCCTTCATGAATTCCTTCTTTCTGGCGGGTGTCATCGACATGCGGCCCTTCTTCGACACCCTGCCATTCCTGCTGATCCCCTTCGTGCCCGCACTCACCATGCGCTCCTGGTCGGAGGAACATGCGCAGGGCACGGTGGAGTTGTTGCTCACCCTGCCCCTGCAGCCATTACAGATCGTTGTCGGCAAATACGGCGCCGCACTATTCTATTATGCCCTCATTCTCACCGGATCTCTGCCGATTGTCGCCATGCTCGTCTGGCTCGGCGAACCCGACCTTGGTCTCATTTTCTGTGGCTACCTGGGGGCCTTTCTGCTCGGCGCCCTGTTCCTCGCCTTCGGGCAATTCCTCTCGAGTCTGACGCACAACCAGATCGTCGCCTTCGCCCTCGCCGCGCTGTTGGCATCGATTCTCGTGTTCAGTGGCGATCCACGTGTGGTCGAAGTCGTCGATGGCCTGGCGCCTTTGTGGCAGCCGGGAACGGCCATCTCCGACAGCATCTCCTGCCTGCCCCACTATGAGGCTTTCGTCAGTGGTCTGATCGGCGTCGATCACCTTCTCTACTTCCTGCTGATGTCCGGCTTCTTCCTGTGGCTGACACAGGTCGGTCTCCGACGGATCCAATACTGACGGTCACATGAAGCGGCTCTTCCTCCTGCTGGCAGCTGCCAGTGCCATTCTGCTGTTCGGCCTCGTCGTCGTTACGGGTCGACTGATCCGATTCGCGGGACCGATATTGACGTGGGATGCCGGTGGTCGTCATCCGGCGACGCTACCGGCGGACCTGGAACAGGCGTTGCACGACCTCGACGGCACCATCAGCGCGACGCTGTTCATCAGCGACCGCTCGCGTATGCCGTCCAATTTGCAGGACGTGGAGGGCACGACGCGGGCGCTGCTGGAGGAGATGGTCGATGCCGGTGGCGGCCACTTTACATACAGGGTCATCGACCCTGACCATTCAGGGCCTGCAGGCGCCCACTACGCCGCCTCGCGACGGGTCAGTCCGATCCGGGTACGACGGGTGATCGACGACGCTGAGAGTCAGGCCGAGATCTGGTCCTCCCTCGTATTCGCTCACCAGGGGCGGCCGTCCCGCGACGACATCCTGATCCAGGGGATCGAAAATGCCCACCTCCCCCACCTCGGTGCGCTTGTGGCAGCACACCTGCGGGCGCAGAGACCACAGGCCTCTTTCGCACTTTCCGCGCCCCCCGGCTTTGACGAGTTGCCACGCTATCTGAGTCAGCACGGCCCGGTGCTCGAAGTCGATGTCGATCAGTACGCGTCGATCCCGCAGGATGTGGACGTCCTGTTCTGGCTCGAGCCCAGCATCGTGACGGCCCGTCACATCGGTGAGTTACGCCGTTTTCTGGCCTCGGGTCGCACCGTCGTGCTCGCCGGCAGTCCTTATCACATGCGTTATACGGCGACTGACACGGTGGTTCACTTTCATGCCGAGTCTTCCGGGAATGCCTGGGAACGTTTGCTGGAACCCTTCGGACTGCGCCCACTCCCCGACCTGGTGATGGATCGCAACAACGCGCGGGCACCGGTCCTCGTCGACGGCCAGCGGCGCGAAGTCGAGGCTCCCTTTCACCTGCGCAACCTGCCCGCCTTCCGTGATTTCCGCCCCTTCCGTTCACCGGCGCGAGGCGGACTCAGTTTCATCGCCCCGGGGCCGCTGCAGATCGATCCGCAACGGGTCGCCGGTGCCGGTTACGAAGCCCATGTGGCGGCGACGACGACGGAACGAGCCTGGGTCCGCCACATGCCGACGGGCGAATTTGGTCTCGCCGACCTGATGACGGATCTGATCGCGCCAAAGCAGAATCTGATGGTCCTGCTCCAGCCGCAGGACCCGTGGGCGGGACAACTGCTCGTGCTCGCCTCTGCCAGTCTCTTCCGTGATGGTATCCTGACACAGGCGGGCTTTGGGCATACCGTATTCCTCACCGATCTGGCCCGCACCTTCACACACCCCGAGCAACTGATACGTCGGCGCGTTGAGCGTTACCAACCACCGCCATTGCCAGCCCTGTCCGATGCCCAGCGCATCGCCTGGCGCCTCGTCGCCGTCGCCCTCATCCCGCTGTTCTGGCTCGCCGCCGCCGGTCGCCGCCTGGCACCGGATGCGGGACTCCGCTGGCTGCGCTCCAGTGGCAGGATACAACGCCACTGGATCGGCATTGCCACGCCTGCGGCTGGCCTGGTGCTGTGGCTCATTCTGCGTGGCCCCCTTGCCGGCATTCGCATCGACGCCACCGCGGCCAACCTGCATACACCCTCGCCGCAGGTAATCGATGAGCTGCAGCAGACAGCCGGCGCCCTGCAGGCGCAGCTGGTGTTGTCCTCGCCTTCCCTGTTGCCCGCCGACATCCGCGCCGTCGCCAGACGCACAGTCGATCTGCTCGAAGCTGGCGACGTGCCACTCGAGGTGATTCGCGTCGATGAAGATGATACCCAGCAACAGGGCTTGGCCCCCTTCGAAGTCGAACGGGTACGCCGGGATACGTCGGTGACGACGCGCATCTACAGCGCCTTGCGTCTGCGTCGAGGTGGGCGAACCGCGGTGATTCCCCGTCTCGACTCACAGACGGCACGACATCTCGACTTCCTCGTGGCGGCGGCGTTGCGACGACTCGATCACGGAGCGCCGGTGGTCACCGTCGTCTCCGATCTGCCACGACTGTCGCCAGCAGAGGCCCTGGAGGACTACCAGAAGAAGGCTCTCAGTGCCCCTCAAGGCGTCGATGTCTACAGCCGGGCCAAAGCAATACTGGGAGAGTATGGCTATCAGGTCCGTCATGTCTCTCCCCGCGATCCCGTGCTGCCGCAAGGGGCTGACGCCGTACTCTGGTTCCAGCCACGACGGAATTCTACCCCCGTGCTGACGCAGCTGAGCCGGCATCTGGGCGACGGTGGCCGCGCCATCGTCGCACTGCAGCACTTCAACATCCAGCAGCGGCAGTATCGTGGCACCGGCTTCCAGACCGTGCACTGGCCACAGCCGCAGTTTCAGGATTTTGACCGCTACCTGCGTCTTGTCGGTGTCGAACAAATGCGTGAAGTCCTGTTCGACCGCACCCAACACCACCTCGAAGTTGATACCCAGGTAAACCGCACGGCCGTGCGTGAGTACGATGCACAGCAAGTCGCCCTGCCATTCCTGATTCGCGCCGTTAACGCCAACTATTCCAGCACATCGCCGCTGACACGCAGCCTCGGTGATCTGCTGTTTATCTGGGGCAACCGCTTTCAGTTTGACCTGGAGGGTATGCGAACCGCCGACATCACCGCCCAGGTGCTGGTGACGACGACGGCCGACGCCTGGGCTTACGACTGGAGTGGTGGCTGGCTGCCCGCTACCGTCTTCGACGAAAGTGCGAACGCGCATCTACCAGGACCACAGGCACTCGTCGTCGCCCTCGAGGGACAGTTCCCCGTCGTCGAAGCAGTCCGTACCGAGGAGGCGGGCACACAGCTGATACCCAACGAGTCTGCCGGGGGTGAGCGTGGCTGGCTGCTGCTGATCGGCTCCTCGGAGATGTTCAAAGATACCCATCTGCTGAAACCCGGATTCGCCCACGAGCAACTGCTGCTCAATGCCGTCGCCCACGCTGTATACGGACCGCAGCTGGCTGCGTTGCAGGGGCGGCACGCGGACGGGGCACATGGTTTCGCCGCAACCGACGCGACAACACGCAGCACCTGGCGGGTCGCCGTCATCGGTGGCGGACCCTTCCTACTCGGTCTCATCGGCCTGTGGCGACAGCTGCGTGCACGGAGCAGGAACAACGGATGAGAGGTCGGTTCACCATGCTGCTGTTGGCCCTCGTCGTACTTGTCAGCTTCGACGCGTGGCTCCGTTACCACCGTGCCACCGACCGTCTCGCCGACAGCGTCCTGCGTCCACTCGTCGATCCCGCCAGGGAGATCGTCCCCGAACGCATACGTGCCGTGCGACTGCGGGCACCCGGCGCCAAGGGGGAGTGGCGTTATGAGCGCCGTGGCGACAGCTGGCGTTTTCCCGGCTACTTCGATGCCTACGTGCACGGGGACCGTATGGGTTCATTTCTTGAGATCTTGCTGCGGGCTTCCGGGACGCGTGCCACCGATGACCCGGATGTCCACTCTAAACTGGGTGTCGTCGACCCCCAGGCATTTCGCGTCGTCCTCGAAGGCAGCGACGGTGACCTCGCTGAATTCTTCCTCGGCTCCGGCATCCCCGGTCCTCTGGGCGAGGAGAGTTACGGCCGTCTCGCCGGGCAGGATCTCGTCCTTCATCTACACGTCAACCCCGTGCGTCTCCTCGGCGCCGCACAGCCTTCCTTGTTGGATCCGCACCTGCTGCCCAGGGGCGAGTCACGCCGAGCCATCACCGAAGTTCGCGTAACTTCGCCAGAACAGTCCTACCTGCTGCGCCGAGTGCTCGCCCCACTGCCCGATGACGCTCCGCCGCTGCCGTTCAGCGAGGCCGATCGGTATCGTTGGGTGCTGGAGCAGAATTCCCACATCGATACCTGCATCGATGTCAACGTACACACCTGGCTTGCCTGGTTGCGTAGTGCACGTTTTGAACGCCTCGTCAACCCCGACGACGATGGCTACGGTCTCGGATCCGTTGGCAGCGTGCAGCTGCTCGACGAAGAGAATGTCAGCGACCACCTGCGTCTGGGACGGGCTGCCAGCAACAATGCCATCTACGTCGGCAGTGACGCCACCGGTCTGGTCACCGTCATGCCCGTCGAGCGGGCGCGCTGGCTGTTGCCACCCCCTGACATTATGCTGCAACCACTGGCTGACCCATCCCCCTTCGAGAGCATCCCATGATCATCGATGTCCATACCCACGCCTGGCAATTTCCGGACCATTTTACCGATGACTTTCGCCAGCAGGCCCGCTACGCAAAAGGCGGCGGCGAACTCGACCTGACGGTGACACTCGACGCCTATAACAACTCAGGAGGCAGCAAGGCGGACCGCGTCGTCGTCTTCGGCGGCAAGGCCAAACTCTCCGGCCTGTGGGTGGACGACGACTATGTCGCCAGCTATGTGGCGCAGGATCCAGAGCGCCTCATCGGCTTTCTCTCCGTCGACCCTACGCAAACGGGCTGGGAAGCGGAGATGGAACGCGGACACCAGGAGCTCGGCATGCAGGGCATCAAGCTGCTGTCCATGTATGCCGGCTTCTACCCGCACGAGGAGCGCCTCGACCCCCTATGGCGTTACGCCAGCGAACACGCCCTTCCCGTGTTGTTGCACACGGGCACGACCTTCGTCGCCCAGGCACCCATCGACTGCACATTGCCCCGCCACCTCGATCCGGTCGCCACGCGGTTCCCGGATGTGCGCATCGTCATGGCCCACATCGGTCATCCTTACGAAGGCGAAGCCGTCGTCGTGACGCGCAAACACCGCCATGTCTTTACCGACCTGTCCGCCCTCCACTACCGGCCCTTCCAGTTGTACCAAAGCCTGATGCTCGTGCAGGAGTATGGCATCTGGCCCAAGGTGCTGTTCGGCACCGATTATCCATTTACGACCATCGATGCTTCGATGGACGGACTTTTTGCTCTCAACCGCATGCTCGATGGCACGGCTCTGCCGCGGCTGGACGAGGAACAGATCCAGGCCTGTATCGAGCGCGATTCTCTAGACTTGCTGGGACTGTCATGACCGACAACCACTTGCAGGATTTGCTCACGCCGGGCAGTGACATTCGCCTGCTCTGGCTCGGCAAACTTCACCGTCTATCGCCATGCCAGTTTCGACGATTGCGGTTATCTGTTCGAAGTGGGGGGTAAACTTCTCTTCCAGCCAGGTGACACCGTATTGCTCGAACAGCACCTGGACCTGCAGGACATCGACGTGCTCTTCGTCTCGCCGACGGTGCACAACATGTACATCGATCGCGCCGCCATCCTCATCCACCACCTGGAGCCTAGACGCATCTTCGCCCAGCACTTCGGCACCTATTCCGAGACCGAGGACAACCTGTTCTGGACCCGCGGATACCCGGATGAATTGAAGAGCGCCCTGATGCCGCGGCTGCGAGACCGATTCTGCAAACCGGTTATGGGACAGCTCTATGTGATCGNNGTGACATTCGCCTGCTCTGGCTCGTCAATCTCAGTTGGATGATGCGACTCGGTGGCCGCTTGTGGGCTGTCGATCTGGACCTGGAGACGGATGTGCGGGTGCACACGTCACCGATTCCGACGCTGGAACTGGCGCCCCACCTCGACGTGCACGTCA
>DPVW01000243.1:0-4906 GCA_003529325.1 Candidatus Latescibacterota bacterium | reverse complement strand
GGTTCGATGTAGCTGGTGAAGTTCGCCGCTGCACCGGACTCGGTATACGCTTCGGCAATCCTCACCAGTCCCGTCTGTACATGTTCGATCGGACTGCCCTTGTCGTTCTCGCCAAAATTGAGATGTAATGGACGGGGTGCGATCAGTGCGGCGATGTCGGGTACATCACCGAAGTTGTGCAGGCCGGGAATGAAGTTGGGGAAACAGTGCAGCAGTTGCTTGTCATGGATCGCCGCGTAACTCGGCATACAGCAGTTGCCGACAATCGCCCGCAGCCGTGGCTCCCAGGGCCCGACAAGCCAGGCGTGGGTCGATCCCATGGAATGTCCATAGCAGCCCAACGCATCGGCGTTGACATCGGGGCGTGACGCCAGATAGTCCACCGCTCGTCGCATGTCGAGGATATTCTTCCATGCCATGCTGCGACCACTGACAACGTAGCGCAGAAACAAGAAGCGTTCGAGGGCGCCACCCGTGTGCTGATACCCCTTCTCGCGTGCTTCGAAACCGAGGGCATCGGGACAGAGCACGACGTAACCCTCTTTTGCCAATGCGACGCCGGTGTGATGCATCGGGTCTCCCGCCAGACCGGCGGGCTCGCTCTTGCCCAGGTGCCACTGACCGGCGTGCTGATGCCACACACAGATCCCCGGCGCCGGCCGACTCTCATCGACGCCATCGGGGACCAGCATCACGGCAGGCACCATCTCCCCAAGTTCGACCTGGTACTGCACGTGTTCGATACGATAACCATCACCTGCCTCCACACGCTCCACATGCGCCTCGAGTGGGCACGATTCCGGCCAGTCTCCACCGAGGCAGGCCAGCAGCCGCTGGCGAAAATTAGTGGTCGTTGTCATGCGCCGCCCTCCGGCCACGGGGTCGGCTCCGCCTCGTGTCCCGTCATCACCACCGGCAACTGATACACCTCCCCCTCGCGATCACAGAAATACAGACGTGACTCGGACAGCTCATCCGGGTTGCCATCGGCCCAGAACGCGACAAATCCTGGGTGCGCATGTAGTGGCCGCCGCGCATACGAGTGATTGCGCGCCGATTCCCGCGTCAACTGTCGCTGCATCCGCCAGCTGTCGCCATCATCGTCGCTCGTCCACAAGGCCATTTCCCCTCCTGTGCCCCAGTGTTGGGGTCCTGCTTCCGTCGGCGCGATAATACGCCATGAGTCCGAACTCTCGATGAACAACGATCCCATGTCATAGTTGTGCGTCGATCGTGTCACCTCCGTGAACCGCCAGTCGGTCCCCGTCCATCTGCACAACATCCAGACTCTCGGATCCCCCTTGGGACCCGGTTCATAGGCGGCACTCGTGAGCACCAGGATCACGGGACGACCCTGGGCGTCAACCGAGATGTCTTTCATGTAGACAAGTCGCTCTTCGGCTGCAAAGTCGTGCACCCGCGCCGGGTTGGCGGGGGCGACGAGTGGCAGATCGAGTTCCGTGCCGTCGGCGCTCTGCCAGCTCTCGCCCATGTCGGTGGTCTGAGCGTAGAACAGATCCGTTCGCTTGTCGGGGTGTCCTTGGGGGTGACGATTGAATGCCGTGATCACCCGTTCCCGGCCCCCACCCCCGACGCCACTGACGCCACCTTCCGGCACACGGCGACTGGTCTGGTAATGCCCCTCCATACCAGCGAGTTTGCGCGCGGGGGTCCAGGACCGTCCATCCGACGAACGACTCCAATACAGTTCACGCACGCCAGTGTATTTGGTAAACAGATGCAGGAAGCCCTCGCCCTCGATCCACCAGGGCTGCGGGTAGGTGAGCTCCCCTTCATGGATCAGCTCGAAACCGGTCACATCGTAGGGCGAATGGCTCCGATAGATAAAGCCAGGCCGACGTTGACCTCGGCCCGAGACAAAAACCCACAGATGACCCTGTTCATCCAGGGCGATGCTGGGATTGTCGTGCGGGTCATCGATGCCGCCCTTGTCGTGTACCACCGTGGGACGTGGCACGATGTGGCGGCTGTGATTGTAATACGAAACCATCGCCAGCAGATGTCTGTTTCCATCACGGGCACCGCCGTAGACGAAGAACGTCCTGTCCACCTGCGGCGCGTACACCGCCAGCGGCACATGTTTCGCCGTGTAGGTGCCCAATCCCCCCGAATACTTGTCCCCATGCTCACACATCTGTCCCAAGGTGAACCAGATGCCGCGATAGCCATCGACGGGCGCCGTCATTGCAGCGTATCCGTCGCCATCCGTGCCTGCAGATCCGTCAGCATCTCGGGCTTTGCCTCACCATCGTGCACAACGATCCGCGCCCCGAGGTGGAGAGACTGACCCATAGGGATGTCACGACGGCTGCCGGCAAAGGGATTCACCGTCATCGTTCCCCAATCGGTGACAAACCATTCGTGTCCGGCGCAGTCAGCGTGTGGCATCAGTGCGATGCCGGCAGTGCGCCCACCGCCGACGGGACCACTCATGTCGACCCAGTCGGAGACAGAGCCACTGACTGTTGCGGCGCCCTGTGATCCGTTGCTGTCGCAGACGACACCCCCATGGCTCTGTCGCAGTGATTCGATGACACGAACCCCGTGGTACGCATGACGTGTCGGCCCCACCGTCAGCTCCCAGTCCGTCGCCGACAACTGCGAGCACAGGTCGATGACATAACACGCCTCGGTGCAGCGCAGATCTACGATGCGCCGCTCCCGCGCAATGAGCCGACCATCCGGCGCCCCCCATTCGGTTGGGCCCCGCCATTGCAGTTGCTGGGTCAGCCGCAGATGCTGCGCATCGATCTCGTCGTGCCTCAGATCGACGGCAACGATGCGTCCCGGTGTACGTCCCTGAAATGTGTCATTCACGTAGAAGTTGTACAGCGCCGACTCCCTGCAACCATCGGCGAATGGCAACAGGGCGGCGACCCGATCGGCAGCGATCCAGATCGAATTGTGGTGCGGATGATCGACGGGACTCTCCGATGTAACGGCAATGCCGGAGGGCGTGTACACCGGATAGAGACAGGCGCGCCACGGCCCCTGACTGAAAGAGAACACATGGCGGTCCTGCCAGCGCACATCGATGCGCCTGCTGTGAGCGAAGGCGCCCTCGGGCAGACCAACGGCTTCGCCACCGACGGTGAAGGCCGTCATGGCGCTGGTTACACTACGTCCACGGGTTGGCCGCTACGTCCGGATTCGTAAGCTGCTGCTACTGCCGCAAGTACGTGACGGGATTCAGCCGCCGTGACCGGTACGTCTGTGTCCTGTTCGACAGCCGCGACAAAGGCGGCGACCACCTGTGGAAAGCCGAGCTCATCCGGTGCCTCCTCCCGCACCGGAACCACCTGCCATTCGTTGCTGGTCTGGGTCCACACATTCACCGGACTCGTCCCTCCGAGGCGCAGTTGCCCGGTGTTACCAAAGATCTCCTGCACGCTCACCGAGCCGGCAGGTGCACACCAGCCGACCTGCAACGAGGTGGTGGCGCCACTGGCATGTTCAAACAGCACCAGCGCCGTGTCTTCCACTTCGATATTCTGCACGTTGCGACTGATATGGGCGAAGACACGCACGATGGGCGAGTCCAGATAATCCACGGCGCGATAGACATTGTGGTAGCCATTGTCGATCAGTGGCCCGCCACCACCGGCAACACGCTGGGTGCGCCAGTCCTGGTTGGCTCCCCGACCAGAGACATGCTTGGAGCTGAAACCCTCACTACGAACGAGAAACACCTCCCCCACGTCCCCTGCGGTGATGCGAGCCTTCGTCGCTTCGTGGGCGGCGCAGAACTTCTGGTTGTGGCTCACCGTCAGCTTGCGCCCCGTGTCTGTGGCAACGGCCGACATGCGGTCCGCTTCTTCAGCACTCGTGGCGATCGGCTTTTCCAGCAGCACATGGCAACCCGCCTCCATGGCGGCAATGGCCTGTGCTTCGTGCAGATCGTGTGGTGTACATACATGCACGATGTCGAGCTCCGCCTCGGCGAGCATCTTTTCGTAGTCCACGTACTGTGCCGCAGCCGTCACCCCGTGTCGCTCACCGAGTAGCTGCAACCGCTCGGCGGTGACATCCGCCATGGCGACGAGCTCGACACCCTCCTGTACGGCCAGCACCGGGGCGTGCCGCCTTTCGGTGATACCGCCACAACCGATAATCCCTGCTCTCAACATGTAATCTCCTTTTCTCCTTGTCTAGACCGCAGGATAATCGCTCTTATCAGGGCTCGGTCAAGTTGTGACTGACGGTCACCACGCCGTCGTTCTTAGCATCCTCAACCGCTTTCATTGTATCTTTTTGGCAAACGGGAGAAGTTGGGTTGAGACGATGAATACACCGATACTCCGGAACAGATGAGTGACGAACAACAAAGCATCGACGACCTTTTCGGCGCTGACGATGACGAGGATACTGCGGAAACACAGGGGTAGGTCTGTCCGAGCTGCGGTTTCAAATTCGTCGGCGGCGAGAAGCTGAAGTTCTGCAGTCACTGCGGCTCCCGTGTTGGCGAGATATCGACTGAAACCACCACTGCCCCCCCAGGACCCGGGTGCTGCTGGTGGACGACTCGGCGATTGCCCGCAGGAAAGTGAGCACCATTCTGCAGAATCTGCATGCGAGGTCACCGAGGTCGAAGACGGCAAGAAAGCGCTGACCCTGGCCGCCAAACTCCGGCCCGAGTTGGTGGTTCTCGATGTCAATATGCCGGAAGTCAGCGGCTTGCAGGTCTTGCAGGCATTGCGTCAGATAGACGCCTTCACCACGATCCCGATCGTTATGATGACGGGGGAAGCAGACGCCGCCGTCGTCGCGTCATCAAGGTAAGTGACGACGAACTCGGCGCCCTGTGCGACGGCTTCAACCGCATGCTCGAACAGATCCAGCACATCAATGAGGATCTCGTCATGGCATTGGCGGGCCAGGTGACCGT
>DPVW01000250.1:12168-12549 GCA_003529325.1 Candidatus Latescibacterota bacterium | reverse complement strand
ACTCGTTAGTGCCTATCGTGCTTGTCGCCCTTGGGCGGCTTGTTTGGCACCGTACTCAGTCGTCAGCTGTTGCGCGCCGCCAATCCGAGCCGGTGGGTTCCTGGAACACGCGCAGGTCGAATTGTCGCACCACCGCCAACAGGTGGTCGAAGATATCGGATTGAATGGCTTCGTATTCCGCCCAGACGATCGTGTTGGTAAATACGTAGATCTCCAGCGGTAGACCTTGTGGTGTCGGCGCCAGCTGCCGCACGAGGAAGGTCATCCCTGGATGAATGCTCGTATGACCCCGCAGGTAGGCGGCGACGTAGGCGCGGAAAGTGCCCAGGTTGGTTAGGCGGCGACCATTGACGAGTTCGGACAGATCCTCGGTTCGCTTGC
>DPVW01000250.1:11658-11844 GCA_003529325.1 Candidatus Latescibacterota bacterium | reverse complement strand
GTTGTCCGCAGCCACTTCCTGCAGGCGTTGATGGACGTACTCGGTGATGAGCCGGAACTTGGCAAATCTTGCCAGCATCTCCTCATTGCAGAATTGCACGGTGTTCATATCCAGATGGATGGCCCGTTTGATGCGCCGACCACCACTCTCCTGCATGCCACGCCAATTCTTGAACGACGTCTCCAC
>DPVW01000250.1:6519-11310 GCA_003529325.1 Candidatus Latescibacterota bacterium | reverse complement strand
GATCGTCTTGTCCCAGTTCTGCACTTTCACCGTGTGCAGTGAGATGTCGATCACATCGCCATCGGCGCCGAAAGCTGGCCCCTCGATCCAGTCCCCGACCTTCACCAGGCGGTTGGAGGCGATGGTGAAACTGGCCACGAGGGACAGAATCGTATCGCGGAAAATGAGAATGATCACCGCCATCAGGGCGCCAACGCCGGACAGCAGCACCCATGGCGATTTTCCGGTGAGTACGGCGATCGTCATCAACGCGCCGACGACGTAGATCAGGATCTTGACGATCTGAGCATAACTCTTGATCGGCACATCGCTACGTGCATCGTATTCGGAGATGGCGTCCTGGAAGGCATCGATACTGGCACCGACAAGCAACATCAACACGATGGCGAGGGCTGCATTGACGATCTGCAGCAGATACGGTGTCGGCCCCGGGAGTACTTCCACACCGTAGTAGAGCACCACCACCGGTGCCAGCAGAGCGGCACGACGTAGCACGCTGCGATCGAGCAGCACGTCGTCAAGATCGGTACGACTGCTGCGAATCAGTCGTCCGATCCAACGCAGCAGGATGGTTCGGGCCAGGTGGAAACTCGCCCACGCCGTCAACAGGACGAACAACGTGCGTATCGTCGTCCAGGCGACGGGCTGGTCGATGAACCACTGGCTGAGCAGATTGTGTAGGTCCGTCATGATGAGCCCTAACTTACGAAAATGACGGACGTTGTACCATTGTTCACCCACCTTCGTACTTTCCTTGCACCATGACCACCGCCACCAACAACTCCCGCTTCGACGAAATCGAAGCTACCCTCGCCGATTGTATGCTCGCCGAACGCGTGCGTCTTGGTCGCCGACTGCAGCTGTTACGCGACAGTCTGCAGGGCCGGCGGCGACCAAGACGGTTGCAGCGTGATCTCCACCACCTCGCGCAGCGTGCCGCCGAATCAGCCCAGGTCCGGGTGGCACGTGACAAGGCCCGCGCCAGCTGCCGCATCGAATTCCCGGCAGAATTGCCCATCAGCAAACGGGCCGACGAGATTCGCAGCGCCATTGAGCAGCACCCCGTCGTCATCATCGCCGGGGACACCGGTTCGGGCAAAACGACCCAGATCCCCAAGATCTGCCTGCAAGCGGGTCGTGGACGCGAAGCCAAAATCGCCGTCACCCAGCCACGTCGCGTCGCCGCCACGTCGCTGTCGAGACGACTCGCCGAGGAGCTTGGCGTGGAGTGGGGGCGCCAGGTGGGGTCCAAGATTCGCTTTCGCGACCAGACCTCCCCAGAGAGTCTGGTGAAATTTGTCACCGACGGCATGTTGCTGGCCGAGATTCGGTCCGACCGCGACCTGCTCGAATACGACACACTGATCGTCGATGAGGCTCATGAGCGCAGCCTCAATATCGACTTCCTTCTCGGGTATCTGCGCACGTTGCGGCAACGACGCCCCGATCTCAAGATCATCATCACCTCCGCCACGATCGACACCGAGAGTTTCTCCCAGGCCTTCGACGACGCGCCGATCATCGAAGTGTCGGGCCGTGTCTACCCGGTGGAGACCCGTTACTGGCCCCTGGAGGAGTTGCTGGAAGATGCCGATGGTGGCTTCTCCTATACCGAAGGGGCGGCGACAGCCTGTGCGCGGTTGCTCGAAGAATCACAGCGGGGGGACGTACTCGTGTTCATGCCTTCCGAGCGCGACATCCGGGAAACCGGTGAGCTGCTTTCCTCCCGCCTCTCCTCACGTCGTGGTGTCGAGGTCCTGCCGCTGTTCTCCCGCCTCACCGCCTCCGAGCAACACAAAGTCTTTGGACCGCACACCGGTCGCCGCATCATCATCGCCACCAACATCGCCGAAACATCGCTGACCATACCGGGGATCCGCTACGTCGTCGACACGGGGCTGGCACGGATCTCCCGCTACAACCCGCGTACGCAGACCCAACGCCTGCCCATCGAAGCGATCAGCCAATCGTCGGCAGAACAACGCAAAGGTCGCTGTGGCCGCGTACAAGATGGCGTCTGCATACGCCTGTACGATGAACAGGAGTACGGCGCACGGGACCTGTACACACAACCGGAGATCCAGCGGGCCAATCTGGCGGAGGTCATCCTGCGCATGCTCGATCTGGAGTTCGGCACGGTCGAGACATTCCCCTTTGTCGATCCGCCGAAAGAACAGGCCATTCGGGGCGGCTACCAGATCCTGGAAGAATTGGGCGCCATCGACCGCGACAAGAAGCTGACCCGTCTTGGGCAAGACATGGCGCGTATGCCGATCTCACCGACGGTGTCGCGCATGGTCCTGCAGGCCCACGCCGAGGCAGCCCTTCCTGAGGTGCTCGTCATCGCCGCCGGCATCTCCGCTATGGACCCGCGCGAACGGCCCGCCGGTCAGGAGGCGGAGGCGGATCGCATGCACGAGCAGTTTGTCGATCGACGCTCCGACTTTCTCACCCTCTTCAACATCTGGATCGCCTACCACGACCGCATGGAGCAGGGCACGCAGTCACAGTTGCGCAAGTTCTGCCGCCAACACTTTCTGTCCTTTTTGCGCATGCGAGAGTGGCGCGATATTCACGCCCAATTGCGCTTCACGCTGAAGGAGTTGGGGGGCTTCCGCCTCGATCTGAGTTGCGCCCAGCGAGAGGACGCCTACGACGCGGTACATCGATGTATCCTGACGGGCCTGTTCAGCAATATCGCCCAGAAGAAGCAGGAACCATCTGGCGGGAGGTCCAATCTCTACACCGCGGCGCGCAGCCGTCAGGTCATGTTGTTCCCAGGGTCCGGACTTTTTGAACGCGGCAAGAAGAAGGAAGCCAGTGCCCAGCAGAGCGCACCGGCATGGCTAGTCGCGGCCGAAGTCGTGGAGACCAATCGCCTCTATGCCCGTACCGCAGCCGCCATCAAACCGGAGTGGATTCTCGACCTGGGTGAATATCTTTGCCGCTCCAGTTATCGGGACCCCCATTGGAGTCGCAAAGCGGGGCGTGTCCTTGTGCATGAGACGGTTCGGCTGCACGGCTTGATCGTCGCCCAGCGGCGCGTCGCCTACGCCAAATTCGCTCCCCGTGAAGCGCGCGACATCTTCATTCGCGAGGCCCTCATCGCCGCCGAGGTCGATGACATTCCGCACGCTTTCTACGAGCACAACCGGCACAGCTTCGAGCGCCTGGAGATCTGGCAGAGCCGGCTGCGACAGCGACACACCGTCGACCTCGACGATGCCTTGCACGACTTCTATGCCGAACATCTGCCCGAGGGGATCGCCTCGGTACACGACCTGAATCGGCTCATCCGCGATCATGGCGACGACACATTTCTGCACGCCGACGAAGCGACTTTGCTTGCAGGTACCGATCTGTCCGTCGATCGCGAGGCCTTTCCCGACGCCATCCACCTCGACGGTCAGCCTCTCGAACTGGCCTACGCCTATGCGCCTGGCCAGGAGCAGGATGGCGTCACGCTGAAAGTTCCATACCGCCTCGTCGATGCCGTGCGTCCGGAGGTGCTCGACTGGCTGATCCCGGGACTTCGACAGGAGCGCATCACGCATCTGTTGCGTTCTTTGCCGAAAGCCCTGCGCAAACGTTTTGTCCCCGTCCCCGAAACGGCACGCCAGATCTCTGCCGAGCTGACCCCCGCACATGGCGATGGCACATTTCTCGATGCCCTGGAAAACTTCATTGAGGCACGCTGGCGAGTGCAGGTGCGACGGGCAGACTGGAACCCCAGTGACATTCCCGAACACTTGCGTATGCGCCTCGAAATCGAAGGTAGCGACGGCACCACGGTCGCTGCCGGTCGCGACCTGGCGGCATTGGCGGGAAAATTGGACCGACCCACCGAGTCGCCCATTCAACTCGACGCCTGGAAGCAGGCGGTGGCAACCTGGGAGCAGGAGGATGTCACGGCCTGGACCTTCGGTGACCTGCCCGAACGGGTCGAGGTAACCCAGCTGTCGGGGGTCCCCGTCTTCGGCTTTCCTGGATTGTCGCTGCAGGATCATCAGGTCCACATACGACTCTTCGATGATCGCTCTGCCGCACGCGCCGCCTCTCCGGCGGGCTTCTGTCGCCTTTGTGAACTCGCCTTACACGACGAGGCTGCGTGGCTGCAGCGCGAGCTGAAAGACGTGCGCCCAATCGTCGATCGACATCGATCGTTGGGTGACCCGGCTGTGATCGAGCGCCAGGCATACGCCCATCTGGCTCGTTATCTGTTTCTGCAAGGTGGGGTATTGCCCCTCACCCGGCAGCGTTTCGATGAGCGTGTCGCCACAGCAGGTCAGCGGCTACGTGGTCTGTCGGCACGATTTCTCGGACTGCTCACCGAAGTCATGGATCTGCGCACGCAGCTGGTCGCGAACTCGCGTCCACACCCCGGTCTCGAAGAGGATTTGCAGCGGCTGCTGCCGGCAGATTTCCTCGATGATATGGAGTTCGAGCAACTGCCACACCTGATCCGTTATCTCAGGGCCGTCGCCGTGCGCGCTGATCGATTTCGCGCCGACACGGCGCGCGATGCGGCCAAGGCAGCCCTCGTCGCTCCCTTTGCCGACACCTGTCAGCGACTGCGTTCAACGCCGGCCGAACACTCGGCGCAGCGACTGGAACGGATCGAGACATTTCGCTGGATGGTGGAAGAATACCGCGTTTCGATTTTCGCCCAGGAGCTGGGTACAGCGCAGCGGGTCTCTGCCAAACGCCTGGAGCGGCAGGTGGAGGCCGTGGAGAAAGCGGACGGATGAGAACTTGATTGTCGGCCCTATCGGTGTATTCTGTTACGGTTAT
>DPVW01000250.1:0-6198 GCA_003529325.1 Candidatus Latescibacterota bacterium | reverse complement strand
ATCAAGTGTCCCAAGTCAAGGCCGAAGCATTGGGCCGCTTGAAGGGCGCGCAGGGGCAGAAGTCCGTCGGTGCGAAGAACAAGATGCTGCTGGACAAAAAGAAATCGAGGCTCGATAAGAAAATGACCCGGTTGAAAAAAGAGATGGGCGAGGTGAAGGGCGAAGAGTCCGCCCGCCGCAAACGCAGCGAGGCTCGCCGAGTCAGCTGAAATCGCGCTAACTTCAGAAGTTACAAAAGACGCCCCGTCAGCCATCGGCTGACGGGGTGTCTTTCTTTTCTGGCGCAGTGTTGCTAGCCTACGTGCTCGGTCAGCCAGTGGTAACACTTTTCATAACCGACACCACCTTCGGCTTCCGGTCCTTCATACTCTGCCGTGAAGGCGCCGTCATAACCGGCCTGGCGCAAACACTCCAGCACTTTTTCAAGGTGGATCTCACCCTCGCCGAGTGCGGCTCCTTTGTACTCACTGCGGGACCCGGTGCCGTCCTTCATATGGGTGTGGAAGGTATGAGGTGCGATGATCTCGTAAAAGTGATCGATCTTCTCGAGACTGTGACCGAACCAGCGATAATTCATCGTATCCAGATTGACGCCAACTCGACCTGAGCCAACGCGCTCGATCAGACTCAACTGCCAGTCGCCATCGTTGGTCGACACCCCATGATTGTCCAGCGCGACACGCACATTGAGCCTTTCGAGAAACTCAGCGCAACGCTGGAAACCCTCCAGCATCATGCCATCCCACTGGTCCTGTGGAACCTTGTCGCCGCGATTCCAGCCACCATCGGAACGGATGATATCGGTGCCGGTTCGCGGGATGATTTCGCAGACGCGTCGATAGCGGGCGATCTGCGCATCGAAGTCGCCCCGGTTCGCCTGGATAAAATCATTGCCCGCCGTAACGGCGGAGATCGTCATGCCGTAACCGGCGAACATCTCCCGCATCACCTCAGCCTGCCGCCCACCGTCGTCATCTGCCTCATCCCAGATGTCGCCAATCTGCAGCTCACACGACTTGTAGCCGATGTCGCTGGCACGACGCGCAAATCCTTCGAGATCGTAACCGGGCCAGTTGTAGTGGATCACCCCGATCGTCGACATAGTCACTCCCTATTTGATGATTTCCAATAATTCGACGGTGAACACGAGAGGCACATTTGGTGGGATCACCGGTGGCGAGCCCTGCTCGCCATAAGCCAGGCTGGCAGGGATAATGAGTTGCGCCTTGCCACCCGGTTTCATCATCTGCAAGCCTTCCTGCCAACCGGGGATCACTTGACCGACACGGAACGGAGACGGTGTCCCCCGACGGTAGGAACTGTCGAAGACCGTGCCATTGGTGAAGCTGCCCTCGTAGTGCACGCTGATGGAGTCGTCTATCGACGGACTCTCGCCCACGCCAAGCAGTTCCTCGATATAGACGAGACCCGTCGGCGTCGTGACCGCCCCTTCCTTGGTGCCGGCTTGGGCGACAAAAGCATCCCCCTCCGCTTGCAGACGACTGGAGCGCTTCTTCCGTCGCTGCTGAATGAGCAGATTCATCGATTCCAGATAGTTCGACAGATCGAAGTCTCCGGACGTCAACACTCCGTCGTTGAAGCCCTGGTTGATCCGTTCCAGTTCTTCGGCGGTGAACAGCTCGTGCAGATTGAACTGACCTGCGAGTCCCTGGCCCACGGCGTACAAAGTGCTGTCCTGCGCCGTCACCATGGGTTTGGGTGTCGTTGTCCCGGGACCGGCGGCATCACAGGCTATCAAAACTGCCGCCGCCGCCATTGTCACGGCGTTGGTAACATGTCGGGCCTTCAAGGGCGAAGGCATGAATGTCCTTTCATGATAGGGTTGCGCTCAATCGGTACAGGCGTGTCTGCAATGGAGCAACGCCAATGCGTGTCCCCTGTTGTGTCGGATCCGACTCAGCATCGGTTGTTGTCAATCCCAACTGTGCATAACTGTCGAATACGAGGTCGCTCTTCTGCGGCGTCCATGGCAACCAGTCGAGGGGGATGGTAACCCGCCGACTGCGGTGGATGTCGAGGTTGTGGACAGCGACGAGTGCAGCAGAATCTGTATAACGAGTGTACGCCAGAATGCGATCGTCCGCGTCGATGTCGCGATGATAGTAGATACGTCCGCGGTGAGCGACCTTCCAGTCGCCATAACACGAGGCGAGATGTTCGTAGGCGCGCGCCAAAACCAGACCCGGGGCCACCCGACCAGCCTCCGGATGTAACAGTGTCTCGTTTTCGAAATCGGTCGGCGTCCGCTCCCCCCATTGGCTCCCCCACTCGATAGCCCACGCCAACAGTGTACCCTGGGCCGACTGTGGTCGAGTGGCCGTGTTCTGCACTTGCGTACCAGGCCACATGCCCGCAGTGGCGTTGATGAGGGTTGCCTGCAGATTCTTCAGCAACGCCATCCACATCGCCACCTCAATCCCATCTGTCGACCCATGTTGGCGCCACACCGAAGCCAGGGCCTCATCGTCGTCGAGGGCGTCACGGTATCGATCGAACCAGATCTGGGTCGCCCGCGGACTGTCGTGATTCTCGAAGTAGGCCATGGCCACAGTGCCCGGCGCGAATGCGGCATGCACCTGCTCAAGAAAGTCGATCAGTGGCGTCGCCTGGTCGGCGTCCCGATGAAAGTCGACGAGCAGTGCATAAATCATGTCGACAGGAATGTCGACCGCTTCGTGCAGAGGGCAGAGCGTCTCCCCTAGAACGAGGGCCTGCGGATCCTGTCGCTGGATGCGATTTTTCAACCGCCTGAGAAAGGTTCGATCCACCGTCTGACTGGCGTCGAGTCTTACGCCATCCAGCTGACAACAGGCCATCCAATAAGGAGCGACGTCGAGCAGATAATCCTGCAGCGGGCGATTGTTCCTCAGATCGAACAGTGCCACGTCGGAGTATACGAGCCAGGCGATCTGGTGAATCTTCGGCTGCCCCGCCGCATCGAGTGCATACCACTTTGGATGTTGTGTGATCAATGCCGCATCCCGGCTCGTCTGCATCAGCACCAGATCAAAGATCACCCGCTTGCCGAGCTCGTGGGCTCGGTGACACAACTGCCGTAGTTCTGATCGCCCCACGACCTGCACCAGTCGATCTCGTCCCCACCGGTGTATCGCCGTCACTGCACCCGCCGCGACCAGCTCCGTCACCTTGGGAGCAGACGTGCGTTGCCCCGATGTCGCGTCAAAGCGGGCCCACACATCCGTGACATCTTCCTGCCGCAACAGACCGGCCGCCGCCATGTCGAAAAAATCGACCTGGTCGGGAGGGGTCACCAATTGCGGATCGATCTGGTAGAAATCGGCGACGGCGTACGGGCTGCCCAGACGCCCTTTGCGCACATCCTCGCCCGTTTTCAGATCGGTGTATCCAGGTCGGAAAAAGGGCAGCAGGTAAACGACATCCGTCGGGATCTGCTCAAGGCAGGCCGTCAGGTGCAGGATTCGACCCGACTCGAACCCCGACTCGGTCGCCCTGGCGCCGACCTTGCGCACACAGACCTCGGTCACAGTGGGTCCGTCGGCGATCCATCCGGGACTGACGACGATGGTGCCGTCCTGGTTCGGTGCGATGGCGGCGCTGGAGACCCACTCCACGTGGTCCTTGTCGGCGCTGAACTCGATGCCATAGGTGTAGGCGCCGGTCTGTTCGAGTGCGAATGATTCAGACTCAAAAACCATGTTGGCACCGCAGGGCTCAGCCACACCTGTCGGTCCCGTCAGCAACTGCATGGGGATACGGTGCCCGGTGTCGACAGCGTCCGTGCACACTCGAGCCACGACATGCTCTTGGCGAATCGACACCGCGGGCACATCGGCGACAAAGAGTTCACAGCGTACTCGTGCCCGCGGTGCGGGCCGATCCGGCCACAGGTAGGCGCGGCTGAGGGTGGCTGAGGCCCACAGCCCGTCAATTTCGATCGACAGATTGCCGGCCCAGACACGCCAGTTGTCATAACCTCCGTCGGGGTAGCTGTCGTGCAACGGTCGGTATAGGGGTAGCTGACCCGTCGGTGAAGCGAGTTGGGTCAATGGCTCTGTTCGTAATGGCGCCGCAACAGATCGTCGCCGAAGTCGTTCGTCAGGTCGCGCCAGACAGCATGGATGTGATTCGCATCGTTTTGTGTGTTGTCGTATTCGGCAAGGAAAGACGTCGACTGCACCCGGTAGTAATGCGGTTCGCCGCGCAGTTGCCCCCCCGCCCAGCAGAAGTTTGCAGACGCCAGGTCGGTTGCCTGCAGACGCGCCAACTCTTGGCCCGCCAGGCCTTCGGGCAGACGCTCCACGTAGACACGCACCAGCGCCTCGAGCAGCTGCCTTTGACCCGCCGTCATGGCTGCCGCCGTCAAACCTGCGGGTGGCGCCTCGGCACCGACGCGTACGACATTCGTCGTCAGGATGTCGGGGGGTGCCTCGGCGGCAACGATGGCGATCCGCTTCTGCTCACCATCCAACTGCGACAGCAAATCGCGGCCCAGGTCCTCCTCCTCCTTCAGGGCCCGGAGTCCCTGCTGTTCACCATGACGCACGTGGGCGGGATTCGAGCCAAAAAACAGCGGCGCAGAGGATACTTCGGTGCCGTTGACGATCGTGTTGTTCAGCGAAATGTGGTGGCCCTCGAAGCGCCAGCCCCAGACACCCTGTGCACCGACGTCGCCGAAAATCGTGACATGGTAAAGTTCAGGATCCCTGGGGTGACTTCGATCCGGTCCCTCGATGCCGGCCAGGATCGACTCCAGGCTGATGATTGTCTTCGCCTTCTGCTCAGCCGTCCGACTCAGACCCGTGGCCAGCAACGCCAGGGCCAGGCCTTGTTGCTTGGCATCCATCTTCTGTAATGACAACCCGGCGCGCTCCCGCGGCACATAATGCCAGTTCGTGCGTTGTGCAGCATCGGCAAAATCGATGCTGCTCGTGGCACGCTGCGTGTCATCGAGTGCATCCAGCAACGCCTGTGCGGCGTCGGCCATACGACTGGCAGTATCGGCAGCGGCAGTCATGTCCTGTTCTCCTGTGTGGGTCGACGGGCGCGCAGATCATCGGCAACATCGATGGTCGTGAACGTCTGCCCGGGGGTGGCGACGGCGACGCGGACGAAGTCCAGGTCGGCGGTGAAGGGATTGTACAATCCATGTCTGACGTTGGCCTGCTGCAGCGTGACATCTCCAGGCCCGATCTCGACGGTGGTGTCACCCAGAGTCATCCAGCCCCGACCGGACAGCACGACGAAGGCTTCTTCGAGGTGGTCGTGGTAGTGGTACCCCAGAGAACTGCTCGCCGACAGTATGGCATGGTCGACAAAGGTCCAGCTGGAGGCGAAGTCTTGCGGGCCGAACAGATGCCGTGTGCCGATGCGACCACCCCCGCCATGGATGGCATCCCGCCATGGCAAGCGATCACGAGCCATGACATCCATCGCCAATTCGCCTCCATTCACGCCTGCAGTGTCGACGCCGATACGCAACAGTCGTGCCCCCAGCTGGCCGGCGACGACTCGATGCGGCCGATTCGCCAGGCACCGGATGGCAGCCGGTGCGTGCCCTTCGACCTGCATTTGATCTTGTTCTATAGTGACCTGACCGGACAACAGCAGATAACCTGCCTCCTCGCCGACGTCGTCGGTGACACAAACACCGGCTGCTGGCAGATCGAGCAGTTCGAAGCGGCGCCAGGAAGTGACGGAATCCAGGTTCGGAAACAGAGGCTGGGGTTGGCCGGCAACAGCTGCGGCGGCAATACCATCGACGTGGGTGATCATCCACCAATAAAGTAGGACCGAAGGCGGTGCCGGCAACGTGGGTGGCTTGCGGGGTGTCCCCTTCGTAGTCTTTCCGTCATCGAATGTCACTTCCTTACTGGAGAGCATCTGTCCCATGTCCGCATCCCGCACATCCAAACGCTCCACCGGCCCATTAAGAGTCGGCGTCCTCGGTCAGGGCCGTAGTGGCCTGTCCATCCACAGCCGCTGGTTCGAGTCATCGCCCCGAAAATACAAGATCGTCGCCATCGCTGATCTGCTCGCCGACCGGCGGCGTCACGCCGAAGAACGTTTCGGCTGCGACACGTATCGCGACCACAGCGCCCTGCTGGCTCGGGACGATCTCGACCTCGTCGTCAATTCTCTGCCCTCCCACCTGCACCCGCCGGTGACGATCGAGGCACTGGGTGCGGGACACAATGT
>DPVW01000260.1:4120-15942 GCA_003529325.1 Candidatus Latescibacterota bacterium | reverse complement strand
CACTGATGACGTAATCGACCTCACGACGGCGCAGGGCGAGGAACATACTCGGGTTGAAGCCGCGGTTGTTGCCCTCCACCGGATACAAGGAACGTTCGTACATCAGCAGGAAGTCGGTATTCAGATCGGTCTTTTCGCGAAAATTCTTGCCGAGAATGGCCTGCGTCGTCAGCTGGTCACGACCCCAGATATTGGACACCTGCAGGAACCCCCCAGCGCTGACTTGGTTGAGGCCGAACTGATTGCCAATAAATGTCGGTCCCACCTGCACGATCGGTACCATGTCGTAGATGCGCCGACCGTAGGCAGGAGTGATGGTGTATTCTTCGGATAGCGGTGGCAATGTGACCTTGGTGAAGTAGTCGCGCGGCAGATTATCCCCCCAGTCCACAGCGCGATCGTAGGTGCCGGACTCGATGCCAAAGAGGTCGAAATCATTGGCATGGTATCCTACGTATACGATGCGCCCGTCGGCGGCAACGCTGGGCGCGAATGCGCCACCCACGACATTTGTCACCTGCACGACTTCATCCGTCGCCAGGTCGTGTCGGTATACGTTGAAGACACCGGTTACATCGGCGGAGAACAGATACCCACTGCCATCGGGCAACCACTGCGGGTCCCGTTCGTCGGCAGCCGTTGCCAGCAACAGTTTAAAGCCCGAAGTGTCCGCTGCCGGGATGGCGAGCGAATCGGGAAAGACCCGCAACGAGTCAGGCCCGAGCGTGCGGTCGCGGATTCCCCAGTCCTTGGGTCGGGGCGGACTGTCGGACCGCATCATGACGATGTCTCGATCCTTGCCGCGGATGAGACTGAACAGCAGTGACTCTCCGTCCGGGGACCAGCGTGGGGCGTAGATCTGCGTGCCGTCTTCAAAATTTGTCAGCTGCGTCAGACCGGTACCATCCACGTTGATGATGCAGAGATTGGCATTGCCGTCGTTGAGTCTGGCAAAGACGATGCGCCGACCATCGGTGGAGACGTGCGGATCGCGAGCCCGTAGACCGGCGCTGAGAAAGTGCTCTTTCTTGGTCTCCAGGTCGTAGAAGGCGAGCTCACTCTTGGACCGTCGATTGCGCAGGAAATAGACCTTGCGACTATCTGGCGACCACGAAACGCGGGTGTCTACGTATCCGTCAAGAGAGGTATTGCGCCCCGTCTCGAAGTCATGAATGACGAGATGTGGAATACGGTAATCGCGATCCTCACTCGAGATAAAAGCCAGCTTCGTGCCATCCGGTGACCACGCGGGGTGGTAGTCGAGGGTGCCACCGTTGACGGCCTTGCCGAGATTCTGGCCTTCGTGGAAACCGCCCGCACGAATCTCGGAAACCTGCTGCGAGTACTGTTCGTCGAGATACCGGACCCAATCTTTGTAGAGCTGATCGGCGGTGACGCCAAGGACCCGACGAATTGCGACTTCAAAGCTGAGAAAGCCGATATGCTCCTGCAGCTCGTTGACCTTGTCCCGGCCATACTGATCGGCGATAAAAACGAGTAGCCCAAAGCCCTGGTTGTAGACCATCTCGCCGTAGTAGCCACCGGTGCGGTTGCTCAACGACCCCATCTCGCCGTAGGAGTGCATGTCGTCCTCGAGGACGGCCATGCGAAGCACCATGTCGCGATGCGAGTCCCACGTATCCCAGCCCAGAGCATACGGCCCCATCTGGGCGATCCCCTCCACCCACCACGTGGGCGTATTCTGATAGTAGAGGGGCAGATCGAAACTGATGTCCGGATTCGAATCGAAGCGACTCACCTGCAGCAAGGCGTAGCGGAAGGGCCACTTCTTGCTCGCCTTGTCCAGGGTGATGACGTGGGCGATCTCGTGGGTGAGGGCATTTCGAATCCACTCGTGGTCCCCACGGATTTCCCAGTCGAGGTTGGACGCCCAGATGTTGACTTCGTTGGTATAGTCGGAGGCGGAGCCATTACCGAAGTCGGAGTCATCGCGCACGCGGATGTGAATCGGCGCGAACTCGTCATAGTACTGGAAGGCAGCCGCCAGGTGCGGAAAAATCTCCTCAGCCACCTCGGCGACGCGCCGGGCGGTGCCTTCGGTTCCGGGCACGTAGGTGATGTAATAATGGTCGGTGTGGATCGTGCGCGCCTGGCCATAGACGGCACCGGCGCAAAGGACGGTGACGGCGACGGCCAGCGTCCTGAGGGAAGGCGTCAAAGACGTCCTACCTTTCTGGTTTTACTGAAGTTATTCACCGTGAGCTTTCGTAAGATACTGGCGCTCCCAGAGGGAGTCAAAGCCGAAAAACGGCCCGATATCCGCGATTATCGAGCCCTTTGGCGTCGTTATCGATACTGTTCGATATCCCCCCGATACTGGAGTCCCAGGACCGAGCGAGATCGTTCCACATTGCAGCTCTGGGCCGCCTCCGGCGTACCGACGATGTGAAAGATGTCGAAACCGATCTCCGGTCCCGCCTCAGCGGCGAGACGACAGGCCTCTGCCAGGTCGTGTCGACAGACCCAACCCGTGCCGGCGCGGTGTCCATCGGGGCCCAGACTCTCTTTCTGACGTCCAAGGCCGATTCGGGTGTCGACGATGTAATCCGGTCGCAGGACGATGAGGGGAAATTGAAAGGCGTCCCAGTATTGTCGGCACATCTCTTCCTGCAACCGCTTGGTCACGGCGTAGAGTGAGGCATCCGGCCGGCGCACATCGGCGGAGAAGAACTCGCCCTGGGAATGCACGGTCTGACAGGAGCCGATGTGCACGACACGCTGTAGCCCGGCCGTTCTCGACACCTCGAGGACATTCCACAACCCCTTCAGGTTAACGAGAAAAGCCGTCTCGTCCGTGCGGTCCTGCTCCCCTCCCTTTGGAAACCAGACCGCCACGTGGATCACGGCGTCGCAGCCGGCGACGGCATCTTCCACCTGGGCGTAGTCAACGATGTCGCCATACATACGCTCCCCTTCCCAGGCACCATCCACGTCCCCCCAAGCCGCCCACGCTTCGGGTGTATGATCGAAAGCGCGTACCTGATGGCCATTGGCCTCCAGGTTGGACAACGTCGCGCGGCCCAGCCAACCGGCGCCACCGAAAACAACAATTTTCACGTTGTGCTCTCCTCTGAGTAGGCACTTTCCACCTTGCGCAGTGCCGCCACGATATCGGCTACTTCGCCAGCACCGAAATTCTCGTGGATATGCAACAGAAAGTGACTCTCCACGGCCTCCACCGCGAGCGGGCAAGAAAATGTCGCCTGCCGGTCTCCCTGATAATCGGGCAAACCCCAGGGGTAATCACTAGGCGGAAACACCCGCCGGCGCCGGAACCAATCCGCCTCGGCAGGCAGGTGCCGATAGCTGGGATTGGTGGGGATGCCTTCGGCGGCCACGGCGGCGGCAAAGCCGTCCTTGTCGACGGTGAGTCGCTGTGCATCGACATGTACCCGCAGAAACCAGTAGACCCCTTCCGTATTCGGCAACTCGCGACCGAGGCGCACCGCCGAAGCTGCGTCGAGGCCTGCGGCGATCGCCATGGCCACTCGACGTCGACTGGCGATGATCTCTGGCAGCCGCGCCAACTGCACCCGCCCCACGGCGGCGGCAAGTTCGTTGCCATTCAGATTCAGCCCGGCGCGCACATACGTGCCGCCTGTAAGGCCGAGTGGTTTGCCGCGATCAGCAAAACGCTTGCAGCGCCAGCCCACCTGCTCATCGGTGCTGAACACTACACCCCCCTGAGGACCGGTGGCGTGATGTTTGCCACTCATCGTCGAAAATGCGGCCACCTTGCCGAGTGTGCCCACCAGACGCCCCCCATAACGAGCCCCGTGTGCCTGGGCACAGTCCTCGATGACGGGCAGATCGCGACTCCGCGCCAACTCGAGGATCGGATCCATATCTGCGGGCTCACCAGCGATGTGAGCGACGAGAATCGCTCGCGTGTGCGGCGTCAGCACCGCCGCAATCTGCTCAGCTCCGGCGTTGAATGTCCCCCTCGCCGCATCCGCCACCACGGGCACCTGGTTCAACAGTGCCACGGGCATCACGCCCCCCGGATCCGTAATGGGCGGCACCACGACCTCACCAGCGGGCTCCAGTTCGAGTCCACCGAGGGCGACATAGACAGCACTCGTCCCGGAATTAACCAGATCGGCAAATCCCCCACCGTGAAAATCTACCACCGCTGCTTCATACGCCGCTTCCTCCGGTCCACCGTAGCCGATAGCGTTCCCGGACTCGATGGCGTCATCGAACAACCCCATGGCAGCCGCCTTCTCCGCTTCGCCGAACAGCGCTCGTTTCGGCAGCGGTTCGGTGCGTACCGGTTTCCCCCCATCGATGGCCAGCATCCCTCTTCTCCTTCTTCAGATTTATCCTGTGGCAAACAATCCATGACAGCCCATTGTTACGCTCGCAGTGCTAGTGCATAAATTAACCTCGTGACCCTCTCTCTGGTAATGTCTGGCCTCCTGGTCCTCGCCCTGCTGCTGACATCGATGGCAGTCCCCCTCGTGAGGCGACTGGCACCCCTCGTCGGTCTCGTCGATGACCCGGGGGCCGGTGCGTACAAAACGCATAGCCTGCCGACACCGTATGGCGGTGGTCTGGCGATCTGGGTCGGTGTCGTGATGCCTCTTGGCGCCATGGTGGTCTGGCTTGCAGAGTCGCGACCCCGGTTGTTCCATGATGGCGCGCTCAGCCCGTGGGCACCGTATCTCTTTTTTCCACTCGAGGCCTGGAGTCCCACGGTGGTTCAGGTCAGCCAGGTCCTGGTCGTCGTCGCTGCCGCTTCGGTACTGGGACTTCTCGGTCTGGCCGACGATCGGCGCGCCCTGCCGGCGGGACTGCGCCTCGGCGTGCAACTCCTGCTCGCCGGCCTGCTCGTGGGCACTGTCCCCGGATTTCGACTCAGTCTTGTCGGCGGACCGGAAATCGTGGGTATCGGCGTCAGTGTCCTGTGGCTTGTCGCCCTGACCAACGCCTTCAATTTTCTCGACAATATGAATGGCCTGTCCGCCGGACTGGCGGCGATCACCATGGGCACATCTGGCACCATCGCCCTCGTCACCATTCACCTCCCCGCCGCAGTCCTCTGTCTCGTCGTGGTCGGTGCCTGTGTCGGTTTCCTGCGCTTCAACTTCCCCGGTGCCTCGATCTTCATGGGGGACGCGGGCGGACTATTTCTCGGATTTCTCGGGGGCGCCCTGTCCATCCTGCTCGCCGAACGCCTGACGACGATCTCCGGTGTATTCCCGTATCAGTTCCTGCCGCTGGCTGTCTTCGGCGTTCCGCTGTATGACTTGGTCACCGTTGTCGGCCTGCGCCTGCGACGCGGACTCGCTCCATGGGCGGGAGACACCAACCATGTCAGCCATCGTCTTGTGGCGGCTGGTCTGGACCGCACCCAGGCCGTGCTCGTACTCTATGGACTGACAGCCCTCGTCGCCATTCCCTGTGTCGCCGCCACCAGCGCCGCACCTGGCGCTGCCGCATGGCTTCTGGCCAGCGCCCTGACCGTCGTCGGCCTGTTCGGCGTCGTCGACATGATACTGGCCCGGCGCCGACCGGTTCCCCAAACCCCGAGAGATAAATGAGCTCCCGTCAACGAATTCTGATCACCGGCGCCGCCGGTATGGTAGGCAGCGCCTTGCGCCGTTACCTGCGCGACCGCTACGACTTCCGTCTGCTCTTCCACCGCAATGTTCCCGAGGTGGAACAAGGTGACCAGGTCGTCGTTGCTGATCTGGCCAACTTTGAGTGTATGATCGAAGCCGGGGAGGGGGTCGACGCCATCGTCCATCTGGGGATCGCAGTCTCCGGTCGGGGCACGCCACGCACACTCTACAATCAGCAGATCTTCGACACGAATCTAAAAGGCACCTACAACGTCTTCGAGTCGGCCCGCATCAACAAGGTGAAAAAGGTCGTGTTCGCCAGTACCAATCATGTAACCGGCTTTTATGAGAACGAAGGGGCGATCTCCTCTCCCGGACTGCCGGTCCGCCCGGACAGCATGTATGGTGTCAGCAAGGCCTATGGGGAGGCCATGGGCCGCTTTTACTACGATCGGTATGGTATCGCCTGTTATTGTGTCCGCATCGCCAATTTTCCCAATACGGATGAGGTCAACAGAAAATACGAGCCGGGACAGAATCGCTGGCTTTCCAGTCGTGACATGGCCGAACTCACAGCCTGCTGCCTGCAGGACCCGACCTCCCAGTTTGCCATCATCTACGGCGCCTCTCAGGGCGGGGAAAAGAAGTGGGACCTGTCCAGCGGCAAAGACCTGGTGGGTTGGGAGCCTCAGGACCGCGGCGCACCCTCGGCGTGACCGGCTCCCTGGGTGGTGGCTACGCCGAGTCAGTGCATGATGCCGGACCGACGGTGAACGCCGTCCTCGCCGCGGCCCAGGTTGGGGACCCGGAGGCCCGCCTCGTCATCCTTGCCGGCCCCCCCGGCAGTGGCAAATCCACCCTCGCCCAGCAGTTGCTGCGATTGCTGCCACAGGTGGTCTGTATCGACAAGGACTGGACTGCGGGCGGGTTCGTCCTGGAGGCGGCGCGCCAACAGGGACTCGACGAGTCAGAGGCATACGGACACCCCCACTACTGGCAACGATTGCGTCCTCTCGAGTATGGTGGAGCCGTCACCAGTGCCTGCGCCAACCTGGTAGGCCGGCGCACGGTGTTGCTCAGCGGCGGTTGGGGACCCGAACTGGCCGACTTCGATCTCTGGCCACGGCTGGCGGCAGCTATCGCACCAGCAACCTTCGATGTACTCCACCTCGACGCTCCCACCGTCAGCACCTGGCAGAGCCGCATGCGTCGCCGTGGGTCACGGGCGGAGAGCCCGTGGTTTGAAGCCTTCGCCGCCCGCCTCACGGCGACACCGGTGTGGCCGGGAGCCCAGCGCCTGTCGACGGACGGCGCCATTCATGATCTCGTGCAGCGGACGCTGGCCGCGCTTGGTCTGACACCGATTGGTTTGACACCCAGCAGAGGATAAACAGATGGACATGCTACACAGCACCTGCGGTTATGTCATCCTGCTGGGCATCGCTTGGGCGGCGGGTACACGGCAGGGTAAAATCCCGTGGCGCATCATCGGTGTCGCCACCGGATTGCAACTGAGTCTTACCGCCTGTCTGCTGTTGACCGGTCTGCGGACCCACATCTTCGGCATTGTCGGCGCACTGACCACATTGTTGCAGGCGACCTCGCAGAAGGCCGGTCAGTCGTTGCTCTTTATCGGCGTCAGCAACCCCGAGTTCATCTCCACTTACGGACCGATTGTCGCCCTCGAGATCGCCGCTGTCATCATCTTCGTCGCTTCCCTGTCGCGCATTCTCTATCACTACGGGATCCTGCCGTGGGTGATCGCCCGACTGAGTCGATTCATGCAGCGCATCTTCGGAATCAGTGGCGCCGAAAGCGTCGGTGTCGCATCGAATGTGTTGCTCGGCATGACCGAAGCGCCGCTGCTGATACGGCCGTATGTATCTCGGATGACACGCAGTGAACTGTTCTGCTTGATGGTGGCGGGTATGGCGACCATCGCTGGCACGGTGATGGTCGTATACGCCTCGATGTTGTCGGCTGCACATCCCGAGATTGCTGGGCACTTGTTCACCGCCTCCTTGATCAGCGCGCCGGCCGCGATCGCCGTCGCCAAGTTGATGTTGCCGGAGACGGAGCAACCACAGACCTCCGGGACCGACATCGAACTGGAGGCCGAAGAAACCCTCAACGGTCTCGATGCAGCCGCCCGCGGTGCCTCCGAGGGCATGAGCTTGTTCATCAATATCCTGGCGATGCTGATCGCCTTCATCGGTCTTGTCGCGCTCGTCAATACGACCCTGGGTTGGGTCGGTGCACAATTGGGAAGCACCGGGACCTGGACGCTGCAGAGGGTGGTGGGCTGGTTGTTCCAGCTGCCCTGCTGGCTGATGGGCGTGTCCTGGTCTGAGGCGGGGATCATCGGCGAATTGATGGGGGTCAAGACGATCCTAAATGAATTCGTCGCCTATCTGGACCTGTCTGCCCGCATGCGTTCCGCTGCACCCGGGCTCAGCGATCGCGCCTTCCTGATCACCGTCTACGCCATGTGTGGTTTCGCCAACTTCGGCTCCGTTGCCATCATGATTGGAGGTATCGGCAGCATCGCGCCTGACCGTCGAGGCGACCTGGCAAGTCTGGGTATGCGGTCCATCCTTGGCGGAACGCTGGCGACGATGCTCACCGGGTGCGTGGTGGGACTCTTTGTCTAGCGGCCCGGAGAGCGGTTAACCCACTGTTTTTGGGTAGGTTGGGCAGTTGGAGCAGGCGTTGGAACAAGCTTCGATCGGGGTTCGGGGATCATTTTATCCTGTCGGGACGTCCCTCCAATGGTTAGCTTATTCAACTTCGAATACAACTATCAGCCGATCCGATACGAGAGTTATGGCCAAGGAACGCAAGTCCGCCTACCGCTCCCAATTCGACGGCCATCGGCGCTTGGCCGCTGCCGTCATTCTGCAAGCCATCAAAGACATGTCCTCTGGTCCGGCCTCCCACGACAAGGACAAGGAGAGTGCCCTGCAGTTTCTGCAGAGCGACATGTGGCCGTTTTCAGATGTCCTCGACCTGCCATCAGATGGGCGGGCCCTGCAGGACTATTTGAAGACAATTGACCTGAAACGCCTCGAGGGCGAGGCGTCTACCGCAAACTGAAGCGTGGGGTCTGAGTCCTTACTTGGACCCCACGCCAATTACCTGCGCCAGCACCCGACTCAGTTCGCCGATATTATATGGTTTGGCGACGACACCCATGAATCCGTGGTCCCTGTACTCGGCCATGATGGGATCATCTGAGTAGCCGCTGGAGACGACGGTGCGTGCCTCCGGATCCAATTCAAGGATCCGTGAGGCTACCTCTCGTCCCCCCATCCCACCAGGTACGGTCAGGTCCATGATCACGGCATCGAAGCCCTTGCCTTCGGTGCGCGCCCGGCCATATGCATCCAGCGCTTCCCGCCCGGTCAGCGACGCACTTGGACTCGTAACCAAGCGTCCCAGCAGATCGCTGACAAGTTGTCGAATCGATGCCTGGTCGTCGAGCACGAGCACTCGCCCCTCGCCGTGAATGAGCATTTCCGCCTCTCCCGAGGGCATGGACTGATCGGCGTTGAGGACGAGATTCTGGATCACCTGGCTGATCTGACTGCGGTCCACCTCAGCCGGCCACAACCCCGGATCGATATGAAAATCACACCGCACATTCGACCCACGCATGGTGAAACTGGCTGAGTCCCGAATAATCTCGGCCATGGAGGCGGTCTTTTTGACCGGTACGCCCCCCTTGGTGAAGGCGAGCAGTTGATAGTCAGATCTGTCGCCCGATCGGCGGCAGACTCCACCTCGGTAAGATTCTCGTAGAGTTCGGACTCCGGCTTGATGTCGATCTTGGCCAGCGACAGGTAGCCGACAATCGACGTCAGGATATTGTTGAAGTCGTGCGCGATACCACCGGCCAGCACGCCGAGGGACTCAAGCTTCTCGGATTTGAGCAGCTCTTCTTCCATCCGCCGCTGCTCACCGACATCCCGTGACACGAGCACGACACCGACGCGGAAGCTGCTCTGCTGCTAAGATAAACTTCCCCTGTGAGATCCAGGCGTCCTCGCCGGTGTGGAAGCGCTGGGTCCGAGGCTTGACGGGACAGGTCTAAAAGCCCCTCCACCATTGCGTTAGCGTATACTACTCTATTAATATGCTCGCTGAAGGCGTGCAGTCGGTCCAACGAGATGCGAGCCTCATCGCCTGCGCGGCAGCTGTTGCCTCGCTCGAAGAAGCCAGGAATGGGCACGACACTGGATGGAAATCAGTCTTCCTGAGCGCGAGCGGAGTACCACAGACCTAGACAAGAGGCGTTGTTGTTGTGCGGGCTACTCAGGAGGAGTTTGGGTGGGGTGAATACGCGGTTGGGGTGGAGAAAGAGATCTCACGATCTGTGACCAACAACCAAGCCTTCGAGCAAAACCAGCAGGCCAAGCGCCGCCGCCTCCAACTGCCGCGCACGTTCTCCACACTCCACACCAATGGGCAACGTGTTCGCAACCCATGCCGCCTCCGACGAAGACACCATCATTTACTTAAAGTCCAAGCACACGGGCAAATTTTGGCACTCCAACAGCCGCGAGGGGGAGGGATTCAAGTTCTCCAAAACGAAGAACACGTCCACCGCGTGGATCATCGAATGGAACTCTGGCGACATCTCCGTCGGGAGCATCATCAACCTCAAGAGCGTCGCGAACGGCGGGTATCTTCACAGCAACATGGATGAAGACGAAGACGAAGGCATGAGCTGGGGCTCACAAGATGCCGAGGAAGCGCAGTGGAGGATTGATGCCGACATGGACGCCGGAGAGATTACCTCGGGGATGACAATCTACCTCGAGTCCTGCGCGGAGGAAGGGCAGTTCCTCCACAGCAACAGCGAGGATGGTGGCTCCGTGAGCTGGGGCGAACGTGATGCGGACTACGCGTGGACCATCTATTTTGGGTACGACGACGCTGCTGCTGCTCCTCGTGCGGCAGCGCCTCCTGCTGCACCCAACCAGCGCGCCGTCATGGTCGGCTTCCCAACCCAACGACAAGCACCTCGGGCACCGCTCGTCCCTTGCACAAGCGCGGGAACTATCAGCGAGGATGAAATCAACTCGCTCGTCGAGTCCCTGCGCGCGGATGCCAGCACTTTTCACAAAGGCGCAGAGCTCGGCCGCGGCGGATGCATCGTGTATGCCGGCACGTTTGGGCCGAGCGGGATGACGGCAGCAATCAAAGAGTTCGTCGAGCGCGACTCGCTGGAGGAGTGCGAGGATGAGGTGCGGACCACCATCGCGGCAAACGCGGTGTGCAGCTGGGGAACGCCACGCATCTTTGGCTGGCAGCAAGGCAAATCGAGCGCCCTCGTGGCGATGGAGGTCGCAGGCGGCGTCTCGGTCTCCGATGGTGAGCGTGCCATTGATTTGGAAGGCTTTATCGACGGAGACCGCTGCACAAGCGTGCGAAGCAAGCTGCTGGTCTTGCAACGCACGGCTGGAATCATGCGCTGCCTGCATGCCGCGCGCATCAACCACGGTGATCTTGATCTGGGTCAGATGCTCATGATGGGTGCCGATGCGAGCGTGCTGGCCACGTTTGCGTCGAGTCCGGAGGACGCCGATGCCGCCGAGATTGAAGCCATGCGACTCGCGGACTGGGGAGGTGGTGGTGTTGGCGCCGAGGACGCGGATCTTTTTGGCGACTTTCACGCATTCATCGTCTTCTACGTGCGTGCATTGTTCATGAACCCAGAGGAAAAGGCGGACTATGACGAGATTCTCGCGCACTCCCGCACGGAAGGGGATTTCAGTGGCCGCTCCCTCTCCACCATCGAGCCCCCGCAAGTGCGTGCGGTGGCGGAGATGCTCTCGCTCCCACGTGGCCGCGACACCGTCTCCGGCGTACGTGCCGCGGAAAGCGTCACCTCTGCGAAGGATGAGGGCGAAGAAGCTGAATGCACATTCACCATCTTGCTAACCAGTGGGTTGGCGGTAAACAGCTCGAGCGGGGAATTCATCGACCACGCGTGGGCCGCCGTCACCAAGCTCCTCGCCGACGCGATCGCAAATACGGGTGGTGGTGGTTCGTCCTACCCGCAGGCCCCGGCCGCGAGCGCCCCGCCTGCGCCCGCTCCTGGTGCCGCCGTTGTCGTTCCCGTGTACCAGACGATGCAAGTCACTGTGCCGGCGGGCGTCGGTGAAGGGCAGCAGTTTTTGATCATGACACCAAGCGGGCAGCAGATGCAAGTCGTGTGCCCAGCGGGGGCAGGGG
>DPVW01000260.1:3516-3814 GCA_003529325.1 Candidatus Latescibacterota bacterium | reverse complement strand
TCGTGTGCCCAGCGGGGGCAGGGGCGGGGATGCCGATTCAGGTGCAGGTTCCGATCTGATTCTTGAAAAGTACAGAAACTAAGACTTGAAGAAACTACTGAACGCGCAGTCGCACCGCCGCGTACGAGTGCGCCGGCATTGCAATCGAGACACTGCGTTTGTCGGGTGCGACGACAACGTCCAACACACGCGGAGCGACGGCGTTGGGAATCGCGGGCGTGTTAAAGGCGGTAAGATCGCCGGCCTCTGCCGCGAGCACGGTGGCATTCGCAACGACGACGCTCGTTTGCCCCGCAAT
>DPVW01000260.1:2957-3189 GCA_003529325.1 Candidatus Latescibacterota bacterium | reverse complement strand
TCCACGACGACGGTACGCTCCGCGGTGGCGTTGCTCAGCACGCGCACGACGACATCGCCGCCGCTCTCTGACGCGGTGATCGTGGCTCCTGTAAGGGCACTCAATGCCGAGGATTGGGCCCGGCAGAATCAACAGTCGGATGACGCACCACAACTATCTGTTGTGTCGCGGGACTAAGACTCGATCCGCCTTTATAGAAGGAACATGTGGGCACTAGATTTTTCCTGGTGGC
>DPVW01000260.1:2407-2638 GCA_003529325.1 Candidatus Latescibacterota bacterium | reverse complement strand
TTGCTAGCATTGAGGGGGACTTCATCTCTTCCACCTCACAGAGGGGGTGTCTGATGGCAGGAGTATTCAAGACAGGACGCTTGGTGGATCGACTACTACTACCAGGGTAAGAGACACCGTCAGAAGATTGGGGCTAAGCGCAAGGCAGAGGATGCCATTACACAGATCAGGACGAGAATCGCTGCTGGCGACTTCATTCCTCCGGAGCAACGCCGGCAGGAAAATGCCCTC
>DPVW01000260.1:1877-2117 GCA_003529325.1 Candidatus Latescibacterota bacterium | reverse complement strand
ATCCGGAGCAACGCCGGCAGGAAGATGCCCTCGCTCACAGTGCGGGCTCTTTACTGATTTCGCCAGCAAGGAGTTCCTCCCATGGTCTGAGGCCAACCACTCCCCCAGTCACAATAAGCTTCAGGCGAGCATTGTACGTGTACACCTGTCACCCTATTTCAAGGGCAGACACCTGGACGAGATCACGCCCACGCTCGTCGAAGATTATGTAACGCAGCGCCGGAGAGGCCGGTATCGTAC
>DPVW01000260.1:1238-1540 GCA_003529325.1 Candidatus Latescibacterota bacterium | reverse complement strand
GGCCGCAAGACCAAGCCCTGGAGCCTTGGGAGATCTCCTCACTTCTCGAAGAGATGCCCGACCACCTCTCTGCCCTGGTGGCGTGCGCGGTCTACGCCGGCCTGAGGAAAGCGGAGTTGTTCAATCTGCAGTGGTCAGATGTGAAAGAAGGAGAGTTGAACGTCGTGTCTCGCGCAGACCACCCGACCAAGAATCGGGAGTCACGCCGCATCCCCCTCTGCGAGCCCCTGAGGGAGGCCCTGAGCCATCATCCACGTCGTTTGGGATGTCCGCATATCTTCTCAAACCCGGACGGTCGGCCT
>DPVW01000260.1:548-909 GCA_003529325.1 Candidatus Latescibacterota bacterium | reverse complement strand
CCTACAACGACGTGCGTAAAAGCCTCCATAAGGCAGCCGCACGAGCAGGGATAGAAGACAGGATTGGTCTGCACCAACTACATCACGCCTTCTGCTCTTATGCTCTAATGAGCGGTATCGACGCAAGGACAGTGCAGCGGTGGATGGGACACAAGAGCCTGACAACCACCATAAAGTACGCCCACGTTTCACCCGACCATGAAAGGGCTGCGATCCAGCGCCTTCGATACAATAGTGGGCACCAGGTGGACACCGGCACCGACTGCCCGTAACAAGAAAGGGCACTCGGGATCGGCCTCTAAGCCTCCTAAGTGCCCTTGTCTATGTAACTTAACATGTGGTGCGCCCACAGGGACTCGAA
>DPVW01000260.1:0-223 GCA_003529325.1 Candidatus Latescibacterota bacterium | reverse complement strand
CGGACCCGCTGATTAAGAGTCAGCGGCAGCACAGTGACACAGGAGCGGCTTAGGGCTATATGGGGCGTATTGTGGCTCATTGGGGCAGAATAGATACCCTATTCATCCCCGGTGCTATACGCCTCGGAACATTATGTAGGCCAGCGATCAGCGCAACGGCGGAAACAGCGACAGTTTTTAGACAAGTTTCGGCAGACAAGAAAGCCCACTCGGCCCTCAAGAA
>DPVW01000194.1 GCA_003529325.1 Candidatus Latescibacterota bacterium | reverse complement strand
CCATTGCACCAGCGCTTGCAGATCGGCGCTCTGCACCGTGGCGCCACCCCAGATTCTGAGGCCAGGTGGGGCGTCGCGATAAGCGCCGATATCATAGGCGACATGCTCCGCCTCCAGCAGCCCCACAAGCTTCTTCGCCAAGGCCGCCTGTTCGTCGGCAGGATGGCCGGTGTACCACTCGTCGACGATGCGCAGGCAGATGGAGGTTGACGAACGTGTCGACCGCGTCGCTGCCAGAAATGCCGTCCACGAGCCACTGCCGGCGACCCATTGCTCCAGCACCTGCAGGTTGTCCCGGGATCTCTGCAAGAGTGCCTGCAGGCCACCAATCCCTTCCGCCCAGCGCAAGCCGTCGAGGGCGTCCTCGACGCAGAGCATGGAGGGGGTATTGATCGTACTGCCCCGAAACAGCGCCTCGTCCAGCTTGCCCTTCTTCGTCATGCGGAACAGCTTGGGCAGGGGCCAGGTCGGGGTATAGGACTCGAGACGCTGAACGGCGCGCGGACCGAGCACGAGCATACCGTGTGCCCCCTCCCCTCCCATCACCTTCTGCCATGACCAGGTGACAGCATCGAGTTTGTTCCACGGCAGGTCCATGGCAAACACAGCGGAGGTGGCGTCGCAGATCGTCAGACCTTCCCTGTCATCGGAGATCCACTCACCATCAGGGATGCGGACACCGGATGTGGTACCATTCCAGGGGAAGACGATGTCGTGGTGCATGTCGACCTGCGCCAGATCGGGCAGCTCGCCGTAGTCGGCGATGAAAGGACGCACGTCTGGCAACGGCAGTTGTTTGGTCAGGTCCGTCACCCAACCGGAACCAAAACTCTCCCACGCCAGCACGTCGACTCCTCGTGGACCAAGCAACGACCACAGCGCCATTTCCACCGCCCCCGTGTCAGATGCTGGAACCACCGCGATGCGGTAATCAGACGGAATGCCGAGAACTGCACGCGTCCTGTCGATCACCTCCCGCAGCTTGCTCTTGCCAAGGGCGGATCGGTGCGAGCGTCCGAGAGCGGCATCCTGCAGTACCTCCAGGGACCAGCCCGGACGTTTAGCGCAAGGACCGGAGGAGAAACAGGGGTTGTCGGGTCTTGTCTCAGGAAGCATGGTCATCCAGATCGAAGACACACTCCATGAAGGCCCACCATTCCCCTTCCTGTGCTTCTGCTACGGGCTCCTGAAATGTGCGCATGAGTTGGTCCCACTCCGCTGCTTTCGGATTCTGCTCGACATAGCGGGCGAAATCGCGGGCCGGTTCGAAGCCATCGACTGTGGCCATATGCATGAACATGCGAGTCCCGAGTAGAAAGATGTGCATCTGCACAACGCCGACTTCTCCGAGTCCCTGCAAGGGCTCGGGCCATGGATCCCGGTGATGGGCTTTGTACTTCTCAATGAGAGCTGGATCCGACTTGAGCTGCAAGGTCAGGCCAAAGTGTTTCATGTGTTACTCCTTCGGTGACTCGGCGCGATAGGCTGCCGCCAACAGGGAAACGGGATGTTCGACGCGAGCGGTATAACCCCGTTGGCGCAGCCCATGCTCGATCTGTACCGTGCACCCGGGATTGCCGCTGGCGATCACGACTGCCCCTGTATCGATAATGTGACCCACTTTGCGATCCAGCAGGCGCATCGACATCTCCGGCTGCGTGATGTTATAGACGCCGGCCGAACCACAACACCAGTCCGCCTCCATCAACTCGATCATCTCGACACCGGGAATCGCCGCCAGTATGGCACGGGGCGCGTCGCTGATCTTCTGTCCGTGCTTGAGGTGACAGGACTCGTGATAGGTGACACGCAACGGCTCATCATGGGGCGCAACCGCCGGCCGCGCGGGACGTACGCCAATCTCGGCGAGCCACTCGTGAATGTCTTTGGCCTTGCGCGACCAGCTGTGGGCGCACTCGGCATAGACCGCGTCTCCTGCCAGCAGACGATCGTAATGTTTCACATGAGAACCACAACCACCAGCGTTGACGAGGATCGCATCCAGGTGATCGAGTCCGCCCGTCTCTGCCGCGAAGGCGTCCAGATTTTCACGAGCGAGTTGGCGGGCAAGCTCCACTTCGCCATTGTGGCCGTGCAGCGATCCGCAGCACTGTTGTGTTGCCGGCAACAGGACCTCGCAGCCATTGGCCTGCAGCACCTCGATCGTGTCGCTGTTGACGTGGGCGAAACAGATGTCGGCGATACAACCGGAAAGCAAGGCCACCCTGTAGGTGGACTTCTCGGGATTCTTCCGGGCGTAGTCGCTGGCAAATAGCTCATGGGTGAATCTTGGGCTGATTCGCGGTGACAGGGGCTCCAGTTCACGTAAAGAACGGGGCGCCAGTCGCAACAGCCCTAGGACACGAACCAGCCTTTCGAGGCCCGATCTCTGGTACAGCCGCAGCAGCCGACCCAGTCGATGCAAGTTTCGTCGAGAGGTGAACAGTCGCCGTAACAGCAGGGAGCGAATCATATTTCGCTTCGGTGTATCAAGCACGCCACGACGTTCGACTTCGGCGCGTGCCGTTTCGATCAACTCGGCGTAATCGACGCCGGCGGGACAGGCCGTCTGACAAGCCAGACAGCCGAGACAGAAATACATCTCCTCGGCAAATGCCTGGCTCACATCGAGCCGATCGTCGGCGATGGCGCGCATCATGGCGATCCGACCACGGGGGGAGGAGCTCTCCATCAGCGTCTCGGCGTATGTCGGACATGTGGGCAGACACATGCCGCAATGCATGCACTGCTGCACGATGGAGTAGTCCAGATCCCGCAGCAAGTTGGGTCCAGCTGGACTCAATCGAAAATCTTTCCCGGATTGAGGATGCCTGCGGGGTCGAAGTCCTTCTTCAAACGACGCATGAGGTCCATGGCGACGGGACCGACGGCGGCCGGCAGGAAAGGCTTCTTCGCCAGACCGACGCCATGTTCTCCCGTAATCGTGCCGCCCATCTCGATCGTCGCCTGGAAGATTTCCTTCATGGCCTCTTCTACACGCGCCATCTCCTGGGTGTTGTTCTCATCGGTGAGGAATGTGGGATGCAGATTGCCATCCCCCATATGTCCGAAGGTGCCAATCGTCACATCGTGAGTGACACCGATGCGCTGAATGGTGGAGACCATCTCCGCCAGCCGACTACGCGGTACGGTGACGTCCTCGAGAATCACCGTCGGTGCCCTGCGGGCGAGAGCGCTGAAGGCGGTGCGCCTGGCACT